>JBBQRI010000009.1:0-27161 GCA_038214915.1 Chthoniobacterales bacterium
GCGAGCTCGTAGGCGGCGGCGCGATTACGCGCTGAGCCAGCTATCTTGGCCCGATATTTGTCGAGTGAATCCTGGAGCGTGTCGGTCTTCATGAGCATGTCGATGTGCCATTCGCGATTACGGATCTTTCTCCCGAATTCGTTCCGAAGATCGGCAATCGCTTCCGATTTGCCCTGCATGATCATCTTGATCATTTCCTCCATAAAAACGCGCTGGAATTTTTCGAGTCCACGGGACTTCAGCGCGCCGCCTTTGATGATGACGTCGCTGTCTTTTGTGAGAAGCGCGTAATTTTTCGCTTTATAACTCAGCATCGCGTCGAACTGTTCGTCGATTTCGACGTCAATCCCGGCCGGCAATTCTTTCGCCAAATCTTTTTGAAAGTCGTCAATGTCGATCTTCTCGGGCGGCACGAAATAAATTCCGTCGGTGTCGACCTCAATCACCTGCGCTCCACGTGCGTTAAGCCAGTCGATCATTTTCTTCAGCAGATCGCGTCCGATTTGCGTCACACGCGCGGCGGCGTCGAAGTCCGCGAAATGTCCCTGAGCGAATCCAAGGTAACCGTAGAAGCTGTTGAGCAGAATCTTGAAGGTGTTTTGCAACGCCTGGAGGTGATGTTGTTTCGCGGGATCTCGTTCCGCCCGCATCCTTGCTTTGGCTTCGAGCCGGAAGTTACGGAGATCGGTAAGTAAATGCCGAAAGATTTGCAACTCATCCGTCGCCGGGAAGCAGTCGAACTGCAACATGATAGACGGATAAAGCGAAGCCACGTCGCAATGCCAGACGTTGCGCGCCACACCGGTGAAGAAGATGTCGGTGTAACCGCCTTCGAATGCGCGCGGCATCGGCAGTTCGGGAATGGAGTGGCGTTGCCGAAAATATTCGCGCAAAAACAGTGCGTTGATACGCGTGGCGTTGCCGCGAACGACGACGTCTTGGTAATTGTAAGGAAAAATTTGCGACTGAATGAAGTAGCTCGGACTCAGCAGATCCGATAAAGCGCGCGTTTCCCGAACACCACATAGCGCGCGTCGCTGGAACATTTCCGAATCGCTCAGGTACGCACGTTCCAATTCCTTCCCGGTAAGTCCTGAAACCTGTTCGCTGTCGCAGAGATCGAAGTGTCGGGCGACATCTGTCCGTTCGAACCCTGCGAGAGAACGCATGCCGACGTCGTAAAATTGCGCCAGCAAAAATGTGTCGACGAAATGGCGACCATCGATCGTGAACTTCGGGTAATCGATGGTCTTCTCCGCAATTTGCAGCCGTGACGGACGCGAGCGAAGAAAGCCGCCGCTTCGTCCCCAATCAAGTTTTGTCTTCAGCTTCTTCGCGCGGGCGACGAGCAGCGGCAGATGCACGCGGAATAGATCGTGGCCTTCGATTACATCCGGATCGCGTTCTTTGACGAGTGCCGTGAGTCGCTTGAGCGCGTTTCTCTCGGATTCTTCTACGTTGTTCGGATCGACGATGATCAATTCTTGCCAGCCGGTGTTGTCCGACAGCGCGATGCTCATCACGTGATCGTTACCGGGGTCATCCCGACTCGTCGGGACTACAGAAAGCACTTCGAGCTGAATTCGCTTGAGTTCCTCAAGTGCCAAATCCTTGAACAACGTACGTCCAGTTGCAGTTAGATAATGCTGAATCGGATCGGTAAATGCGAAGAAATCGCGGCCGGCGTTTTTGAGTCCGTTGCGAAGCGCAATCAATTCCTTCCAGCTATCGACTGTGATCAGCCAGCCGTACTTCAAATCGCCGCGAAGTTTTTCCGTCTCGATGCCAAGATCGACAACGTCTGAGTCGGCCCAGACAAATGGATGAAATGGCTCTACGTCGGTGACGGTCGAACCATCAGTTTCCCGGCGATGCACACGCACGGTGCCGGTTTCGCCCAGTTCAACGGCGACGATTCGCGGCGTCGGGTCCGCGCCGAAGAGCAGCGTGTTCTTCTCAAATTCCATTGTGAAACAAACTTTCTGTCATTCCCAGCGAAGTCGAGGAATCTCTTAATCGCTAACATCCAGAGATATCCCGCCTTCGCTCGGAATGACAAAAGAATGCAATCTGCGAGATCTGTGGATATAAATCCGGAATGAAGATTTGTTCGTTGTTGATTTTGTTGCTGTCGATGTGGATTGCGCCTCTCATTTTGGCGCAGCAAATGCCGCAATCGCTCGCTGACGCTGAGCTTCCTTCTTTGCTTGGGATCTACAAAGACATTCACAGTCACCCGGAATTATCCGGACATGAGGAGCGAACCGCAGGATTAGTCGCGAAAGAATTGCGCGCGGCGGGCTGCCAGGTCACCGAGCATGTCGGAAAATATGAAAACTCCAAGCTCAAGGCTTACGGAGTGGTTGGAATGATGAAGAATGGCGACGGGCCAATGGTGCTTGTGCGCACGGACATGGATGCGTTGCCTGTAGAAGAAGACACTGGTCTGCCATACGCCAGCAAGGCCGTCGCCAAAAACGATGAGGGTAAGGACGTCCATGTAATGCACGCCTGCGGACATGACGCACACGTTGCGGCGTTCATCGGCACCGCGCGCGCGCTCGGAAAGTTAAAAGATCAATGGCACGGCACGATCCTGTTCGTCGCGCAACCAGCGGAGGAGACCGGCAATGGAGCGCGCGCGCTGCTCGGCGACGGACTTTATCAAAAATTCGGTAAGCCGAATTTTGCACTCGGTTTTCACGACAAGGCCGATCTGGAAACCGGCCGCATAGGGGTAACAGAAGGCTACACCTACGCGAATGTCGATTCCGTTGATGTCACCGTCCGAGGTGTGGGCGGACATGGCGCGTATCCGCACAAGACGAAGGACCCGATCGTGCTCGCGGCGGAAATGATCAACGACTGGCAGACCATCGCAAGCCGCGAAAATAATCCGCTCGATCCGATCGTTGTTACCGTTGGTTCAATTCATGGCGGGACAAAGCACAACATCATTCCGGACGAAGTGAAAATGCAGTTGACCGTGCGCACCTACAAAGCGGAGACGCGCGAGCGGGTGTTGGCCGCGATTGAGAGGATCGCCAAAGGAATCGCCGCCGCTGGCGGAGTCCCGCAAGAGCGAGCGCCCGTTGTCAGCGTATTGAAAGATCTATTTTGCCCCGCGACTTACAACAACCCCGATCTGACCAAGCGGCTCGTTGCCATCTGGAAAAAGTCGTTAGGTAACGAAAACGTCGAGATTGTCGACGCAACGATGGGTGGCGAAGATTTTTCCGAATACAGCTTGCCGGATCATTCCATTCCGGCGGTCGATTTTCACATTGGCGCGGTCGAGCCGGCCAAGATCGCGGAGTACAAGCGGGCCGGAAAAGAATTACCAAGCCTACATTCCAGCAAGTTCGCGCCTGCTCCGGAACCGACTATTCGCATAGGGGTAATCGGGATGACGACGGCAGTGCTCGAACTGATGAAGAAATAGGCCAAGTTTGTCTTCTCGAGCGGGCATCCTGCCTGAAAAACCGCTTAGGCAAATCTGCGGGACCCCTCGACTGCGCTCGCTTCGCTCGGGATGACATCGCCTATGGGCGATGTCACTTCACTTTGATATGTTTGCGCAGGTAAGTCGGGACATCGAGATCTTCGCCTTCGATGATTGTCGGTTCGCTTTTTTCAAAACGACCGCGTGTCACGGGTTCAAATTGCAGGACTTCCTGCTTAGCCGGTGTCGCTGATTTTTCAGCGGGCGCTTTCTCTTCCTTCCACGGGACCGATTTTTCCTGCGGCGTGCTCATCGCGGGCTCGGGCTCGCCGTTACGAGTTGGTATCCCGGGCGGTTCGGTGGAGATGGGTGTTGCGACTGGTACCGCTTCGGCCGCGACAGGTTCTTCGAACGGAACTGTTTCCTCGAGAGTTGGAACCTCGACAATCGGTTTTTCAGTTTGAATTTCAGGTTCCGGTGTTGCGGCTTGGTATCGCTCTCGAACGGGCGACGCTGCGGACGCACTGCTCGGCGCGGGAGGCGTTTGCAGCAAACTTGCGTCCTCTTCCGCCGAGAGCGAGCTGATGATTGTGACGCTCAATCGGTCTCCGAGCCGTGCATCCACAACTGTACCAAACAGAATTTGCGTCTGGTCGCTAACGTGACGCCCAAGTTCCTGCATGAGGATTTCGACCTCGGAGAGCGTCATACCGAGGCCGCCAGCTACTTGTACGAGCACGTTTGTTGCGTCTGCCAACATCCGTCCACGATCCATCAACGGATTTTTCAGCGCCTGCGTCAGCGCTTCATGCGCGCGATTGTCCGAATCGGATTCACCGTAGGCGAACAAGCAACGGCTGTTGCGTGTGCGCAAAGCGGCTATCAGGTCATCGAAGCCGATGCGAATGAGTCCCGGCCGCTGGATAAGGTTCACAATCGATCGCACGCTTTGGCTGATGGTCATGTCCGCCATTGCGAAGGCCTGATGAATTCCCGCCTCCGGGGGAGTCAGATCGCCCATTCGATCGTTCTCGAAACAGACCACCGCATGTGCAAACTCGCTTAGCCGCACCAGCGCCTCGCGCGCCTGCGCATTGCGCCGCTTGCCCTCGAATCCAAATGGAAGAGTCACAAAAGCGATGACCAGCGCGCCGGCTTCACGGGCCGCTTGTGCAATGTACGGCGCCGCACCTGATCCCGTGCCTCCACCGAGCCCTGCGCAAATGAAAATCACGCGCGCATCGGCCAAGGCTTCGCGAACTTCGTCGGCCGATTCCAAGGCTGCTTGATAGCCAACATCCGGATCGCCGCCTGCACCCAAACCACGCGACACATTACGGCCCAGCTGCACTTTCCGCGTCGCGACCGAACTCGTCAGTGAGTGCACATCGGTGTTGATGGCGACCACATCGGCTCTCTCTAATCCGTCAAGGACGATGCGGTCGAGCGCGTTCAAACCGGCTCCGCCGACGCTGACAATTTTGATGGGAATAAACTCTTCCAGACGTTCCGGGAGACTGTAGTTTTTGTTAAGCTGAATCATTTTTTTAATCACCCACCTCCAAATTCCAACATTTATGAGAAGCTCTACCCTGCAACATTGTTTCTCATCGTTTTCCGCTGAAAAGTTTTCCAAGAATCCGACTAAACCCTCGAGGTGGCCGGTCGGTGTGCATCACTTGCGCGAATTTGACCAAGCCAATTGCGGTTGAAAACTGGGGATTTTCCACTGCGGACGTTACGCCCCATGCGGCCTGCGCGTGTGTCAGATTGGCTGGTATTTCGAAAATCTCCGACGCGAGATGATCGATTCCGCTTAGAAGACTGCAGCCGCCAGTGATGAAAATGCCGGCGCCGAGATAGCCGAGGTACGATTCCTCTTCCAGTCTGCGCTTGAGCAACTCAAACGCTTCGCGCAGGCGCAGGTGAATGATCGTATTCAGCGTTTCGCGCTCGATCTCTTTCCCCGCGAAACCGGAATCGTCCTTGAGCAAAATCATCTCGCCAGGCAGACAATTTCCGAGAACGCAGCTGCCCTCTTCGGTTTTTATCTTCTCCGCGCGCGCCATCGGGATGCGAAGACCCATGGAGATGTCATTCGTGATGTGGTCGCCGCCCACGGCCAGACAACCGCTTTGTCGCACCGCGCCTTCAGAGTACAACACGTAATCAGTCGTTCCTCCGCCGATATCGATCACCAGCGCACCGAGATCCTTTTCATGCTGGGTCAGCACGACCTGCGCCGAAGCCAGGCCGCTAAAAACCACGTCTTCCACGTCCAGCGGCAGTTCTTTCACACATCGAATGCTGTTTTGAATCCGTGTGCGTACGCCGTGGATGATATGAAAATCGGCTTCCAGTTTTTGCCCGAGCATCCCGGCCGGATTCAGCACGCCCTGCTGTCCATCGACCTGATAATGTTGAATGACAGAATGGAGGAACGCGTTTTGCGCAGGGATGCTCACCTCGCGCGCGTTAATTTTTACGTCCTCCACATCCTGCTCATCAATTTCATCGCGGTCCTCTGGCAGCATGACGCATCCGCGATTGTTAAAGCTCTGCAAATGTGATCCCGCGACAGCGACGTAAACACTTTTGATCATCACGTCGCTTTTTTGTTCGGCATCGACAACTGCTTCGTGCACGCATTTCATTGCCGTTTCAGAATCAACAATCTCGCCCTTGCGCACGCCGCGCGATGGCGCCTGGCCTACGCCCAGGATTTTGAGCGTGCCATCAGGTCGGCTCTCTCCCACGACAACGCAGATCTTGGAGGTCCCAATCTCGAGACCGACCATGAGATTATTGTTCGCCATTTTTTACTCGGTTTTCTTTTGTTGGATACGATTAGCTTTGGGAACCGGCGCAGAAGTAGCGCGCGATTTCGGCGCTGAGGATCTAGTTTCTTGTTTGCCGGAATCCTGGTGACCTCGGCTTTCCTGCGCGTGCACCGGGATTGCTTTCATGATCCGCGGCTCGACAGCGGGCTCAAGTGTGTCGTTGATTACAGCCGCCGCCGGATTGGTAAACGTCACGGGAATGTTGCGTTGCGCGACAAGGTTCAAAGTTTCCAGCTCCTGTTTGGTGTTATCACAGTAATCAAGGAACACTTGCAGCCGCCGCAGTTGCCCTTCGAGATCGTTCAAACCAAACATGACGCGACTGCGATTCTTGTCGGTCACGAGGAGACAATAATTTTTGGAGATATCGATTTCGCGAATCTGAAACCGCGTTTGCAAAAAGCTGCTCTCGGTGAGACGCAGCAAATCGAGCGCTGTTTTTGCTTCGAGCGATTCGACAGTTTTTCCCGCTTCGAGCGACTCGCTGGAGCATCCTACGATCAGCGGCAGTCCAAGATATTCGGGCAGCAATTTTTTTTGTTTCATTAGAACCCCCCGCGCGCCCACTAAGAACGCAGCATCCGACGCAAATGGATCATTAATTTCCGTTTCGCTGGTGATCCAGGCGACCGGTTTTCGTTCGACGATGCGAACATCGATTTCGCTGGGTAATTTTCGCACGATCTCGACTTCATCGGCCTGGGGAAGCTCCTGTATACGATCGCGCACGCGCGCCAAGTTCACGCTGAAGATGTTTGCGCCCTCGTGTAGATCGGCTGCCTTTAGCACCTGCTCACGCTGGAGAGTGCCGTCGGTCTGCAATTCGATTGCTTGAATGTAGTAATCTGGATTTTCGAAGAAAAGGCGTTTTACAGCTTCGCGCGCACCGGCGTAGCCGGCCACGCACAAAATCAGGACCAAAGCCAACTTCCAGACCATGCCCAACGCGCTGCGGATGCGGTTCTTGGTCGCTCTGCGCGATCGGACTTTTACATCGAGCAGGTGTTGCTGCCGACGTTGCCGCACATTGGACAGTCGTCGATTACGCGTTCGGGAAGTTCTTTGGCGAAAACTCATCGTTTGTTTTCTGTTCTGTCCCGCGCCTGCCCGTCACAGCCTTGGCGAAGGCGGGAAAGCGCAATGATCCGCGCGCAAAGATCTGCGTAACCGATACCCGCTGCCGCAGCCGCCTCGGGCAGCAGGCTAGCCTCGGTCATGCCGGGAATGGTGTTGATTTCCAAGATGTACGGCTGTCCGTTGTCGGATAGAATTGCGTCCACACGCGCGTACACCTGCAGACCAGCTGAGCGAAATGCCCGGAGCGCCAGTTCCTGAATCTCCTTTGTTCTTCCAGCGTCAATGTTTGCCGGACAGACGTGCTCCGCTCCGCCGCCGGCCTGCGGATTGAGAAACGGATACTTGTTATTGAAATCGTAAAAGCCGCCCTTGGGGATTATTTCGAGAATGGGCAAAGCCTGGTCACCGAGAATACCTATCGTTAACTCGCGGCCGGATACAAATTTTTCTATCAATAATTCGCGACTATATTTCGCCGCTTCGCCGATAGCAGATTCGAGTTCGCTTTCGTTTTTCACAATGACGACGCCGACGGTTGAGCCTTGTCGTGGCGCCTTGACGACGATCGGCAACGTAATCGTAGGGCGCTGCCCGGGATCGATCACTTCCCATGGCGGCGTCGTTACCCCGTGTTCCCGGAATTTTTCTTTGGTGCGAATCTTGTCGAAAGCGGTCTCGCTCGCGCTCACGCCATCGCCGGTATATGCGATCCCGCGACGTTCCAGAATTTTCTGAATCTGGCCATCTTCACCAAAAGTTCCGTGGATGGTAATGAACGCGAGATCGACATCGTTCGGCAGTTGGAAATCCCCGTTTCGCACATCGATTTCCACCACTTCGGCGCCTAACGACCGAAGCGCTTTCGCCACACCTCGCCCGGTCGCAAGCGAAACTTCCCGCTCCGATCCTGGCCCTCCCATGAGGACAGCAATTTTCTTCGGTAACTCCTCGTGTGTTGTCATTCCGGTTCTCCCACGATTTCCACTTCGGTCTGCAACTCGATTCCGCGCTTATTCCGCGCGACGCTCTTGATGTCTTCAATCAACTCAAGTACCTCCGATGCCGTTGCGTCGCCATCGTTCACGATAAAGTTGCCGTGTACCCGTGACACGCGCGCATTTCCGACGCGCGAGTTCTTCAGCCCTAGTTCGTCGACCAATTTGCCGGCTGGAATGGTGGCAGGATTTTTGAAAATGCAGCCTGCGCTTTTGGCGACCGGCTGCGTCGTGCGCCGTTTCTCCTGCGATTCGCGCAAACGTGTATCGATTGCTGCGCGCTCGGCTGATTGCCCGCAGAAGGTTGCAGAAACTGCAAAGTTTTTTTCGAGCAATGGGAACCGTCGATAAAAAACTTCCAACTCATCGCGATTCTTCACGTGCGAATCTCCCTCGGCGTCAAGATAACGAATGCGCGTTACGTTCTCGAAAGTCTGCGCGCCCATCGCGCCGGCATTCATGCGCAATCCTCCTCCGACTGTGCCCGGAATTCCCTCCATCCATTCGAGTCTACCGAGGTTTGCCGCACGCGCGGCGTAAGCCACCTGTCTTAACTTTACGCCTGCGCCTGCCGTGATCTCGCAACCGTCGACCTCGATTTTCTCGAAATCGCCGCCCCGGGGATGAACGACCACCCCGCGGATGCCGCCGTCGCGAACGAGAAGATTCGAACCTCGCCCGATGACGAACAGCGGCAGATGTTCATCGCGGCAAAAGCGAATCAGTTCCGCGAAGGTCTGTTCGGTGCGCGGCTCGACCCAAAACTGTGCGGGACCGCCAACGCGCAGCGTCGTATGGTTCGACAGCGGCTCGTAAAGGCGGACCTCACCCTCTTCGCCCACAATAGTCTTTAATTTCTCGGCGATCACGAGATCGGCGGCGAGGATCTCCAGTTGTTCGTGGATGCTGCCGGCGCCGAGACTTAAAACAAGATCGCCGGCCTCGAGCATGTTTCCCACGTCACGATGCACCGATTGCAGACGTGCCTGATAAGTGACTCCGCGGTGCCCGTGCCGCACAATTTCATCGACGATAGTCCGGCCTGTGATTCCGGGAATCGGGGGCTCGCTGGCAGGATACACATCCGTGATCATAACCCGGTCCGCATCGTCGAAGGCGCTGCCAAATTCGCGGCACAGCGCTTTTGTTCGTGAAAAACGGTGCGGCTGAAACATCGTGACGAGACGCCGCCGTCCTATCGATTTCGCTGCGCGAAGTGTGGCACGAATTTCCGTCGGATGATGCGCATAATCGTCGACGAGCAGAAATCTGTCGCTCGCGTATTTAATCTCGAACCGGCGGCGCGCGTGCTCGAATTTCCGAAGCGATGCCGCGATCTTGTCGAACGGAATAGAAAGCTCGGAAGCCAGCGCGATTACTCCAAGCGCGTTATGCACGTTGTGTTCTCCGGGAACATTGAGGGTCGCCTGCCCGAGTTTCTCGCCGCGGCGAAAAACTAAAAAGGATGAACCAAAATTCCGCAGCTCGACGTCGGACCCACGGTAATCCGCCTGCTCGGAAAATCCGTAGGAGACTACGCGTTTGCGCTTGCCGCACAATCGCGCGGTATTCGGATCGTCAATGTTGTAGAAAACGCTTCCGTTGGTTTGATCGATCAGTTGCGCAAACACTTTTTCGATAGCCGCGAGATCGGGATAGAAATCGAGGTGTTCTTCCTCGATGTTTAGAATGAGTGCGTGCTCGGGATGAAAGCAGCGCAACGTGCCGTCGCTTTCGTCGCCTTCGGCAACGAAATATTCGCTGCGCTCGTTCCAATACGCGTTCGTACCAAGAATAGGAATTTCAGCGCCCACATAGTGCGATGGATGCAGTCCGCCTTCGCGAAACACATGTGCCGTCATTGCGGAAGTGGTTGTTTTGCCATGCATTCCGGCGATCACAATGCCGCGCTTGGCTTGCATGATTGCAGCGACGGCTTCCGCGCGACGGAACAGCGGTTTTCCGCAACTGCGCGCGGCCAGGAGAATTGGATTGTCGTCCTTAATTGCGGAGGAAAAAACAACAAGGTCCGCAGCGTCCGCATACTCAGCGAGATGCTGTTCATGAAAGCGCAGGCCGAGCCGTTGCAGTCGCTCGGTCTCTGTCGATGTAACCTTGTCCGAGCCGCTCACTGCGTGTCCCAGTCCGATGAGAAGGCCGGCAAGACCGCTCATACCGCTTCCCGCAACACCGACAAGGTGAATCCGATGCTTTTCGGCGGTCAGAAATCGCGACAGGTCTGGAAACGTATTACGACGCCGAAATTTCTTGTGCGGAGGATCGGCGCGCGCGGCAGTTGCTTCAGACGTGAGCTTCATGAGTGGTATATTTTTCCATCGTGTTCGCCACGCGACCAGCTGCATCGTTCGGCGCGAGACGCGCACAATTCGCCGCCATTTGCTGTAGCCGTTGCGGATTTTCCATCAGCTCGCGGATGTTGCGCGCGAGCACTTCACCAGAGAGATCAGACTGTTTCAGAAGAATTGCCGCATCAGCGCAAGCATAGATTTCTGCATTGCGCGTTTGGTGATCATCCGCGGCGTATGGAAATGGAATCAGGATGCCGGGCAACGAAAAGCCGGCGAACTCCGCCAGGCTGGCCGCGCCCGCTCGCGCAACGACAAGATCAGCGGCGCTGTACACTTCCTCCATCTGATGGTGAAACGCACCGATATAAGCAGGGACATTTTCCCGGCGATAGTTGTCTCCAACCAGGCGTTCATCCCGCGCGCCGGAGAGGTGGATCACCTGGAGCGGCACACCTTGCAAGAACGGCAGCGCTTTGATTAGCGCCTGATTAATTCCGCTGGCGCCCTGGCTGCCGCCCATCACCAGCAGTGTGGGCAGGTCCTCTTGCAATCCGAGTTTCCGCCGCGAATCTGCGCGGTCGAGACGCACCAGTTCGGTGCGAACCGGTGTGCCGGTGACTTCGGTACGCGTTTTCGGAAAAAACGGTGCGCATTCCTGGAAGCCCAGCATGACCGCATTCACCACCCGCGCAGTCCAACGGTTTGCTTTTCCAGGGACGGCGTTCGATTCGTGAATAAATGTGGCTATGCCGCGGAATCGCCCGGCCAACACTGGCGCGGTGGAAGTGAACCCGCCCATGCCCAGAACGGCGTGCGGATTGAACTTGCGATATATAGACCGGCAAAGTGATAAGCTTTCGACAAACCGGCGAGTGAACCCAAAAAACGCCGGCGAAAATAGCGAAGGCAGCCCTACAGTCGGTAATTTTTCGACTTGGAAATTCGTTCGGCCGGAAAGCGCCAGCGCGTCGATGTCCTTTTCGGAAACCAACAGCATCACTTCGTGTCCGCGATTTTGCAGCACTTCCGCCACAGCAATGCCCGGGAAAAGGTGTCCACCGGTTCCTCCGCAAGCGATTACAGTGTTCATGTTGGGCTAATCTGAGTTATGGTTAATTAAAGTCGCGGCGTCACTTTGGCGTTCATCGTGGCGCGTTTCACCGGCGGCGGCTCGAGAATGCCCTGGCGATAAATGTTCACCAACACGCCGATGGCAAACATGCATGCGGCCAGGTTCGAACCCCCATAGCTGATAAACGGCAGCGGGAGTCCTTTGTTAGGCAGAAGCGACGTTGTCACGCCGATGTTGACCGCTGCCTGCAGAGCGAGGAGCGAAACAATCCCGCAGCCTAACAGCAGTCCAAAACGATCACGAGCGTGCAGCGCAATCATGATGCCGCAAACAATTATCACAACGAACAAAAAAACCACCAGAAGACTAAACCGCAGACCAAGCTCTTCGCCGATGATTGGAAAAATAAAATCCGTATGTGCGTACGGCAGATACAGCATCTTCTGCCGACCATTGCCCAGCCCAAGCCCGTCCATCCCGCCGCTGCCCCAGGCGATCAACGCCTGCATCTGCTGCAAGCCGGCGTCGTCCTTGTAGTTTTGCGGATGAAGAAAAGCGGAGAGCCGTCCCATGCGCTCGGAGATTTGCGTCGCAACGATCAGTAATCCGCCCAAGCCCGCCACTGCGAGGCCCCCAAGCCACAGAGGATTCGTGCCGGCAATGAACATCACAACAAATGCCGTTGTTCCGATTAAGGCTGTAGTTCCCAGATCGACTTCCCCCAGCACAAGCGCAGCCGGCACGCTGATAATTGCAAGCGGAATAATGAATTCCGACAACACGTTGCCGTCCGGTTTTTCACGTCGCGCAAACCAGGCGGCAAGAAAAATGATCGTCGCGATCTTTGCGAATTCCGACGGCTGAAATGTAATCGGGCCGTAGCCGACCCAGCGACGCGATCCGTTGATGCGCATTCCAATGTGCGGAATGTAACAAAGGGCCAGAGCGGCCAGCGCCATCGCGAACCAAAGCCACCACGTCTTTTGCCAGAACTGATAGTTCATGAGCGCCGCAAAAATGCACGCGACAAGTCCAATCCCAATCCAAATCGCCTGGCGTTTAATGAAAAAATAAACGTCGCCATGGCTGTCGCGTGCGTAGGCGCTCGTGCTAAAGAGCATCACGATGCCGATGACGAGCAGTGCGAGGACTGCTAAAAAAAGTATGTAGGCGCTTTTACGACGCATAATTAGCGTTAAGCGAAGCGAAGTATTCCTGTTTATATCGCTGGATTCGGCGCATTATTTTTTACTCTTTTTTTTGGTCTCCGTTTTTTTCGGAATCGTCGCTGGCTTTGGAATTAAAAGCTTTTGCCCGATCTGTAATTTGCGTGGGTCGTCAAGGTGATTGAGCGCCATCAAACCGCTGTAGGAGACTTTCAGTTTCTTTGCGATTACGACTGGATTATCGCCCTTCTTCACAACGTAAGTCTTTCCTGAAGACGAAAGCGTCTTCGCCTCTTCGTCTTTCGCAGGCGAATGAGAAGGTTTCGGGTCTTGTTGGCGATCGTTTTCCTTTTGCGCCACAGCAACTCGTGCATTGGCAGTGTCCGCGTGATTTGCTGCTCCCGTGAGGTCAGCCGATTTGTTTTCCGTTTCCGTCGAGGTCGGCGGCACGAATGCACGCTCCCGCGTCTTGATGGCGTTGAACGCAATGATTCCCGACACGGCAACGACGTGCAGAAGCAAAACAATCAGCAATGCCCGCGACAACTTCATGTTTGGCTCCGGAATGCCTTCAAAGTCCATTCCTGCGGACGCCGCCGACGCGCGGCGCGCCGTCGCTGCCAGCATTTTCTTAGGGTTGAACAGGCGCGGGATTTTAAGCCGTTTCATTGCGGGAGCGTTTGCACCAGTTTGCGAAATTGATCGCCGCGATCGGCGTAACTTTTGAACATGTCGAACGATGATGTGCCCGGAGAGAACAGGACAACGTCGCCCGCACGGGCGAGACTGCGCGCGCGCTCAACCGCGTCGGCGAGTGAAGTTGCGATTTCGGATTTGACCGCGCCGTCCCACGAGCGCCTGATGCTCTGAGCGATTTCACCGATCAGAACTGCTGATTTAACTTTGTCTTTCACCAGAGAACGCAACGGATCGAACGCGAATCCTTTGTCCTTCCCCCCAGCGATGAGCACCACCGGTTTGCTCTGTGCGGCCAAGGCTTTTTCGACTGCGTCCAGGTTGGTTGCCTTGGAGTCGTTCACGTATTCGACGCCATCGAGTTCGCGCACAAATTCGCACCGGTGCGGGCGAGGCTCGTAATCGCGAATCGCCGGCACCATCTGTGCGAACGACAATCCGCGGGCAACCCCGACCGCGAGCGTCGCCATCAGGTTCTCGATGTTATGTAGCCCGCGCAGCTTCGTGTCCGCCAGGCGCAGGACCGGTTGATTTTCATAAACGATTGCCCCGTCAGATAACCGGAAATCGGCGCGATTGGAATAAGCGCTGAAGGTAATTCGGCACGGTCGAATCGGCAAAAGCGCTTCCGCAGCGTTGACGACCGCGACATCCTGCTCGGTTTGATTTTCGAATATGCGCAGCTTAGCCGCGCGATACTCAGCGGCGGAGCGATAACGATCCAGGTGGTCGGGAGCGAAGTTGAGCCAGAGGCTGATCGACGGACGAAATGTGCGGATCGCTTCCAGTTGGAACGAGCTCACTTCAACCGTCAGCACGTCCAACGGCTGGTTTTCCCGCGCGACCTCAGAAAGCGGTTTACCAATGTTGCCGCAAGCGATCGTTTGCTGACCGCAGGCGTTCAGCATTTGAGCGAGGAGTTCGGTCGTCGTGGTTTTACCGTTCGTGCCTGTTACCGCGATGATTGGCATTTCGCAGAAGCGCCAACCCAGCTCGAGCTCACTGATCGTTTCAATTCCGCGAGAGGAAAAATAGCGCGCCAACGGAGAAACGGGATCGATGCCCGGACTTAAAACCATCCAGTCGTAAGTAGATGAATGCTGGTTGGCCTCAGATCCACAAACAACACGCACACCGTGTGCGCGCAGATTATCCAGAGTGGATTTCAGTAAATTATTTTCTGCGGCGCTGTCGAGCACTGTGACCTGTGCTCCCTCCGACGCGAGCAGCAATGCCGCGGCGCTCCCGCTCAGCCCTGCACCAAGCACGGCCACGTTTTGGTTTTTGTAGCGTCCGTTGTTCATCGCAGTTTCAGCGTGGCCAGCCCGAGCAAGGCGAAGATGATCGAAAGAATCCAGAAGCGAACGATGACGGTCGTTTCCTTCCACCCGGTTAACTCGAAGTGATGATGAAGCGGAGACATGACAAAAAACCGCTTGCCGGTGAGTTTGAAGCTCAGCACCTGCAAAATCACTGAGACGGCTTCGATTACGAAAACGCCACCCACTACGACCAGCAGCAGCTCCTGTTTACAACAGATCGCGACAACGCCGAGCATGCCGCCGATGGCCAGCGATCCGGTGTCGCCCATGAAAACTTTCGCCGGATAACAGTTGAACCAGAGAAAGCCCAGCCCCGCGCCGATCAGCGCCGAGCAGACAACGGTCAGTTCGCCGGCGAACGGATAAAACGGCACCTGTAAGTATTCCGCCACGCGGAAATTGCCGGCCGCGTAACAGAGCAAGGCATACGCAAATGCAACGGTGATGGTGCAACCGGTCGCCAAACCATCCAACCCGTCAGTGAGATTCACTGCATTCGATGTGCCGACGATGACCAGCACAAAAAACACGAAGGTGAACCAGCTCATATTCGCAATCACCGGCGTTTTGATGAAAGGCACGTAGAGCGTACGAGCCTGCACTTCCAATAATGGATCGGTGAGAAAGATGCCGGTGATAATCGCCGCGAGAATAATTTGGAAAGCGAGTTTAATCCGGCCGTGAATCCCTTCGGATTTCTTCTTCGTGACTTTCAGATAATCATCGGCGAACCCGAGCCCGCCGAGGTAAACCATGCTGAACAGCGCGAGCCAGACGAACTTATTGTCGAGACGCGCCCAGAGGAGGCTCGACACAACGACGGCGCCAATCACCAGCACGCCGCCCATGGTCGGTGTGCCTTGCTTTACCCCTTGCAGTTCGGCAAGGCGGTGGACTTCCGCCGCTCCTCGAATCGGTTGTTCGACTTTCAGTGCTCGGAGCTTTTCGATAATGAAATTTCCAAAAATCAGTGTGGTCAAAAATGCGGTGACCGCTGCAGCAATGGCCCGGAAGGTGACGTACAGGAAAACATTGAACCCGATGAACTGCCCACTCAGGTGATGGAGGTAGTACATCATGGCGAAGTCGCGACTGCCGAATTTTGACTACCGAATTGCTCGATTACTTCCTCCGTGCGCGCGACCCGACTGCCTTTGATCAGAACGAGATCCCCCGGCTCGGCCATTTCGCTTAGCAACTTGGCAGCTTCGCTGGTCGATCGTGCGGACGAAACTTTGTCCAAACCGGCGGTGCGCGCCCCTTCTGCAATCAGTGCCGCCGCGTCGCCAATGGTGATCAGTTGATCCACTCCGAGCGTCGCTGCGGTCTCACCGATCTCCCGGTGTCCGCGCTCCGATTCAGCGCCGAGTTCCCGCATTTCTCCCAATACCGCGATGCGCTTTCCCTCGGCGTCAAGCTCGACCAATGTGCGCAACGCCGCTTTCATCGAATCCGGGTTGGCGTTGTAGCTGTCGTCGAGAAATTGCACGCCACCGATTTCCTTGATTTGCAAGCGCGCTTTGGTGAGCGGCGCCGCGGCAAGGCCAGCGGCACATTCCTCGATGGATAGTCCAAATGCCCGCCCAGCGGCGACGGCGAGCAACGCATTCTGCACCATGTGCGTACCCGCAACGGGAAGTTGCGCCCGGCAACGATGCGCGCCCTCGACGACTGTGAACTCTGAGCCGTCAGCACTCTGCCGAATTTCGATCGCGCGTACGGCTCCACCTGTCGTTCCTGCGGACACAACTTTTGCGCGGGTGCGCGCAGCGATTCCTTCGCTGAACGGATCGTCGGCATTCAGAATCACTGTTCCCTGCGTCTCGATCGCTTCGGCCAGTGCTCCCTTCTCCGCGGCGATCGCCTCGCGGGAACCCATGAACTCGATGTGTGCCACGCCGATGTTTGTGATGATCGCCGCATCGGGCGCGGCGATCTTCGAGAGCGCTGCGATTTCGCCGGGATGATTCATCCCGATCTCCCATACGGCAACTTCATCCTCGGAAGTCGCTTCCAGGATTGTGCGTGGCAGGCCTACGTGATTGTTGAAATTCCCTTCCGTCTTGGTGACCCGGAATCTTCGCGCGAGCACCGCCGCGGCGAAATCCTTCGTGCTCGTCTTGCCATTGCTTCCAGTGATCGCGAGGACTTTCAGCGCGAGCGACCGCCGGTAATTGGCTGCCAGCGTCTGGTATGCTTGCAGCGTATCAGTCGCACGCAGAAGTGCGAAATTGTTCGGAACATTGCCCGCCCAGTTGAGATCAACGAGCGCGCCTGTGGCGCCGGCTTTTGCACCGGCTTCGATAAAATGGTGGCCTTCAAAATTTTCGCCGCGTAATGCAACGAACAATTCACCCGGTTTAATCGTGCGGGAATCGGTGCTGACCTTGTTGATGACGACAGTCCCGTCACCGCATGAAAGCGACGCTCCGGCGAACTGGGCGATTTGAGAAAGCGTCAGCGGATTCATAACTAGAGCTCAACGGGATGATCTTCAATCGAGCGGCGCGCGACCTGGATGTCATCGAATGGGATGGTGTAATCTGCGAACTCCTGATAATTTTCGTGCCCTTTACCTGCGATTAACACAATGTCGCGTGGGCTGGCGAGCGCAACGGCGCGATTGATCGCCTCGGTGCGATCGACAATTTTTTCGTAATGATTCGAGCGAAAGCCTTTTTCGGTTTCTGCGATAATCGCGCTCGGGTCTTCCTTGCGCGGATTATCAGAAGTGATGATGGAGTAATCGGCGAGGCGGTCCGCCATCTCCGCCATTAATGGGCGCTTTTGCCGGTCGCGATCGCCACCACAACCAAAAACCGTAATCAACCTATGCGGCTGGAGTTCGCGCAGAGTCTTCAGAACGTTGCCGAGCGCGTCGGGAGTGTGTGCGTAATCCACGAACACTTGAAATTGTCGTTTCGCAGGAACCAGTTCCAGGCGTCCGGGGACTTGCGGCGCTTTCCCAAGACTCAGGACCGCGCTTCGCAGGTTAATTCCCAACACCTCCGCGGCAGCGAGCGCTGCGATCGAATTTGTGACGTTGAAGCGGCCAATCAATGGAAGACGAACGAGGTAACTCTTGCCGCGCGCATCGAGTTGGTACGATGTTCCGGTGAATTCGGCGCGATAGTTTGAAGCGCGGAAATCCGCTCGCACCCCCATCCCATAGGTAATAATGGTCAGGCTTTTACCCAGCCTGCCGAGCAACCGTTGGCCGTAACGGTCGTCGATGTTCACAATCGCCACGGGTTTGTTCTTTTGTCTTTGGCCAGCGAGTCCAGTGAAGAGCTTGGCCTTGGCTTCGAAGTAATTTTCCATCGTGCCGTGAAAATCGAGATGGTCCTGCGTCAAATTCGTGAAAATTGCGACGTTCCAGTCGATATCGCGTGTGCGCTCCTGGGCCAGCGCGTGCGAAGAGACTTCCATCACTGCCGCTTTGCAACCTGCATTGGCGATCTGCGCCAGGAGCTCTTGTAAATCGAGCGATTCAGGTGTGGTGCGAATAGCGGGCAAAATCCTCTCGCCGATCTCGTATCGAACGGTTCCGATTAATCCGCAACGTGATCCGGCGTTTTCGCAGATATGTTTGATGAGAAATGTCGTCGTGGTCTTACCATTTGTGCCTGTGACCGCGGCGAGTTTCAATTTACGTGCCGGGTGTCCGTAAAAAGTTGCTGAAAAATCGGCGAGCGCCGTGCGGGTGTTTTCAACAAGCAGGCAAGTGACGCGCGGATCTTTTTGTTCGCGCTCAGCGACGATCACCGACGCCCCTTTATCGATGGCCTGACCGATGAATTGGTGCCCATCAGTTTTCTCACCCCGCAAGGCCACGAACATGGTGTGCCTTTGCACTCGCCGCGAGTCATACGCGATGTTTTCCACCGGGCGATCAACTGACCCGAAGACTTGGCGAACCGGAGTCGCAGTGAGAAGGGTCTTGAGCTGCATGAAGCTTTAACATCTCCGACAGGAGACGGATTCGCCACGGCGAACCGGGGCGAGGCACTCAACGTCGCGAACCATCGGTTAAGGCGATTCGTTCCGCCGGCACGGGCTTGCGGAGTCGCTCTGCCGGCTTTGGTTTTTCGACTCGCTGAACGGGAATCCCTTTGCGAATCTCCTCATGCGGCTCAAGGTCGAGGTAGCGGGCGGCCTTCTCGGCAACGTGGGAAAAAATCGGCCCAGCAACAAGCCCGCCGTAATTCAATTCAGGTTTGCTAGTGTGCGCATCGTCCAGCACGACAAGTCCGACGAACTCAGGATGATCAGCCGACAGATAACCGATGAATGACACGACGTACTTCCCGTGGTCATATCCGCCGTGCGGATTGACCTTTTGCGCGGTTCCGGTTTTGCCGGCAATCGTAAACCCGGGAACAGCAGCGGCGGCGGCGGTTCCTTGATCGCTCACAACGCCGCGCAACGCATCACCAATTTGTTTGGCCGTTTCAGAAGAGATGACCTGACGTAGTACAACTGGCGAAACTGAGCTGATTATTTTGCCGTCCGATGCCGTAACCGATTTTATAATCCGCGGTGTCACCAGTTTGCCTCCGTTGGCGATCGTTGCCATTGCCGATGTCATCTGCAATGGCGTGACGCCGACTTCGTGCCCCATCGGAATGCGCGTAATGGAAATTTTGCTCCACGTTTGCGGCGGCCGAATCACTCCATTGATCTCACCCGGCAGTTCAATTCCGGTGCGCTCGCCAAATCCAAAGCGCCGGATGTATTCGTAAAATTTTTGGTCGCCAATGCTGAGAGCAAGTTTCGCTGCCCCGATGTTGCTCGACTTAATCAGAATGTCGCGGACGCTCAGATTGCCAAACGCGCGATGATCGTGCAGAGCGGAGCCACCATAGTTCCAGAGGCCGTTCTCGCAAAAAACCTCCGAATCAGGACGCAACTTGCGTTCATTGAGAGCAGCGGCAGCAGCTACGATCTTGAAGGTAGAACCCGGTTCCATCATGTCGATGATGGCCCGGTTTTTCATTTGTTCGGGCTTGGCCTCGGAGCGGAGGTTTAAATCGAAGTTCGGGCGGTTGGCGATGGCCAGGATTTCGCCTGTCTGCGGCCGCATCAGAATGATCGTCGCCTTTTGTGGAGAATACTCCTTCATCGCCGCCTCGATTTCCTCTTCGACAATGCTTTGGAGACCAAGATCGACGGTCAGATGCACCTGGTAACCGTCGCGCGACGCGCGCTCCTGCCCGCGATAAGGCACGATCTCCTGGCCGGCGCGGTTGTGCTCAATGAACCGGTAGCCGTCCTGTCCGTGCAGGTATTCTTCCATTGAGGCTTCAACGCCCTGGACGCCGTGGTGATCAAAATCCGTAAACCCAATCACATGGCAAAGCATCGAGCCGTTGGGGTAGATGCGCGTGGCGTCGTGGTCGAAATAGATTCCGCGCAAATTGCCGGCGCGTAGTTTTTCACGCAGCCCATTTACTCGCGCCGCGGGCACCTCGCGCTTGATGACGATGTAGCGGCGACCGCTGTTTAACTTTTCCGCGAGTTCTTGGGAGGGGATCTCCAGCTCAACATTCAGGAGATCAACCGTTGCTTGCACGTCGCTAAGATGCGTCGCATCGGCCACGACTGTTTCCACAGGAATGTTGTGCGCGAGAACTTCATTATTCGCGTCCAGGATCATGCCGCGTTCGGCGTGAATGACCTGCTGGTGAACGTTTTTTTTCGCCGCGAGTTCGGCGTATTCGTCGTGCTTGATTGCCTGGAGATAAATCAAGCGAAACGAAAAGATGCTGAACAGGCCGATAAAAGCAGCACACACCAGAGCGCAACGGGTTCGGCTACTTGGATTCATGTGGCGCTAAAGGGTTCACGACGGGTTGAATCGCCTCTTCGTCGGTCGATCGCGCCGGAATTGTAAGCCGCACGATCTTCGACTCCGGAACGGGGATCATTTTCAGGTACCCTTCTTTCAAGCGGCGTTGCAAAGCCGTGCGCGAAGTGAGCGCCGCGATCTGTCCGGCGGCGACATCGTTTTGAGTGCGCAGCGACGCGAGCTCGTTCTCCACTGCCTTTCTGCGCTCGCCAAGGTGATATAGTTGCAGCGTCAAATACACATAAGCCAACCCGGCAAGCGCGAGAAATGCCGTCATCACAATCCAGCGCGCCAGTGAGGCGGCGTTCACCGTATTGCAATTTCGTCGACGTGAGCGGTTCATTTGATCTTCTCCGCTACGCGCAACTTCGCGCTTCGCGATCGGGCGTTCACGCGCTGTTCTTCCTCGCTCGGTTCCACGGGTTTCGGCGTAACAAGCGCAAGGTCGTAGTCGGGATTCCGCCGCGGTTCAGGCCATTCGGGTCTGTCGAGCCATTCCTTGCTATGATCGCGAAAGAAGTTTTTCACCATCCGGTCCTCCAGCGAATGGAAAGAGATCACCGCGATGCGGCCGCCCCGGTCGAGTCGCGCAGTTAAGACGCGCAGGCCTTGTTCCAGAGCACCAAGCTCGTCGTTCACTTCCATGCGCAGCGCTTGAAACACTTGAGTAGCCGGATGCTGTCTTCCGTGGCGGCCGACGAGTTTCTCGATTGTGCGCGCGAGCGGGAGCGTTTCGCGAAACGGAGAAGTCTTGCGCATTTTCACGATCATGCTGGCGATGCGTCGCGCCGCCGCTTCTTCGCCAAGCTCACGAAAGAGGCGGGTCAAGTTTTCTTCGCTGTAATCGTTGACGATTGTCGCGGCGGTGAGGCTCGTCCGCGGGTCCATCCGCATGTCCAGCGGACCGTTTCGCATGAAACTGAACCCGCGCTCCGCGTTTTCGAGTTGCCGGGAAGAAACACCCAGATCAAGAAGCGCGCCTCCGATGGTGCGAATCCCCAACTCGTCGAGAACACAATCTGCGTGTCGGAAGTTTGCCTGCCGCACGATGATGCGCCGGCCAAGGTGCGCCAGACGCTCGGTCACGTGCCGGACTGCATCAGGATCCTGATCCAAAGCCAGAACATCGGCGCCACTTTCCAAAAGCGCTTCAGTGTGGCTGCCGCCGCCACACGTCGCGTCGAGGATGAGCAAGCCTGCTTTCGGCTTGAGTAGTTCAAGGACTTCTCCCTGCAAGACCGGACGATGGTAGACAAAATCCTCCCCCGGCTGCGCGGACTCCTCTGGTGCTTTTGGATCGATGGCGAGCCATGCAAGCGGCTCGGTCCAGAGCGGATTCATGACGTGTTGGCGCAACATACGTTACAGTCCCATCTCCTTCGCTACATGCTGGTAGGTAGCCGTTTCCTCTTCGTGCGCCTGTTTCCAGCGTTGCAAATTCCAAATTTCAAAACGCCCACGATTGCCTACGAGCGCGACTTCATTTTTCAATCCAACTTTCTGGCAAAGTTCGTCCGGCAAAACGAGGCGACCCTGCCGGTCCGCGCCTGCATGTTGAGCGCGAGAATGCAACTGACGCAGGAACACGCGGCGATCACGCGCGGAAACCTTCTCGTTCGTTTCCGCGGCCAAACTCATTTTCGCGAACTCCTTTGGCGACATGACCAGCAGAAATTGGTGCGCCGCCTCAGGCAAAAGAATGAAATCTTCAGGACGATCGCGTCGCCAGCGCGATGGAATTGTGATCCGATTCTTCTCGTCAATGGAATGCCGGAACTCTCCGGCGTAGAAGCGTTCGGGTTGGGAATCGGCGTCCATTGTCGCGTGGAGTAGTAGCCCACTTTACTCCACTTGACCCCACCTTTAACCACCTCCGCAGCAGGCGGTCAATAAAAATCTTTAAGTCATTTCCCCTCAATTGCCTTGGATCAAATTTGGTGCCGCGGCTCGCGCGGTCGTTCGCAGAAAAGCCGGAGCGAGGCTATTTCCTGTTTCCAGCAATGGCATTCACGAACGTTCTGTTGCGCCGCCGTGACGAAATTCGTAAGCTCGTCCGAATCATGAAACGTTTCCGGTTCGCGCCCGGGCTTGCGTGCGCTCTTTTCATTTGCGGCGGCGCAACGGCCTTCGGTCAATCTCCGACTGACGCCGTCCGAGTCACAATGTCAATGCATCCAGATGGCTCACGCACCGTTTACAACTTCGATAACGCACAGCACACAGCAGTCTCCACGACAACAGATCCGGATGGCAAAGTTCGTCAGACGATTCGTTATCAACTCGACAACGCTGGCCGGTTCTCGACCGGAGAAGTTTCCGGACCGGATGGTCGCGTTCGACTTAAGAGCCGTTACCAGTACGACGACGCGGGCCGCATCCTGGAAGAAGCTCAAAGCGCAGCCGACGGCACGCTTCTGAACAAGATCGTTTACAGCTACGACTCAGCGGGCAAGCAAACTGGTTATTCTGTCTTTGACGCCTCCGGCAAATTAGTGAGCCGCACAGGCGGCTCTGCGGCTCGCCCATCTCCATCGCCAAAACCGCGCGGAAAAACGAAGCGATGACTGGTTAGGGCGTTGCGCTCGGACTCGGGGCCGTCGTTGGCGAAGGGGACGCGGTGCCTTGCGTCTCAAGCGGCAATTTCAAATTATTGAAGTCGGAACCGCGGATCGTAAATGTGCCGTCGCGTCCGTCCACGCGTGCGCAAAATGTGCTGTCATCGTTTTGAGCGCCGACCGTCAGTTTGTATGATGTCTTTTTGTCGGCTGAAGTCGTGAAGCTGAGCGCGAGTTGTGGTTTGTCGAACCCTTGCTGAGGTGTCGTCGTTCCGAGCCAGCGCACCGCGTACAGGTTCGACAAGGTTGTGAGCAGCGATTGCAAATTGGCCTGATTGATTGCGCCGCTTCCTTTCAGCCAATGCCAATGGTTGTTTTGATCACGTTCTAACGACAGCTCTTTGTCAGTCGTGGCACTTATCCCATGAATCTGCTCGGGCTTAAATTTGAAGATCGACAGATCCTGCCATCGCGGAGGATCAGCTGAAATCTGATCGAGCAACCCGCGACGCACTGCCACGACAAATGGTTCGTCGGTGAGGCGCGCGTAAACGTTGTCGCCGTCGTCTTTTCCAAAGGCAATTGTGGCGAACGGTTGCTCGCCCGCTTTACTTTCTGCGGTGTTCTCCGAAGCAAATGAACTGAACGTCAATTGGAATTGCGGCTTATCGAGGCCGTACTTCGGCAGATTGGAAGCGACGTCTTCGACGAATTTTATCACCCGCTCATTTTGTAGCGCGTCGATCATGCGCCGGACTCCGCCTGCATCTGCGGGCGCGTTGTTTCGGTTTATGATTGTCCAGTTCCCGTCTTTGCGTGCGAGAACGGTTTTGGTTTTGGCAGGCGCGTCGATCGTGATCCGATCAAGAATGTTAGTATCGATCCGAACCAGATGGTTGTCCCGTAAGTCGGCCGGCTTCGTGTTAAGGATCTCTTCGATTTTTTTCGGCAGCGTGTAAACAGAGCCGCGCGGAGCGAACCGCACGTACACCTGCTCTGTTTCTTTCGCTGGAATTGCGCCGATTTGCAACATCTGCCCTTTGTCCTCCCGGCCGGCAACTTTGATGGACTCGCCGATCTCGACTTTCTGATCTTTTTTCTGCTCCTGATCGAATAACGTGATTGATCCGCGCGGCTCCGCTAATCCGTAAGGGCGCAGGTCGCCACGGTCGTCGGCCACAAATTGTCCAATGCGCGCCGACGTGACCTGCGAGATCAGGTCGTTAACTTTCTGATCATCGGCGCGCGCGCGGAGCGGTTTCAGGATTTCCCACTGCGTATCTTTCTTCTCCAGCTCGATTTCGCCGGCGGGCGTTTTCAATACCACCCGGCGCACCTGCGCGTTACTCAAGTCGATCAGTCTTCTGTCCCGGAATTCCTCCGGTTTTTTGTCTATGTCTTTCTTAACCGATTGGCCGGCGAGAAACGTTTCCTTTGAGTTCTGGAACCGCACATACATCCTGCCTTCCATTGCAGCGTCTTTGCCGAACAAAATTTCCGGCGGCCGATCATGCCCGAGCAATTTGAGTTTCAGCTTTGGATTGTTAAGGCCGTACTCAGTGAGCTTGCTCTTATCAGAGTCGATCTCTTTGGCCGGGATGGTTCCCTCCTTTTGCCAGTTCTCCAAGTCCGACAACAAAGTTTCGACTAACGCGCCATCGGCCTGGTCCTTAATAGGCGTTTCCAAGCGCCATTTGTTGTCGCGGCGTCGGATCTCGATCTTTTGGTCACCGTTTTGGATCACGATTCCGTCAATCCTGGTTCGATCAAAATTGACCATGTTCTGCGACTGACGCCGGGCTTCTTCCGTGCCCGGCCGCTTCATTTCGAAAAATCTGAAATAAGCGACGCCAGAGAGCGCAATGATTGCCAGGATGAGCGTGTTTCTCCAATTCATGTCAGACGCGACGTTGCCACCAGACGACTGTTCCAATGGCAGCGGGAATCAGCGGCATCAAAACCAGAAGAATCCAGCGCAATCGGCGCAATGCTTCGGGGTCGAGGCTGAACGTGAGAGGCTTCGAAATTTTTGGCGCGATACCAATCATTTGTTCGCGGCTCAACAACCAGTTCACTGCGCCGGAAATGAAATCGAGCGCCGCCTGATCCTGCATGATGGCATTGTCTTGAACGAATGTGGCATTGCTCACAGCGACGAGCCGCGACGAGTTCACCTGCACGCGAGCATCGGCGCTGCCGCCTTTTTCCGCTGAGGCAGCAATTGTCAGGGGCACATCGCCGGCTTTCTTCGCGTCCGCTTGCAGCTTCACCTGATTGTCTGAGTTGTAATCGGTCTCGGCAAAGTAACCTTTTTCTGCCTGGATGAGCGGCTCGAGCCGGATGCTGACAGCTCGGCCGCGGTTCGGATCCAGTGTGAGTGAAGCCGTGCCGCCAACAAAAATGGCCCGCACATCCGCGAGCCGCCTTGTAACCGGGCTGTCGCCGAGGAAATGCGCCTGGACATCTCTCGTCAGTGCGAGCTCTTGAATTCCTGTGCGCACGAAAACCATTAGCCTGTCGTCATTTACTTTGACGCCCAGCTCATCAAGAAAGGCACGTAGTCTGGGTGTGTTCGTTGCCGGGTCGACAAGAACCAGGATGCGTCCCTGTTTGTCCCAGAAATCGCGCAGCACTTGCATTTCGCGTTCGGAAAAATCGTATTGCGGCCCGACGATCATCACTGCATTGACATCAGCCGGGATTGCAGGCTGATCGAGAAGGTTCAGCTCTTGAAACTTGATATTTTCATTCTCGATAAACGTTTTCAGCAGCGTGATCGGGCTCGTGGGCGCCGAAAGCGCCGGTTCCTTGTGACCCGTGACGTATCCGAGGGTCTTCTTTTTCCCTTCTACAAGGTCGATCATCGCACTAGTGATCGCCTGCTCGCCTTTGAATGCGGCGACCCGTGGACCTTCGCCTAACGCCATCCCGCTCTGGTCAACATCGGCCATCTCCGAGGCCTTGACCGTTTTGTTGCGCCCGTCGTAGTCGAGCACCAAAAGGCTTTCGTCCGTGACGACCTTGTATTTATCGAACAACTCCTTGGCCCGGGAAAGACTGCGCTCCGGATCGATTTGCTCGACATCGATCTTTCCTTTCCCGGCGTACTGATATTCGGTCAGCAGATTCTGAAGGTCCGCGGTGATTGGCGTGCTGGGCGAAAAGAAAACCGTGATGCGCATCTTGCCCTTGAGCGTGTCAAGGAGACGCTTCGTCTTGTCTGACAACGCATATTTCTGGTCGCGTGAAAAATCCCAACGCTTGTAGTGTTTGAAGGCAAGCGAGTTCACCATTGCGGCGAGAAACAGGACCAACACAATCTGGACGACAACATTGAGACCGATCCGGACCCGGCCAATTTTAATCCTGCGGCGCGTACCAGGCTCCTTTGATTCATCAGCCATATATCAGAGCCTCCATTTCCGGGATTGGAATGCCTGATACGTGAGAATCAGAACGACAATGGTCATGCTCACGTAGAGAACGATCGGCCGCGTGTCGATGATACCCCGGGAGAACGTTCCCATGTGTTCGATCGCAGAAAAATAGCCCAGTAACTCGCGCGTCTCGGAGGTTACATCGAGCAGGATGAACTGCACCAAGCCGAGGAAAAACAGCAGCGTAATTGCGCAGAACGAAATGATCGCCGCAATAATCTGGTTCCGGGTCAGCACCGATGTGAGGCAACCAATGGAAAGATAAAACATTCCAAGCAGCAAAAGCATCAGGTAAGAGCCGAAGTATGCTCCGGGCGAATGCGCAGCCGGCTGGTTTGTTACTCTCGCGAAAATCCAAAAATAAAGGAGCGTCGGGACCCAGAGGATCAGGTAAAAGACAAG
>JBBQRI010000010.1:0-27157 GCA_038214915.1 Chthoniobacterales bacterium
GATCCAATCGCAAGGCGAATTGCTGATCAGCCATAGCCTGTTCGAAATCCGAAAATGGAATCTTGATGAAGCCCGCGAAGCAGCTCCGCTCGGGCAATTCGCGATCGTTTGTTGTCTCACCGGAAATCTCAACTGTGCGAAGGTCAAGCTTGCGCCAGGAGACTTTTTTCTTATCCCGGCCCATTTGGAGGACCGGCAACTCAAAGCACTCGCGCCTGACACAAATCTGTTGCGAGTGACGATTCCGAAACGGTAGCCTTAGACCTGAATCCAGTTCCGCTGGATAAGTTGCCGATTTTTGACCGGCATCACGTTTGTTTTCTGCTGCAATTGTTCCTCTCGGGGCGTAGGTACGATAAACGTGCCCGCTCCACACAATGAGAAGCAGACGAGAACAATCGCGAGTTTCAGCATACGGCTCACAGACGAAATACGGTTTGTCGCTTGAATTTCAGTTAGAATGCTGCGCCAAACGGCGGAGGTAAGTAAAGCTATAAATCCCGGTGCTGTGTCCATCCGCCCAACGGGGCTGCAGTGCATAACCGCCCACGAAATCGAATCCGACAAGGTCGAAGCTTTTGTCCGTGTAGCTCACGTGCGGACGCATAATTTGACCGAGCACATCCGGCTCGCCGCCGCAAGCCGCGCACGGACACGCCCGCCGCAGTAGTTCGAGGTTCAGAAATGTTTCTGTACCATCGTTCCAAGCGATGGCGAGCTGGTCGCCGATTTGCTGGATATTATTCGGTTCAAGTCGCATTGAGTTCATTTAAGCTACGGATTAACACCGATGAAACACGGACAACACGGTGCCTCGATTTGCTTTGTAAAAACCGTGAACATCCGTGCTAATCTGTGGCCTTCTGCTTCTTCGAACGCTCGCCAAAAATCGCGGTGCCCACGCGCACCAACGTCGCGCCTTCCTCGATTCCAATTGCAAAATCTTGCGTCATGCCCATCGAAAGCTGCGGCAACTTCATGTTGAATTCCTTCTCGAGCGAATCGCGCAATTCCCGAACATCCACAAAAAATTTTCGCGAGTCTTCCGATTCCACAGCCAGCGGTGGAATACACATTAGCCCTTCGACTGACAGGCGCGGCAGCGCCAGCAGCGCTTCCATTTGCCCGCGCAAGTCGTCGGGCGCAAATCCGAATTTACTGCCCTCACCGGCCACATTCACTTCAAGCAAAACCCGCGGATACAATCCTTCTTCTTCCGCGATCCGGTTAATGTCTTGCGCCAGCGCAAGAGAATCGACGCTGTGAATCATTTCAAATAGCGGCAGGGCCTGGCGCACTTTGTTTTTCTGGAGATGTCCGACAAAATGCCAGCGGATATTCGATGATAGCTCCGGAATCTTGGCGCGCGCTTCTTGCACGCGGCTTTCACCGAAGAGAGTTTGCCCAGCTTCAACCGCCTCGCGCATTTTCTCAGCCGGATGCGTCTTGGTGATCGCGACCAGCTCAACGTCTTTAACATCACGACCAGCCTTCGCAGCCGCTTGCGCAATCTGCTCCCGCACGCGTTCGAGGTTGTAGAGAATTGAGTTCATTGCAGAGGCGCTTGCGCCAAGTGCCTACGTGTTGGCTTCGGTGCTTGACACAAGCACCGCTACAACGGTTCGGCTGCCAATTCAAAATCCCGCATTATTTGCTGGTCAATCGACCAGGAATAACGCAGAACGAGCTGATTATGAAACGCTACTCACTTCTTCTTGCAATAATCATTGCCGCCGCAATCTGTGCCAGCTCGCTCGCGCAGGAAAAGGCCAGCCTGCAGCCTAACGCGACCATCCTCAGTGTCCTGCAGGGGAGCAGCGGCAAAACTGTTGAGCTACGGATGCAATGTGGCGAGAAGGTAGGCGGCAAAGTCGAACAAGTTACCGATAACGTCGTTCTTCTTTCGCATCTGACCGGCACCGAATATTTCGACGGTTTCGTTAATGTCAAAGATATCTCAGCGGTGGTGATTCGGAGCGCTGGGAAATAACGCTATGATTACTAAAAATATCGGAATGCTTCTGCTCGCGATCTACCTTATTGCGGTTGGAATTCTCACGTTAACCGGGCTCGGTATCGGCATCATCACTGGTGTGCTGGCGCTCCTGGCAGGAATCTTCATTCTGATCGGCCGTTAGGCGTTCAAGATTCACGGAGCAATTCGATCATCTGTTTCGCGAGCTTCGGCCCGATGCCGCTCTCTTCGTGTTTGAAATAGACGAAGGCGTCAGTCCAGTTTCTGTTCCGTCCGCGCACGAATTCGGACCAGCGTTTCACATCTTCTTCGCTGTAATCTTCGCGACGAAGACGAAGATAACCGTAATCGGCGGTAATCTTCTCAGGCGTCGCAATTGTGTCTGTATCGGCAATGCAGAGCGCGATATTGCGCGCGCGGAGCAGATCAAAAATTTCATCATCGCACCAAGACTCGTGACGAAATTCGAACGCGACGCGCATTGAGGAAAGTTCGCGCAGGAATGCGCTCAACACGTCCGCGTCCTTTTTGAACGTTGGCGGCAATTGAAATAGCACTGGCCCGAGGCGTTCGCCAAGATCTGTGACAACCTTGCAGAAGTACTCAAGCGTATCGGAGCAATCGCGCAGCTTCGACCAGTGCGTGATTTTCTGCGGCGCTTTCAGCGCAAAACGAAATCTTTCCGGTGTTTGCGCATTCCAATTTTCGATCGTTTTCTGTGCGGGAATGCGGTGGAAGGTGTAGTTGATTTCCGTCGTGGCGAATTGCTCGGCGTAAAACGAAAGCATCTTCGCCGTCGGCAAATCTTCGGGATAAAAGCTCCCCTTCCACTCCGAGTACTGAAATCCAGAGGTGCCGATCCAAAAGTTCATCAGGGTTCAGGCTAAGACCGTCCGTTGTGCGAAAGCACGCTTCAAGAGAAAACCGCCTTGCACAAACGTCCGCAGCAAAAAGCGAATCCGAATCGGGTGTAGCGGCAAGTCCTTTGGATCTTCGAATTTAGACGGAAACAAGGGCGACTATTACTGCCGCAATTCAACCAACAAAGGGAAAACATGAAAAAAATAGTATTGAGTATTATTTTGGCGTTTGTAGCGCCGTTTGCGTGGGGACAGGTTTCAGAGACGACGACCACGACAGACGCCAACGGGACGATTACCGAGTACACTCCGGGCAGCGTGATCGTGCTAAAGGAAACCAGCGGGCCTCGGCATTATCGCTTCGGCAAAACCGTTACTTATGTCACGCGCAGCGGTAAGGTGCTGGATGAAGACGTCGTGAGGACAAGAATTAAAGTGGGTGTTCCCGTCCGAGTCCATTACACCGGGTCTGGGGACGCTATGGTCGTGGATCGCGTGATCCTAGACGAAGATTGATTTAGTCTCGTTCGTCTCCAACCCGCCTTTCTGTTCTGCCACGGCGCGAACAGCAAAGGCGCGTTTTTCTATCTGCGCGATCGATACTTCCGGCATACTGTTTGGTGCCGCACCGCGAGCTGCAGCGAAGGTAAACCTCTAATAAGACCGCTCACCCTCTGATACACGAATCATCTGTGTTATGAAGCTACAAATGAAGGGCACCTGGAACGAAGTTAAAGGCAAACTTAAACAGAAATACGGTCAGCTGACTGACGACGATCTAACGTTTGCCGAGGGCAAAGAGGACGAGCTCCTGGGTCGACTCCAAAAGAGGCTGGGCAGAACAAAAGATGAGGTTCGAGCTGAGCTTGAGGACATGTGATTCTTGTCACGGCAAGGAGAGCAAGTCTGCTCGCCAGGGTTCTGCATTTCTTAAGGCGTCCGCTCCAGCGGACTCAAATCGTGAATTGGGACCGCCGCAAAAGGACGGTCCTCACACCGGTTTATTTCCCAGGACAACACGCACCTCGTGAGGCAGGCCATCGTCACACAACCTCACTGTTTTGTTGGCTGCCGAGACTCCGTCCAATTCCATCACGATAACACCGCGGGAACAGCGGTCAGGATTCTCGACCGCGATGCGATAGGTGGTATTTTGAAAACGGTATCGCAGACGAAAGCCAGGCCAATCTTTCGGTATGACCGGGTTGATCGCGAGGGTATCGCCGCGGCGTTGGAATCCCAGAATTTCTTCAAGCCAGACGCGATAAGTCCAAGCTGCCGCGCCTGTGTACCAAGTCCAGCCACCGCGCCCGACATTGCCCGCTAATGAGTAGACGTCGCCCGGCATGACATACGGCTCGACCTTGTAGCGTTCGCAGTCTTTCTCGTCCCGGGCGTTCTCGACAGGATTCAGCATCCGTAAGAGTCGGACGGCTTTATCGCCATCGCCTTGGCGGGCAAAAGCCATGGCTACCCAGGTGGCGCCATGCGTGTATTGGCCGCCGTTTTCCCGCACGCCGGGAGGATAACCTTTGATATAGCCAACGTCGGCGGGGGTTTTGTCGAAAGGCGGAGTAAAGAGCAAAATTAGATCGTCGGCTTCACGCACGAGATTTTCCTCAAGCGATCGCAGTGCGACCTCAACGCGACCGGAGTCGCCAGCACCGGAAATCGCAGCCCAGGTTTGTGGGAGTGAATCGATTCGAGCCTCGGTGTTTTCCCTCGAGCCGAGAGGCGTGCCATCGTCGAAGTATGCGCGACGATACCACGCTCCGTCCCATGCCTGTGCGTCAACTGTTTTAGCTAACTGCGCGGCGCGCATGCGGCAGGCCCGCGCTTCCTCGTCCAGCTCGCGTAGAGTGAGCAGCTCAGCGAAGTCTTTAAGCACACAAATTTCAAACCAGGCGAGCCAGATACTTTCGCCTTTGCCGCCCAATCCAATGCGATTAAGGCCGTCGTTCCAATCACCAGTTCCGATCAAAGGCAACCCATGCGGACCGGCAGTGGCGGAGCGCGCGATGGCCCGCCGACAATGTTCGAGCAGAGAACCTTGCGTGACGGAAGCGACCGGAATGGAAAGGCTCTCAGTCTGTTGCTCCTCCAACGGTTTGCCGTCGAGGAATGGAACCATCTGATCGAGAATCGCAGTGTCGCCGGTGGTGCGAACGTAATGCGCGGTGACGAAGGGCAGCCAGAGAAGATCGTCACTGATCCGCGTCCGGACGCCGGCGCCAGACTCTGGATGCCACCAGTGCTGCACATCGCCTTCCACGAATTGCCGTGCGGCCGCGCGCAGGATGTGCTCGCGAGCCAAGTGTGGCGCAGCGTGCACGAGAGCCATGACATCTTGCAACTGGTCTCGAAACCCGTAAGCGCCGCTCGATTGATAAAGGGCCGAGCGGCCCCAGACTCGGCAACTGAGAGTCTGGTAAAGCAGCCAGCGGTTGATTAGAAAGTTGGTAGAAAGCTCGGGTGTTTCCACTTCGATCGTGCTCAGGAGTCGGTCCCACCATTGGCGGGTTTCTTGGAAAGCGGCTTCGACGTTGGCGGGATCGCGAAAATGAGTAACGAGTCCACGCGCTTTTTCTTCGTCGTCGGCCTGCCCGAGGAGAAAAGTCACTTCGGCGGTGTGCCCCGGTTCAATCTCCACTATCACCTGCACTGCGGCACAAGGGTCAAGGCCGGCGCCAACGTCGCCGGTCAGTCGTTCGTGTTCCATCGCCACTGGATCACGCAGCGAGCGGTTACGCCCGATGAATCCCCCGCGATCAGCGGTAAACGAAGTAGGTGTTGGACCCGAAGTGGCAAAAGTGACGCAGTCGCAAAATTCAGGGTTGTAAGAATTGCGGGCAAAAAGGCTCTGGCTCTGTAAATCCCATTTCGTAACAACATGCATACCGGTTTCTTCTGGATCGGATCCGAGAACCAGAGTCGCGTAAGCGGTGACAGTCAGCTTTCGTCGGCGCGACGAATTGTTGCGTAAGCGCAGCCTCTCCAGGCGCACCGGCTTCCCCCCGGCATTATCGACCGGCACGAAGGTGAGCAGCCGTTGTTCGATTGCATGGCTGTTATGCTCAAACGTTGTGTAACCCTGACCATGCCGCGCCCGATACGCATCCTTCTCTCGAATCGGTTTGGGTGTTGGGGACCACACGGCGCCTATTTCGTCATCACGGATGTAGATGGCGGTTCCGGGCGGATCGCAGATCGGATCGTTGAACCACGGCGTGAGACGATCGTTCTGGCTATTGCGGCCCCAGACACATTCGGCGCCAGATTCCGAAATCAATGCCCCGAACTTCGGGTTCGCCATGATATTGATCCAGGGAAGCGGTGTCTGTCGGTTCGGCCCCAGATAAATGACGAATTCCTTTCCGTCCTCAGTAAAGCCGCCGAGACCGTTAAAGTATTTCAATTCCATAAAAGCCAGTGGCGCAGAGGGCTCTTCGCGGAATTGGTGCCCGGGCAACAATTGAGGCGGTTTCGCAGCCGCTGGGGTGCTCGCGGCAAGTTGTTGGCGCAATGTGCCCCGAGCTGCGACGAGCACCATCCGTGCAGCCGCTTGAAGTGCAAACAGCTCTTCTTTTGAAATTTTTGTTGCCGAGCGGAGATAAACGCCGCCGGGTTGATCGACGCCGGTTAAGTGCGTCTGCGCTTCGGTGAGCCGGCGCAGATGCCCAGTCAATGGTTCGTCGTAACTCGCCACTTCCTCGCTTACCAAGACGAGATCGACCTTCAGGCCGCGCAGATGCCAGAAAGTATGTGCGGTCAATATTTCTCGCACGACTTCCATGTCACGAAGGTGACCAATCATGACGACAACAAGTGGCAGATCACCGGAGATGCCTTGTCGCCAGAGCGCGCGCTGACCTTCGGCGCGGCGGCCAAGACGCCCCGGCGGCGGTCGAAGTTGGGCTTGTGGAAGGATAATCAGGCCGGCCAGTTGTTGAAAGGTTTGCACATCGGCACGTCGAATGTGCAGCCGGCGCATCTCAAGTTGGGAATGGGTCCAAGCGGTCTCAAAAGCGCGCGCGCAAGTGTGAAACTCGGAATAACGCCCCGCCAGTGTAACAACAGCTTCGCGGGAATCTGCCACCACCGTAACGAGCGCAAACTGAAATCGTTGGTTAGGCAGAATCGTGACGCGTCGGCGCAAGCTGAACATTGGATCGAGCACGGCTCCGACACTGTTTGTTAGACGGCGCGTAAGCGCTTCGGGATTTTCCGGCGTGCGACCCCGGCCGAGAAACTTGGCCCGGTCAGTTTCAAATTCCGGCGCTTCGATGACGGATTCTGGGACCATGAGGTGCGCAGCCCAGACAGGACGATCGTCGGCAGCGCGGAGGCGGCGCCGGGCGACAAGGGCGTCGCATTTCGGCAGCCACTCAGTTTCGATGAACAGCTTATTGAAAGCGGGATGCGCGCGATCCGTTCGATGCGGCGCAAGAGCGAGCTCGATGTAACTAGTCAGTTCCAGTCGACAGGGTTTACGCGACGTATTCACTAAAGTCACTCGTCGAACTTCCGCGTCGTCTTCGGCGGAGATGATAATTTCTGTGATCGTCTCGCACGGCCCACTCCGCCGCCGAAACTCCGCTTTGTCCGGCGTGAAACTCCAGGTGTAACGACGCTCGGGAGATCTCACCGGTTGATGGGTGTTGCTCCAAGTCGTTCCACTTTCCAAGTCCTGGATGTAGCAAAACTGGCCCGACACGTCGCAAGTCGCATCGGCGCGCCAGCGTGTCACGTCCAGGTCCAGCCAGCGCAGGTAGCCGCCGCCGGAGTTGGTCACCGTAGCGGAGCAGGTTCCGTTGGAGAGAAGATGAATGCGAGGCGAAGCGACCTCTGGTGTTTGCGCCACGGCTGCGGCGCGGACCGTCGCTATCGTTTGCCGCACGGGTCGTTCTTCATGCCCCTCACCGGTGGTCGGCAGAATTTGTTCCGGGATATGTTCGTGCAAGAGCGGCTCGGTGGCGCGAATACGCGGATCGGAATGAAATCGCTTTCGCATCGCGTTGTCATGTAAGGCGTTGCCGTAAGCGAGGAGCGACATTCCCTGGTGATGAACCATGTAACAGTGGATGATGATTCCCGCCGCGCCGTCGAGTTCCGTGCGTAGCGAATAATCGATCGCTTCATAGTACCCGTATTCGCCGAGTAATGCTGAGTCGTACAGAACAGCGAGCCGTCGCAGATTCTTCATCGCAGCTGCCGGTTCCACCCCAAGTGCGAGCGCGGCGGCATATGGCGCAACCACCAGGTCGTCTTCCTGGCCACGTTTCAATGCCAGCGCCGGGACGCCAAAGGCTCGGTATTGATAAACGTTGTGTCGGTCGAGCGCACTGAAGGCCGATTCCGAAATGCCCCACGGCACGCGGCTTTGCCGGGCATAGCCAATCTGACAGTGCACGGCGTCGTAACAGGCGCGATCCAGCAGCGAATTCTCATGCGTTTGAGTGAACAACAGCGGCATCAAATATTCGAACATCGTCCCGCTCCAGGACAGAAGCGGCAGTCGCCCGTATGCGGACCCAAAGGGCCGGCTCAAAGCCCACCAATGTTCTACCGGTACCTCTCCGCGCGCGATGGCCAGGAAGCTCGTTAAGCGCGCTTCGCTTGCGAGCAGATCGTAAAACGAGGTGTCAAGCCGGCGCTCAGCCACCTGATACCCAATGGCAAAAATTCGACGTTCTTCATCATAAAGAAACCGCAGCCCCATGCCGCCTTCCAGTTGCTGGCTCTGGCCGATCAATTCATCTAATTGCGCGAGCTGCTCCGAGGCATTCCGGCGCGAACGGTCGACCTCCGTCACGAGAAGATCGAGCCACTCGCGGACGTCGCTAGATATTTCCTGCTCCTCCCGCCTCTGATAAAAAGGAAGCAGCGGTACCAGCCCATAGATGCCCTCAATGGCAATATTGCGTAGCGAAAAGGTGGCCGCGAGTGCTTCCCTGCGAGATTCGTGCGTCGCTTCGCCTAACGACATCAATTGCGCGGGCGGCGACATCAGAATTTCCACCGGCCGAAGATATTTATCGATGACGCCGTTCCACGCCGCGACCTGCTTGGAAATTTGTTGCGCCCAATAAACGCGCGGATCGGTCTCTTGGCCCCGGTAGTGGAGCAGAAGATCCTGCGCGAGTTGTCGAGCTGCCCTTATTCGTAGAATGATTTCTTCCAAATTCGCCGGCTGATCTCTGGTAAAGCCCTCCAAGCGAAGAAACGCCAAAGGGCGTTCCGCTTCTTTCTGGTTGGGAGCGATTTGACGGAGCACGCTTAGAGTGTCCGCGATTCCTCGCAATGCAGACTCATCCAGAAGCGGACGCGCGGCCAACTCATCGCAGCTGGTTTGGAAGGTCCACAGGCTGGCAAGCAAATTCCCGCTGTCTACGGCGGAGACATAGCGTGGACGCAAGGGCTCCAGCGTGCTCAGATCGTACCAATTGAAAAGATGGCCTTCGAAACGCTCGAGCCGACTCAGAGTTTCAAACGTTCGGAGGTTGCGCTCCACCAAATCATCGATGGTGATGTAACCGAAATCATTCGCCGCCACGGCTGCCAGCATCGACAGCCCGATGTTGGTTGGTGAAGTGCGCATGAAAATTTCCCTCGTTGGCGTTTCCTGGACATTGTCCGGCGGCAACCAAGAGGTCTGTGGTCCGACAAAATCATCGAAGTATCTCCACGTTCTTCGCGCGATCGCGCGCAGGAATCGGCGATCATCCGACGTCAGCGTTCCGCCGCGCCAGCTTTTCGCCGGCCGATTGATCACCATCACCGCCACCGGAAAGAGAGCCCCCAAAAGGAGGAACGGAGCTGCGGCTACTATCGCCGCGGTTCCCCGCGACGCCGCTCCGACGAAAAGGAGCATGCAAGCAGCGGGGATCCAAAGCCTGCTGAGAATAAATTGCCGTTGCCGACTTCTCGCGCGCCGGTGAGCGTCTGCCGCCGTTTCCCATTCCAAGAGCAGCCGATGCGACGTCATTCGCCGGTAGATCACGCGAACAATGGCATCGAGTGCCATGCCCGCGTAATCCGCCAGAAAAACCACGGCAAACGAGGAGCGCAGGAGGCGGTCGCGCGGGTCGCGCCAAAATCTCGTTCCAGGCGGTGGCGGATGGAATAATAGTCCTAGGAAAGCATTCAGGACCGGCCACAACACCAGACCGGCGATAATTCCGCTCCAAAGCATTGGAGTAGGCGTGAAAAACCAACCCACCAGGAGGAGGGCCATTGTCGCCGGTGGCACCAGACTCCGGCGCAGATTGTCGAAGATCTTCCAGCGGTTGAAAACGGAAAGCGGATTGGGTTCAATCCGACCGTCGACCAAGGGCACGCAGGACTTGAGCCAGTCAATGATTTGCCAGTCACCGCGAATCCATCGGTGCTGCCTGCTCCACCACGCGATGTAACTATTCGGGAAGACATCCAGCAGCTCGATGTCCGTCGCCAGTCCCACGCGGACATGACATCCTTCCAGCAGATCATGGCTCAACAAGTGCGCCGTCGGAAATCGTCCTGATAAGAGGCGGTGAAACGTCTGCAATTCGTAAATGCCTTTGCCGTGATAACTGCCTTCTCCGACCAAATCCTGGTAAACATCGGAGACCGCGTGTGTGTAAGGGTCGATGCCACGCGGATCAGCAAAGATGCGCGAGAACCATGTCGCCGTGGCGCTCGGAAGCGACGCGCTAACGCTTGGTTGAATGATCGTGTAGCCGCGAACCACGTGGCGACCATCTGGCGAAAGCCGCGCCTGATTCAACGGATGCGCGAGAGTTTCGATCATCCTCCGGGCGGTGTCGCGCAGTAGTTGAGTATCGGCATCCAGGGTGATGACAAAGCGAATACCCTCTAGTTGCGCATGATCGCCCGCATAGAGAAATCCTTGAAGCTCTGATTTGGGTTCGCCGATAAGGAATTGATTGAGTTGCTCAAGCTTGCCGCGCTTGCGCTCCCAGCCGATCCAGCGTTGCTCGCTCTCGCTCCACATTCGGCCGCGATGAAAAAGAAAGAAGTGCCCCGATCCGTGTCGGCGACTCAATTCCTCGACACCGCGTGCCGCGATGTCGATATACTCTGCGTCCTCCGGCATGCTCTGCCGCGGTGCGTCCGAAAAATCTGACAGGAGTGAAAACCGCAGATTCGCATCCGTGTTTCCGAGGTAATGAATTTCAAGCCGGCTGAGTTGGTTTTGGATCGCGCTCGGAGTGGTCAGTAGCATCGGCACTACTACCAGCGTGCGGCAATCATCGGGAATTCCTTCTTTTTCGAAGGACATTTTAGGCAAGACCTCCGGCGGGAGGAGCGAGGTCACCAAATAATTCACAATCAGCACCGCTAGCTCACTCGCGGGCAAGAGTAGCAGAAGTCCCAGGAGCCCCAGTGTCACCCAAGGAACCAACCCGGCAACGAAAAGGAGAGGAGCCGCTACCAAGGCGGCCATTAGCAGCAAGAGGCTTCCGAAGTAAGCGCCCGCCGCCTGAGCACGAAGCCATCGGCGCAACCTTTCCGCCAGTGGTACTCTCGCGCCGGTGGCTTGCTCGAGCACCGGCCGACCCGCGTCAATCAGGTAGTAGCCGACGTGGCGCGCAACTTCGTCCCGCGCGGCCTTCGCCAGCGCCAAGGCGTGATCGATAGTTTTTTGTTCCGAACAATTTGACCATCGGGCGATTTCCTCCACCGCGCTCCGGCATCGATCACGCGTCTCAAAATCCATGCGGGCGTAAACGCCGGCGGGGTCCGCGGCTAATTCGCTTTCCGCCCAGCTGACCGATTGGAAAAGTTCCCGCCACTGGATTTGCGCAAGGCGGCGACAACTATTGATCGCATTGGTAAGGGCCGTCTGCTGCACCGCCTGGTGCCGATGCTCCTGCTGCATAACCTCCAGCAGCGGCGAACGGAGAGAGCGTTCCAGCCAGCCGCTCATCACCGGGAGCGCCCCCTCGTCGTCGTAGAGATGCGCCACCAGTTCGCTCGCAAAATGTGGCGTCGGCTCCGGATACCGTTCCACGAGTTCTTCCATTATTTTGAGCAATCGTGGTGAGCTGTGCCGGACGGAGGTGATGAGCCGATTTGCCCAAAAATCGGCTTCCTCGCTTTCCCTTTGCTGTTGGTCGACCTGGATCGCGAGGGTGCGCAGACATTCGAGTAACTGCAATCGCAGCATCAGCGGAAGAGCCCAGAGTTCTCCGATATCCAGTGGCGTGATCGCTTGAAACGCGCTCAAAAATCTCCGGATGATCTCGGGCTCCAAAGCGCCGTCGGTTTCGGCGACCATTTCCGCGGCAACGTGATAAACCCGGGGCAACCCCACACCTGCGCCGTTGCCGATCAGAGGCAGTTTTCCATAATATTTTTGCGGAAGACTCTTGCGAAGATCGGCCACCTGTTCGCGAATCAAATAGGCGTTATCGAGCAGCCACTCCGCCGAAAGCGTGAAGGCGTGGTGCGCCTCAGCCGACATGGTGAGACTCATATTCGCCCATTCCAGCGCGTCCTCGATTTCGAGTAACCGGTGCAGGAAAGATGGCCCCCGCGGCTTCGCTGCGCGGCTGACCGCGATTGCACGTGCGAGGCTAGCCGCCTTTTCCACGAGACGCTGACTCGAAGGCAGTTCATGACTGAGCGATCGTGCGGTCGATTCGACACAGAAAGGTGGCGGCGGATAAAAACCGAACGTCACGGGCGCCTCGGCTTCCACGCCGCGTAAAATCGCCAACGCCCGCGAGGCTTCACTCGCTTCGACTTCAGCTAGAACGACCGTTTCATTCGGCAGGATCGTGTTCGTGAACCTGGCGAGGCTCGCCGAATCGACATGCTCCCGAAGCAATTGGACGAGAATCCAGCCGGTGATCGCACCTCCCAACCCGAACCCAGCGAGTAGCAGAGCTACCCCGGCAGGCCGGTTATCCCCCAGCATTCCGCGCGCCCAAAAGATAAATGCGCCAAGAACGACGCTAAGAATTAAAGCGGCGGCCGATCCGCCGATCGCCGAAATCCCATGTTCCTCGACCCGCTGCCGACCTTTCGCCGAAACATGGATTGCGGCGGAGCAGCGAAGCCGAGCGCGATGGAGATTCTGCATTACGGCCCGACCGACTCCCACCCTTTGGAAAATGCCGACGACCAAAACTCGATCGCCCTTCTTCCGCCAAAATCTCATACTAACTCTTACAGAATGTTATCGACTTGGGAACATCGACGCGATCCCACTTTGGCTACAAGAAATTGGTGCACTCCGTTTGGTCGACTGTGGTATGGCGAGCCCAATGTAATTAGCAGAACGATCGCATACGCAAAGTTTTTCAGTCGCTCAGCGTCACAGCAGTTAAACGGCTGCAAAGCGACAGGGGCGCTCGCTGGCCCGGCCGAAATACCGTCGGCGAAAAGGCGACCGAATGGCTGCAAGATACGATTCAAGTGGTATGAGAAAATCGATTTACCTGTTGACTATGTTGGGCTTGTTCGCAGCATGCGAGCAAAAGACGACGACTGTCAATCCGCCTGCCGAAAAGAAAGAAAGTAACACCACAATCGTAAATCCACCGTCAGAGAAGAAGGAGACTAATACGACAGTGGTGAATCCACCGGGAGGCAGTAGCACCACGACGAAAGAAGAGAAGACTGACATTAACGTCACTACTTCGCCAAATCCGTAGGTACACTTTCCGCGATTCGTCGAGCGCGCGTTGCCAGTACACGGAGCGCGCGCTCGGAAACGCGCATCCAGATTAAATAGTCAAGGTATGCGTCTTATTCTGCTTTTTGATCCTGCTAATGCTGGTGATCGGCGCACTACCCACGTGGCCATATAGCACTGGGTGGGGATACTATCCTAATGGGCGCTGGGCCTCGTTCTGCTAATTGTCTTGCTGGTAATTCTGCTTCGCTAGCGCCCGGGAAGACGGAACATTCGTGTGGCGAGCAAACGCAGCGATCGATCTTCTTCGACTCACACCTTGTGGCGCAATGGCCTGAGTGCGTGAGTCAGTTTTTGCAAGCCTAGTTCCAATCGCGTTTTCACAGTACCAAGAGGCGCCCGTGTGGCAGCAGCAATTTCCCTGTGGCTTAGTCCATTGAAAAAAGCGAGCTCGACGGCTTCGCGTTGCAAAAGCGGCAACGCTCCAATGCTTTTCTTTAAAAATTTGCGGAGATCATTTAAGACAGGTCCTTCTGCCGCGTCGCGGCGAGGCGTCTGTGATTCCTGGACGACTCGTTCTTCGTAGCGGTCTCGCGCACGAGAGTAAGCCTGACGCCGTCGCAACCGGTCGATTGCACGGCGCCGCGCTATGGTGACCATCCAGCCGAGTGGTTTCCCTGCCTTGGGTGAATAACGACCCGCTTCTTCCCAGACCTGAATGAAGATTTCCTGCAACACATCGTCGGCTTCCGATTCTTCATGGACAACCCCATCGATAGTGGCTCGCAGTCTTTTGCTGTGCCGGCCGTACAACTCGGCAAGGGCGTCATGGCGCCGGCGCGAAATACGTCTCATCAGCACCTCATCGGGCGCAGATGCTACTCCCGGCTGATCAAGAGTGGCTCCAATCATGAGTGACAAGCCTGCACTCGCAGCATTGATCCAGGCGGGCGCCGTTGCGTTTTGTTAGGCCCATTGTGTCGCCAATGAGTCTCAACTCGATCGGAGGGAACGGACGGCCTCGCGTAACGCCACTGTAGCGGCGTGGACAGGCAACCCAGTGTGGGACAACGCAATTTGAGTTTTCCCCGTGGCAAACGGTGAATGTCCACCTGTCGACCCTTAAATTTTCTCCCGCAAAGAACGCAGAGCCGCTGGTCGTCGAGCGAATTCCAGCTCCTTGAAGGATCGCGCACGCGCAAGATCGAGAGCCGATCATCGAGATTAATATAAGCGATCATAGGCAACGAGCAGTCTGCTCATCGCATCAAGGCACACAATCGGAGCGCCGGCTGATTGTGCGGTAGGACAAAATCCTACGACGCGTCTGCTTCGACGGTCGGCACCGCCGCTACAGCAACATCAAATCCAGACACCTGCGGGGATCACTGCGTTTTTTGGGACCACGATAATGCCGTCGCGGATGAAATAATTATCCGCGTCCAGGTTCTGCGATTTTCCTTCCGGCGTAATCACGACGCCATCGCCGATGCGCGCGTTCTTGTCGATGATCGCACGATCGATCACGCAATTTTTCCCGATTCCCATTGCCGGCTGCGAGGAATCCGTTAGGCCGAGTTCAAAGTAATCCGCGCCCATAACGATGCTGTTGCGGATGGTGGCGCCGCTTTGAATGACGCTGCGTATACCGATGACGCTTCGCTCCAAGTGCGCGTCCGAGATGATGCAGCCGTCGGAAATAATCGCCTGACGCAGCGTTGCGCCGTTAATTTTGCTGCCCGGCAAAAAACGCGGATGCGTATAGATCGGAGAGTCGGGTTCAAAGAAACTGTATTCCGGAACCACATCAGTCAGATCGAGGTTAGCCTCGTAGAATGCGCGGATTGTTCCGATGTCTTCCCAGTAACCTTCGAAGATAAACGCGCTGACGTGCCGATCTTGGATCGACGTCGGAATAATGTGTTTACCGAAATCGAACAGATCGCTCTCCAAGGATTTGATGAGCACCTCCCGGTTGAAAACATAAATGCCCATTGATGCCTGAAATAATTCATCGTCGTCCTTCGCACCGGTGTCGCGGAGCAGTTCCCGGCTCATCTTCATTTCCTGCACACCAGATTGATCCGACGGTTTCTCGATGAACCCGGTGATCCGCCGATCGACGCCGCTCTGCATGATGCCAAACTCAACCACCTGATGGCGCGCCACGGGTTTCGTGGCCAGTGTGATGTCTGCGCCGAGCCGGATGTGTTGATGCAGCAGCTCTCGAAAATCCATCCGGTAAAGCTGGTCGCCGCTTAATATGAGGTAGTAGTCGTACGGACGCTCTAGGAAGTAGCGCATGTTTTGCCTCACCGCATCGGCGGTTCCCTGGTACCATTGCGAGCCCTCGGGCGTCTGTTGCGCAGCGAGAATGTCCACAAAGCTGCGCGAAAAATTATCGAACTTGTAGCTCGCCTGGATGTGCCGATGTAACGACATGCTGTTGAACTGCGTCAGCAGATAAATCGAGCGCAGCCCTGAGTTAAGACAGTTGCTAATCGAAATATCGACGATCCGATATTTGCCTCCGAGCGGCACCGCGGGCTTGGCGCGGTCTTTGGTCAACGGAAACAAACGGGTGCCGGCGCCGCCGCCCATGATGATGGCAAGCGTTCGCTGCAATGTGCCCGGCGGCAGCGCACCTGGTGTCTTTTCGGTTGCACTTTGCAGAAGCGATTTGCGGTCTGCCTGAGCTCGCATTGCGAATAATGAATAACCCAGCATCTGCGCTTTTGCGGCAACTTTTTTGAAGGCGAAGAGGGCGTATGCGCTCAATCTTGCGGGTGAGAACGGCCGCAACTACAGTCCACAATCATGTGTGGAATTGTTGGCTACGTCGGGCGTGCGCACGCGACGCCGATTTTGCTGGACGGATTGCGCCGCCTCGAATATCGGGGCTATGATTCAGCAGGGCTCGCTGTCGTCGATGCAGGACAGCTCGACACACGCAAATGCGCGGGACGCATCGCCGAGCTCGAAAAATTGCTCAAAAAACAACCGGTATCGGGTTCGTTAGGCATCAGCCATACGCGCTGGGCGACGCATGGCAAAGTGAATGACGAAAACGCGCATCCGCATTTTGACGCCACCGGAAAGCTGGCGCTGGTTCACAACGGCGTCATCGAAAATTATCAGGCGCTCAAGGATGAGCTGATTCGAAGCGGCGACACGAATTTTCGCTCCGATACCGACACGGAAGTTCTCGCGCATCTGATCGGCAAGCTCTATTACGATTCGTGCGCCAGTACGGTTGACACACCCGGAAAGAAAGCCCGGCTGTTTGAGGCTGTTCGCACAGCGCTTCGGCAGGTGATCGGCACTTACGGCATCGCTGTGGTACACGCTGACGTGCCGGATTTCATGATCGGCGCGCGCCGTGGAAGTCCGCTGGTGCTCGGTGTAGGAAACGGTGAAAATTTTCTGGCCAGCGATGTAAGCGCGATCGTCGCTTACACGCGCGACGCAGTTTATTTAAATGACTTCGATGTCGTCGCGGTCGGACCCGATAAATTCGAGATTAGTTCGCTTGCCGGCGACATCACCGAGCATCCGGTCAGCAAAGTCGATTTCACAGCCGAAGATGTCGGCATAGGGGATTATCCCCATTACATGCTCAAGGAAATCTTTGAGCAACCGAACACGGTTCGCGACGCGATGCGCGGGCGTCTTAACTCTGAAGAATCCACGGCAAAGCTGGGCGGACTGAACATGGGGGCGCCGCAATTGCGCGATGTCGGGCGAATCGTTCTCACCGGATGCGGCACCGCGCTGCACGCCGCAAGAGTCGGCGAATATTTGATTGAGCGAATGGCGAGCATCCCAACCGAAGTGGATTACGCGAGCGAGTTTCGCCATCGCAATACGCCGATGACGCCTGAGACGTTGGTCTTCGCCATTAGCCAGAGCGGAGAAACTGCGGACACACTCGGCGCCTTGCGCGAAAGCCGGCGCAAAGGTTTTCGCACCCTTGGAATTTGCAATAACGTCGCCAGCACCATCGCGCGTGAAAGCGACGGCGGTATTTACATGCACGCGGGGCCCGAAATTGGCGTGGCGGCCACCAAATCATTTACCTCGCAACTCACAATCCTCACGCTTCTCGGATTACTCTTCGGCCGCATGCGAAATCTCGCGACGGCGGAGGGCACGCGCGTGATCGAAGCGCTACAGGCGTTGCCCGAACAAATTGAAGCGATGTTGAAGCTGAATGATCAGGTCAAGGAAATCGCTGGCAGATATGTGGATGCGAACGGTTTCCTGTTTTTCGGCCGGCAGTTCAATTTCCCGATTGCTCTCGAAGGCGCGCTCAAAATGAAGGAGATCACGTACCTTTTTGCCGAAGGCCATCCGAGCGCAGAGCTCAAACATGGCGTGATTGCGCTGATCCGTCCCGATCTGCCCTCGGTCTTCGTCGCCCCGGATGATTCCGTGTTTTCAAAAAACTTGAACAACATCGAGCAAGTGAAAGCTCGCAAAGGACCCATCATTGCACTCACAAGCGGCAACTGTGCGAAAAAACTGAAAGGAATTGCTGACGAGATCATCATGCTTCCCGAAGCGCCTGATTACGTTATGCCGATCCTCGCTGTCATCCCGCTCCAGCTTTTGGCGTATCATCTCGCTGTCGAACTCGGCCGCGACGTCGATAAACCGCGCAATCTCGCCAAGAGCGTGACCGTGGAATAATTGACGCCTAACGAGGCGGCCGAACGTAAGGCGCCGGATTCATCGGCGCATGATATGAATTGCTAGAATACGGCTTTGATGTCGCGCCAGCAGATAATCGATAAAATCGCCAATGATTGAGTTCGGCTTGTTGCCGAGCTTTGTCACGACGCGGCAAATCAATGTTCTGCTGCGTGCGTGCCACTCCAGGTTGATCGCTCCATGAACATCGCGAGCACTCTGTATTTTCGCCCAGCCATGCGGACGCCCGGGCTGTTTATGCCAGACCTTGATGAAGCCGAATTTTTTCTCCAGTTGCGAATCGCTCATAATTTTGTTCCGCAACGATCCGGTTCCGGTCGCGATTACCTGAATCACTGTCTGCATTTCACTGCTTAGGTTCAGCAGGAAACTATTCGTTTTGCAATGCTTGTTTAGCGTTAGGGCGCGATCACCCGACGCGCCAAACGTGCCTACTTCCCACGCAGCGAGCGATACATCACGTAAACATCGACGTATCCTTTATCGGGATGACGGAAAGCACTCGCCAACGTGCCGACGATTTCGAAGCCGAGGTCCTGCCATAGACGGATCGCAGCGGTATTCGTGGAAATCACATAATTGAATTGCATTGCGCGAAAACCGAGCCGGCGCGCTTCGGTCAAGCAATGCTCGGCCATTGCGCGACCGAATCCATTCCCCCGAGCGCTCGCAGAGACCATGAATCCTGCGTTGGCGACGTGCGACCCGCCACCCGATTGGTTAGGCCGAAGGATATAAGTGCCAGCAACTCCGATAGTTGGTTGTTCCGCTACGTACGTGTGCGTGCCGGGCGCAAAGCAGTACGCCAGTGCATCCTCGCGTGAGATGTTCGGATCCAACGCATACGTATCCCCAGCTGCAACGACCTCGTAGAAAATGTTCCAAATGGCGTCGCGATCAGCGTCGGTGGCCGGGCGAATTTTCATTGCTGCCAACCGAAATTGTAGGGCCCGCTTCAGTTGCCGCAATTCCAGCGGCTGTCGAAGTGCAAATAACGCACCAAGCGCGGCAGAGCTTTTGCTCTGCGCGCCATGGTCGCCCCTTTGCCGGCGCCGATCGCCCGAGATCTTGTATCGCCCGTTTTATATCATCGCTGGACTGTTTCAACCGCGCAGCCAAGCTGGGGTAAGCGTCAGGAGCACAACCGCCGCCCAACCGGATTTCACTCTAAATCCAAGCGCAGCAGTTTGAGTTTTGATCACCGTGTTTTGAACGTCACAGGAACCGTCGCTTGCCATCCCTGGCTGGAAGCAGACTTCCATTGCCGAAGCGTTTTTATCGCGGCCTGGTCGAAGTACGGATTTCCCGTGGACGTGACGATCTGGATGTTTGTAACGCTTCCCTGCGCATCGAACGTCAATCGGAAACGGCCGGTCCCCGACTGCCCAGGCAGAGATTGGCCTGGCGGAAACGACGGCGCAGGCGCATAGAGCAATCGTGGCTTCGGCGTAGTGTGCGGTGTCGGACTCGGTCCGGCCATTTGCGGCCAGCGCGCCTGAGTATCCGCCGTAACTCGAGACAAAACCGAGTCCATCGGAGCGACAGGACGAGCAATGGTTTTTTCTCCAGCCGACGTGACAATGCCAACAACATCGCCATTCTCATTTACGACCGGCGACCCAACGGAACTCGCGGCAGTTGCCCCTGCGATTTCAAATCGATCGGACGATCGGGCGGTGATGGTCGTTTCGCGAGCCGCGCCGTCGTTTCCAGCCAGCGCGCTGCCCACCACAGCGACCTTTGCACCTGTCAAAAGCTCGCCGGTTTTGTTCAGGTCAAGAAACCTCAAAAGCTTTTGGGGCTTAACGTCGGCCTTGAGTACCGCCAAATCCGCCGACTTCGAGACGGCGAGGACTCCGCTCACATTGTAAATTCCGCCCTCCGCCGTTTTCGCGACAGCGTTAACGCCGCCGTCAATCGCATGTGCAGTAGTAAGAAATTTGCCGTCTGGCGAGATAAAAAAACCGCTCTCCGTCCGCAACAAATTTCCTTTCGGATCAAACGCGGTCACCCAAACTACCGAAGACCGAACCTTGGCTTCAAGATTTCCTAATTCGGACGATGGCGTTTGACCGGGAGTCGCTTGAGGCGACTGACTCACCCGCGCAGCCGTCGGTGATTGCGTGGCAGTCGTAATCGAGGGCGGCGATTGCGTTTGCTGCGCGAGTAGCGATTCGCCGCGAATTTGACTCGCGTGTGCCGTAATCACAAAAGCTGCGATCCAAAGCGCGTATCGAAGATTCAACCGAACCCGAGTCCTCACGACTTGGGCAGTATAAGCTCAGGGAAGATGATTTAATCAAGCCTACAAAACCGGGTTCGCTCCCGTGCGGACCGTTGCACGCGTCAGAGTTATCGGAAAGCGCCGCAGCACCAGCGCGCATTCCAAAATGCAACCGCTCCGAATATGTGTCGGAGTTATTGCTGACCAATTCCTCGCTTGCGCGCATACGCCAAGAAAAGCGCGAGCAGCGCCACAAGAATTGCGAGGTTGGTAGCAAGGTGAGCTGCAAAGCTCCAGTGTTGGCTGGCGTGACCGAAACAGCCGCAGGTGATGTCGAGTCCGCGAACTTTAGCGGCAATAGTGGCGAGCGTGAAGATCACGATCGACCCACTCAAGATCGACAACGCGCCACGATATAAAAATCGAAACACCAACCCGAGCGCACAGAAAATTTCCAGCCAAGGAAGATAGAACGCCAGGGCAACACTGACGGGCCACGGCAGAATTTTGTAATTATCGATGTCGCTGGCGAACTGAACCGGATCAATTGCTTTGAGCGCTCCGGCGTAGATGAAAATGCCGGCCAGAACAAAATCGAGAATTCGCAGGAGAACACGCCAAACACCGAACAAACCAACGTCACTCGGCAATTCGATGTTCGATGTTCGCGGTTCGATGTTCGATGTTTGCTTCATCTGTTCTTCTTCAGCCACGCTTCCCAGCCGCCTTCGAGCACGAACACGTCGGAGATCTGCGCTTCCTTGCGCAGGCGGTGGGCAACTTCCCGGCTGGCGTTGCAACTCAGGCTGCTGCAATAGACGATGATTTTTTTGCCAGGCGCCCAAACCGCCAGAAATTGCGGCAGCAATTCATTCCACCGGTCTTCATTCAACGAAATCGCGCCGGGAACGTGCTCGTTCGCGAACTCATCGTCCGGCCGTGCATCAACCCAGATCGCAGTGTCGCCCCATCCGCGTGCCTGGTCGACCGTCACCATCTCCGACGGCGCGATGGCAGAGCGCCACGAAATCTTGTCACGGAAATAGATCGCCTCGCCAGCCGCGGGGAGAAGCGCCAAGGCTGCCACTACAGCCGCCTGGCGTGCCAGTAAAAATTTCAATGCGTTTGACCAGTCGGAGCAGTCGGCCGAGCAGGCGCAGTCGGACCAGCTGGAGCGACTGGAACAGAGGGCGCGTTGGTGATTCGCGCGGTGGCGTAAAACACCTTCTGTGAATCCTCGGGCTGAATCGTCAGCATCGACGCGACCACTTTGTTAGTGTCCTGCGGTTTGACGTCGATTTTGAACTGGCCATTACCAGATTCCTCCACTTTGGTTTGAAAATCGGGAGTCGATGACGTGACCTTGATATGTTTGACGGTAAAATCTTTACCTACTTTTACGTTAATCGTCTTTGTGTCCGCCTTTTCGCCCTGTTTCCAAAACACGAAATTTGGGGTGATCTCGAGCTGCTGTGGGATTTCTGCCTTGAGCGTGAGCACCGTTTTCTGGTTTATGGCCTCGTCGGTCTCGACCGTTACGGTTTTGATCTGAGTACCGGTACGATCGCCGATATTGAATGTGGCCGTGATCTCGCCTTTATCTCCAGGCGGCACTTCTTCCTTTTGACTTTGCGCAGTGGTGCAACCGCAGGAGGCGTGAACAGATTTGAAGTGCACCGGTGTCTTGCCGGTATTCTGATATTTGAAATGGCCGACCGCCTGTTTGTCGGTGGCAGCCGGATGCAGCTCTACCGCGGTCTGCTCCCATTTTAGCTCGGCACGCGCGCCCAGGCACATGATCATTGACAGGGTGAAAGCGAAGATTGGTGTTTTCATTTTTTGGAGTAGAAGCGCGTAATATAATCAGCAACTGCGTCTCGCCAAGCCCGAGGTGCCGTGCCCGTTAGCTCCGTATATTTGGCGGTGGATAGCACGGAATAAACGGGTCGGCGCGCGACCCAGTTTGTCATCTCACTCAACGTGAGCGCGCCGACGGTTCTTCCTTTCAGAGAAATACCGGCATCACGGCAGCAATCCAGCGCCCATTGCGCGTATTCCTGCCAAGTGCATTTGCCGGCATTTGCGAAATGCAAAATGCCGTCTGCGACGCTGCGATCGAAAAATTGCGGCAGCATCCGGGCAATATTATGCGTGTACGTGGGCGTGGAAAATTTGTCGGATATCGCATCGATCTTTTCGTCTTGTTGCGCGCGCTTGATCATGGCGTCAATGAAACTCGGCCGGTCAGGACCAAACACCCACGACACCCGCACAACCAGATGCCCATCTTCAGCTGCAAGCACGTTCTTTTCTCCCGCAAGCTTCGATTCACCATAACCGCTGATCGGATTCGCTTGATCCTCTTCTGTGTAAGGCGCGCGTTTCTCTCCGTCGAAAACGTAATCGGTACTGAAGTGAATGAGCTTCGCGTTTTTTTTGTTGCAGATTTCGGCAAGAACACGCGGCGCTTCGGCGTTAATCAGAAACGCGCGATCGCGCTCGGTCTCGCAAGCATCGACGTTCGTGAACGCTGCCGCGTTAATCAGCACGTCGAAAGTTGTGGCGCGCACTTTCTCGCGCAGATCCTCCAAATTCGAAAGATCAAGCTGCGCGTGATCGAAGCCCGCGACATCGTATTTCGGTCGGAATTCCCGCACGAGCGCTGCGCCAAGTCGCCCGCCCGCGCCGAGAATCACAATTTTCATCTGGTCAGAACGCTAGTTTCCGATCGGTCGTTTAGTGGACCGAAACCTTGATTAATATCGCCCGGTGCGTTCGAGCAGCGGTTGCCACCAGGATGGATTGTTGATGTACCATTGGATGGTCTCGTCGAGGCCTTCTTGGAAACTGCGGAGCGGCTTCCAATCCAATTCGCGTTGCGCAAATGAAGAATCGATCGCGTAGCGGCGGTCATGACCAAGCCGATCCGGCACGAATGAAATGAGACTGTGTGATTTGCCAAGCCGATCGAGAATCATTCGGACAAGGTCAAGGTTCACCATCTCACTGTTGCCGCCCAAATTATAAACGATTCCAGGTTTGCCTTCGAAAAGCGCGGCGACAATGCCGGCGCAATGATCGTCCACGTGGATCCAGTCGCGCACGTTCATGCCGTCGCCGTAGACCGGGAGCGGCTCGTCGCGGAGCGCCTTAATGATCATGAGCGGAATCAATTTTTCCGGAAATTGATACGGACCATAATTATTCGAGCATCGGGTTACCACAACCTCCTGGCCGTACGTCTTGTACGACGCGAGCACAAGAAGGTCGGCGCCGGCTTTGCTGGATGAATAGGGCGAACTGGGATCGAGCGGCGACTGCTCGGTGAATCTGCCCGCAGCGCCGAGCGACCCATATACCTCGTCCGTCGAGATTTGGATAAATCGCTGAACGCCGTGGCGGCGCGCACATTCCAATAGCACGCTGGTGCCAATGACGTTTGTGTGAATGAAGTTGAGCGGATCATTGATGCTGCGATCGACATGCGATTCTGCCGCGAAATTGATGACCGCATAAAACTGATGCTCGGTCATCAATGCGTCCATCAAGTCCGCATTGGCGATATCGGCTTTGAAAAATTCGTAACGCTCGCCATGTTCTTCGATTACGCCTTCAAGATTGGCGATGTTACCGGCATAAGTGAGCACATCGACATTAGTGACGTATGCGGGCTTGTAATGTTGCAAAATATACCGAATAAAGTTGCTCCCGATGAATCCGCAGCCACCGGTGACAAGGATGCGCATGGAAGCGCGTACTAGCAGTGCCGAGCGCAACGCGCTAGTAGAATCTGCTTCCGCTACAGCGCGTGTGAGCGATTACCTGCAGCGATGGAAGATTCGTTTCGCGGGAACGGACTGGGTGCCGTGGTTAATCCTCGCGCTGGCAGCGTTCCTGCGCTTGTTCCTCTTGGGTATCAAGCCACCGCACTTCGACGAGGGCATCAACGGCTGGTTCGTCGATCAGGTGATGAAGAACGGATTTTACCGTTACGACCCGACCAATTATCACGGGCCGCTTCACTTTTACGTTCTTCTGCTGTTTGAGAGTTTGTTTGGACGCAACGTGTGGGCGCTGCGTATGCCTGTCGTGCTGGTGAGCATCGCTTGTGTGTGGCTTGCGTTGAAGTTCGAACCACTGGTTGGACGAAACGTGAGCCGAATCGCTGCACTGGCCATGGCAGTATCGCCCGGATTCGTTTTCTACGGGCGCTACGCCATTCACGAAGTGTGGCTGCAATTCTTCTCGATGATATTCATTTTGGGAGTGCTCGGTTTGTGGAGGCGCGGCACGCTGACTTACTTGTGGTACGCCGGCGTGGGGTTAACCGGCATGATTCTCACAAAGGAAACTTACGCCATTCATGTCGCGTGCGCCCTGCTTGCGATTCCAACTCTGGCAGTTTCGTACGCGCTAAATCGGGTTCCGGACGCCAAGCCTGCAAAGCAAACCTGGAGCTGGATCGATCTCGCCATGGTCGTGATCGCAGGCGCATTTGCTATCGTCTTTTTCTATTCGGGAACATTCTTTAACTGGAGCGGTGTCAAAGGTCTGTATCTGGCGTTTAAGGCATGGACCGAGACTGGCGCTGCGGGTCACGGCCATGAAAAGGCGTGGGATTACTGGCTCAAAATAATGGGGCCGACGTGGGAGGTCGGCCGGGCGGACTTCTTCGGTTACGAACTCCCAATGCTGGTCGGGCTAATTTTATGTCTGTTTTGCCAGAAGTTTAAGAATCTCAGTCTGCGATACCTGGCGATCTACGGCACGGGCAGCTTCGTCGCTTACAGTCTTGTTAAGTACAAGACGCCGTGGTGCGTTGTCAGTTTCGGCTGGCCACTGCTGTTCGTCTTCGGCGGGGCGATCTTGTTGGTTCGTCCAAAACATTTGCGTCTCGCACAACGCACGATCGGCGTGCTGTTGTCCGTATCCCTCGCCTCAAGTATCTGGCTGAATTATTTCAAATGTTCTTCGCCAGAGGAGCCGTACGCGTATGTCCAGACGTACAACGATATATTCAAATTGACGAAACCGCTTCTGACGATGGCGAAACGGGATCCGTCAAACTATCACCTCACTGGACATCTGATTCGCTCGAGCGTGTATCCGCTTCCGTGGATGTTGGGCGATTTCGATCGAGTTGGTTACTACGAAGGAGGAAACATGCCGGCGAATCTCGATGGCGATTTTCTCCTTGTGCAGCAGGACAAAATAAAAGACGTCGAATCAAAACTGAAGGGCACCTATTACACGGACACGCTCACGATCCGGAATTACCAGGACCCGTCGAAAGCGTTCTTCAGCACAAAAGTGTTTAAGGACGTGTTCCCAGGCAAAGCGCCGGACTTTGATGGCAACGCACCGAAACCCGCACCTTCTCCGGCAGCTGCCAAGGTTCCATGAAGTGGGTCACAGCTGGGATCACGTTCGTCAATTTGTCGGTGGTCTGCGGACTTCTCCTGGGACTTGCTGGGAGAGGGTTAAACACGGTGAGCGCAACTCTCGCGCTGGTGTGTGGCGCTGCATTTGCGATCGCCGCTTTTCTTGGGACTCGCGACAGCGTGATTCGACAGAAATCCGCTAACGATCCAGCGACAGAACAAAAGCCACGAAAACCTTCCGGGAGCGAAGACACGCAGAATGCGATTCCATCGGCCCTGATGCGCTATCGCCGCGTCTGGTTTTGGGCGGTCGCGGTCTGCTTCGCCGTCTTTGCTGTGCGATCCTTTTGTTGGCTGCTGTACATCGATAGCAGCGAACTAAAGATTCAGTCTCCAAATAATCTGGGCGATCTCTCACTGCACCTGACGCTGATCAAAAATTTTGCCAACGGCGTCGCGCTTTGGCCGGACAGCCCGATCTTCGTCTTTAGCACACTGAGATACCCGGCGGGCATCGACCTGTTCAACGCACTGCTTTCGCTGGTTCACATCGATCTGCTAATCGGGTTGGTCTGGGTCGGATTACTCTCTTCACTCGCGATCTTTTACGGTTTCTACCGGTGGGGCGGCACGTTTGCTGTTGCAGGGTTTTTGTTTAACGGCGGTATAGCCGGATTTCAGTTTTTGAAGACGTTCAAGTTTTTGGATTATCAAGGCACAGCAGCAGATATCGCGCACAAGTCCATCGCCTGGAAAAGCATTGCGTTATCCATGCTCGTTACGCAGCGCGGCTGGCTCTACGCGATTCCGGCAGGCCTGGTGCTGCTCTGGCATTGGCGCGAAAAGTTTTTTAGCGGAGTTCCGACAATCAATCCCGATTCGCCAGCAGAGACCTCGCCGCAGACAAATGACTCCGCAACGAACCAGCTGCATCCACGCAAAGGTCCCCTGCCCTGGTGGGTTGAACTCTCCATTTACGCATCGATGCCGCTGTTTCACCTGCATACTTTCATCGCCCTGACGATCGTGCTCCTTGTTGGATTGTTTTTCGAACGTGCAACCGAACTCAAATTTATCGTCAATCTGGTTCGCAATGACGGACTGGCCGGCATCGGTCGCTTGATTTCGCATCCGAAGATGTGGCCTGAGATTTTCCGCGGCGCCCCCATTCGAAGACACGCGGCCGCCATGCTGATCGCGGCTTTCATTCCGGCAACCTTTTTTGTCTGGCTGACTACCGATCAATTTCGCGCATCATCGGTGCTCAAATGGCACCCGGGGTGGGCACAGGATTCGACCGAATTAGGAGCGCCTTTCTTCAAGCTCGGGCCAAAGGATTTTGGATCTTCCACGTCGTTCGGTCTG
>JBBQRI010000011.1:0-26660 GCA_038214915.1 Chthoniobacterales bacterium
TACAGTAATCGTCATTGACCGTTAATCTGGAATTTAGGAATCCAGGAATTCAGGATTATTCGATCCCTCCTGGTTTCTTGGTTTCCAGATTCATAGTTTCGAACTGTAGGAAAGAATTGCTGCCACCAAAAAAATGTTCACCAACGCGATTTCGAAAAAGAAAAGCCAGCCCAGCCGCATCAGCTGATCCCATCGAAATCGCGGAAGCGTCCAGCGCACCCACATAAACAAGAAAATCACGACGGCGACCTTTGTGAAAAAGACTGCGATGTTGATCAGGCCGAAGATCCATCCGTGGGAGCCATCTGGTATGCCCGGAAAATGCCAGCCGCCGAAGAATAACGTCACGACAACAGCGGACCCTGTGATCATCGCGGCGTATTCGCCGAGAAAATAAAGGGCGAACTTCATCGAGCTGTATTCCGTGTTGTAGCCGCCGGCGAGCTCTTGCTCGGCTTCCGGTAAATCGAATGGCAGCCGGTTCGTTTCAGCGAAAATCGCAATCATGAACACGAGGAAGGAGATGATCATAGGAATCGCGAGCAGCCATTTCCATGGATTCATCCAATCGCCAACGAAAGGCGCAATAAACCAGCCATGCTCGATCTGGTACTGCACAACGTTCGTCAGCCGCAAACTTCCAACAATGAGAAAAACCGGAATGACGGCGAGCCCGAGCGAAAGCTCGTACGAAAGCATTTGCGCGCTGGAACGAATGCCGCCGAGGAAGGGGTATTTCGAGTTGGACGCCCAACCGCCGATGACGATCCCGTAAACACCTAACGAGGAGATTGCGAACACAAAGAAAATCCCGACGTTGATGTCGGCAATCACCATCGGCACACCGAACAACGTGCTGCCGAATGGCACCACCGCGAAGGTGATGATGGCCGGCATTACCGCGAGGCACGGCGCCAGCCAGTAATAAAACGTATTCGCAGCGCGCGGCGTGAAATCTTCTTTCAGTAGCAGCTTGAACATGTCCGCGATGGGCTGGAAGAGACCAGCCGGCCCAACGCGATTCGGCCCGACGCGGTCCTGAATAAACGCGCTGACCCGGCGTTCCGCGTACACTGCATAAGACACCATGAACAAGATTACCCCCAGCAGAATTGCGATCTTCAGCAGCGAGGTGATGAGAAAAAAAGAGTCCATCGTCGTCGTCAGCTCTACCGACGAGGCGCCGCGTGTGGTTCGACTTGTCGAATCATCGACGCACCGAGATGAGCTTGCGCTTGATCTAACTGTTGCCGAACACCGCGACGCGCAGCCTGAATTTCGATCGCTTGTTCGATTGCTTCTTCGTCGCTGGGATGCGTCGGCGGCAGTTCTTCCATTTGCAGAATCTGCACGCCGCGATCGCCGATTTTACTGAGACTCAAACCGGTGAATTGCGGGACTGTTTCGCTGATCCGGCGGAAAACATCTTCAATCGAATGAAGTGAGTCGCCGCCGCCGATCGCCTGAAGGAGGTCGCGTAAAATCTCCCAATCATCGCGAGCATTGCCAGGCGGGCGCGTAGCGCGATTCAACCGTTGCAACCGGCCCCTACCGTTGACCATTGAGCCACGTTTTTCGGCAAAACCGCACGCGGGCAGGACAACGGTTGCGTTTTTCGTCGCTTCGTTAGGCAAAGTATTCATCACGACCAAGGCTGGCATTTGCGCAAGTTCTTCGACCGACAGCCCCAGGTGCATCGCATTCTCTTTCAAAATCACCAACGCTTTGATTCTTCCTGATCTTACTGCGCTGGCAATGGTCACCAGTTTTGCCCCTGGCGCGGAGCTCGAACCTAGAATCAACCTCGCGCCGTTCGTGTTTGGATTGCGATCTTTGCTCAGCAAAATGTGGTCTGCTTTTCCACGCCTCGGGACGATATCGATCCGCTTCACGCCTAACGAGCTCGCCAATTGCGCCGTTAACCAAAGCTCTTCGTTGGTCATCCGCCCCGAAGCGACGATGGCAATCTCGGACCCGGCAAACTGCTTTACCTGGAGCGCTGCTTGCCCAATGGCAGTTGGCCAATCAGCCGGGACCAGTCTTCCCTCGGAACGAATCTGCGGCTCCAGCAAGCGGTCTTCGGCTTCTAGATATTTGTAATTGAGCCGGCCATAATCGCACATCCAACAGGAGTTAACGTGATCGTTCTCGCGTGGGGTTTGGCGATAGATCACGTCCTCGCGAGTGCCAATGACTGTGTTGCACCCCGTCGCGCAACTTGTGCAGAAGCTCTTCGTTTCTTTCAGGAACCAGACCCGCATTTTGAAGCGGAAATCGGTCGAAGTCAGCGCGCCCACAGGACAAATGTCGACGGTGTTAAGCGAATAATTGTTACCCAAAGACCTGCCAGGATGCGCCGTTAAAACGGTGTGACTGCCGCGATCCACGAACCCAAGCACGTCGTCATGCGCAATTTCCTGGCAAAAACGGATGCAGCGCGAGCAGAGAATGCAGCGCTCGTCGTCAAGCGTCACCCGCGGGCCGAGCTGCACAGCTTTCGGCTTTTTCACTTTGTTCTCCAGGAAACGTGATTCCGAACTGCCATAGTCGACACTGAACTCCTGCAAACGGCATTCGCCGGCCTGGTCGCAGATTGGGCAATCTAGTGGGTGATTGATCAGAAGAAATTCCATGACGCCCAGCTGACATTCTTTCACCAGCGGTGAGTCGGTGCGAACGGCCATCCCTTCAGCTACATCTTGTGCGCAGCAAATTTGCGGGCGCGGCATCCAGTTGATGATCGTTTTGCCGTCCGGCCCGAGCTCCGGCTTGCGATCTGGCCCGAGCCTTGGAAATCCCATTTCGACTAAACACATCCGGCAATTGCCCGGCGAGCTGAGCTTTTTGTGATAGCAATACCGAGGCACGAAAACGCCGACCTGCTCGCATGCCTCGATCACACGCGTACCCTTCGGAAACTGATGCCAGACCCCGTCGATCTGCACGTTGAACTTTGGAGTACTCGGATCGGACATATCTAAGGAAAGCAGGAACGCAGGAATTTTTTACAGTTGTAGACCCGTGATCTCAAAGCCTCGCTCGCGACGAACTCGTTTTGCTGTCAACGGCATGGACGAAAAATTTAAGATGAGTCCGTCCGATAAACCGGCAGCTTTAAGGTAGCTGCGAACGATCGCGAAGTGGACTTTTTCCAACGCCTCGACAGCCTTTAGTTCGACGATAATTTTGTCTTCGACGACAAAATCTAGGCGGTGCTCTCCGATTTGGTGATCACGATAGAAAAGTGGGATGGTCTTTTGACGCACAAAGGCAATTCCACGGATAGCAAATTCAACTGCGAGCGCCTGCTCGTACACTGATTCTAGAAAGCCTGGTCCAAGTTCGCGATGCACGGCGATGGCTGCCGCAATGATTGATTCAGTGATTTCTGATTCCCTCAACAATGTTCCTGCGTTCCTGCTTTCCTCAGACATATCAGATCGTGCCTTTCGCGCCGGCTTTTTCCCAGCCGGGGTCGCGGGCCATGGGGACGGTGGGAATCGATTCCTCTTCGATCAATTCCTCGGATGTGTATTCGGGCGGGAGGGGTGGCGGAATGGGTTTTCGGGCGCGCGTCACAAATTCTTCCGGGAATTTTTCGACAAAACTTTGCGTCGGCCACGCGCAGGCTTCGCCAAATGCGCAGATGGTGCGCCCCGCGATGTTATCGCCGATGGTCTTCAGTGTTTTCGGATCTTCCACTACGCCGCCGCCGCGCAGCATGCGGTCGGTGATTTTTTGCATCCAAAGCGAGCCTTCCCGGCAGGGTGTGCATTGGCCGCAGCTCTCATGCGCGTAAAACTTGTTGATGTTGTTCAGCGCCCAAACCATGTCGCGTGAATCATCCAACACGATCACGCCACCGGAACCCGCCATCGACCCTGCGGCTGCCAGTGAATCGAAATCCATCGGGATATCGTCGATCGAGAGCTCGCGTTCAATTGTCGAGCCGTCGGTCTGTCTTTCTTTCAGCTTGAAGCGTTCATCGGCGCGCAACACTTTCGCGGAGCTGCCGCCCGGAATAACGGCTTTTAGTTGTCGGTCCGGTCGCAAGCCGCCGGCCATCTCATGAATCAGCTGCCCCATCGTAACGGCGCCGACTTCAACTTCGAAGTACCCTGGACGCTGCACGTCGCCGCTGACGCAGAGAACTCGCGTGCCTGTGTTGTTAGGCCGACCGAGACGCGCATACTCCGCTCCGCCGATGGCTATGATATGTTTAATGTTACATAGCGTCTCCACGTTGTTCACGATGGTCGGACACATATAGAGACCCAGCACTGCAGGAAAATAGGGCGGCTTGATCCGCGGATAACCGCGTTTCCCTTCGAGCGATTCGATTAGACCCGTTTCCTCGCCGCAAATGTAGGCGCCTGCGCCGCGGTGGACGTAGAACTCAACGTCGAATCCGGAGCCGAGGATGTTTTTGCCAAGGAAGTTGTGCTGCCGCGCTTCCTCGATCGCGCTCTCGAGGATTTTCGCGCCTTTTGGAAATTCCCCGCGAATGTAGATGTACGCGGTATGCGCATTGAGGGCATAACACGAGATCAACATGCCTTCGAGCAACTGATGTGGATCTTCGTGAATGATGTAGCGGTCTTTGAATGTGCCCGGCTCGGATTCGTCGGCGTTGCAGATTAAATACACCGGCCGTTTTTCGTCCGGCTTGATAAAGCTCCATTTCAAGCCGCAGGAGAACCCGGCTCCCCCGCGGCCGCGGAGTCCCGAGTTTTTGACTTTGTTGATGATGTCATCGCGCGACAGAGTCAATGCTTGTTTTAATTGTTCGTAACCGCCGTCGCGTAGGTAACAACCGATGTCGCTGATCCAACCGGGGCGCCCGATGTTCTTGTAAACCAGGCGGTGTTCCAGAGGATGCGGCGGCCACGCCAATTCCGGATTGCCGATTGCCGATTGCCGATTGCCGATCAGGTTGGCGGCGGACTCTGGACGTATCTTCTCATGCAGTTCTTCGCCAACCATGCACACTGGCGCGGTATGGCAACTAGCCAGACACTCAACGAATTCGACGCTGTAAGTTCCGTCGGCGCTGACGGCGATCGGATTGTGCATTTCTTCACCATCATTCGGGCGCTGGATTCCCAGATTCGCGCACAAATTTTCCATCACTTCCAATCCACCCGCCATAGCACAACTCAGCGTGCGGCAGATCCTGATGTGCGTTTTCCCGGCCGGATGCTGGCGAAACATTGGGTAAAAAGTGATCACCTCGAGAATGTTGATCGGTTGGAGGCCGAGTTTTTCCGCGATCCGGAAGATGGCTTCGTCGCCGATGGACCCGAAGTGTTCCTGCCACAAATGCAACAGCGGCATCGCCGCGCTTCGACGGTGTTCGCTCGGATAACGCGCAATCGCCGCGTCCATTTTCCGCTCCAATTCGGCGGGAATTTGGATGCGCGTCGCGTCTGCCATCGTTGAACCTAACCCAGCGCAGGGATACGCGGCAAATCGCGTTTCGTGCTGTCAAGTCCGCTGTCCCTAGCGGAATGATGCGACGCGTCGGAGGGACAACTGCGCTGGGGACAGCGCACGCTAGAGCGGATCAATCGGAGAGTGTGCTGTCCTTCGACTGCACTTTGTCGTCCTTAAAAACGATCGTGATCGTGTCTTTGCCCTGACGATAAACGTATGTCGTTTGTTTCATAATCGTCGGGTCCTCAGTCTTGGACGAAGTAGGCTGCCCCAAAATCGATTCCACCTGCTTCTTCGACATGCCTTCCGTGACCTGATCCACGTTCACCTTGGTGATTCGCTTGCCGATGCAGCTATCCAGCATGAGCACGAGCATGAGCACGAGCATGAGTCGCGACGCTATTCGGAACATCGTAGTCATGGGTCTCATTCGGCTCATCTATCGCATTCGCCCATCACGAAGTCCAGACTGCCGAGCACGGCGGGCACGTCACTGACCAGGCAACCGGGCAAAAGCTCCGGCAGGATACTGAGGTTCACGAAAGAGGGCGCGCGAATTTTCAACCGATACGGAACGCCGCCGCCTCTGCTGTTGATGTAAAAGCCAAGCTCGCCCTTGGGATTTTCGGCTCCGAAATAGACGTCGCCCGGCGGCGCATCGAGCCCTTCGGTCACCACAATGAAATGATGAATTAGTTCTTCCATCTTTGTCATCACTCGCGATTTCGGCGGGGTCATGTTCTTCCAGTTCGAAACATTGATCGGACCGCTGGGCAGTTTATCGATGACCTGCCGCAAAATTCGCGCGCTTTGACGCATCTCCTCGACTCGCACCAGATAACGATCGTAACAGTCGCCTGCGCTGCCGATGACCACGTCGAAATCGTACTGGTCGTAGTCGAGATACGGGTGTTTGCGGCGCAAATCGTGTTCGATTCCACTCCCCCTCAGGTTTGGCCCGGAAATCGCGTACGCGATCGCGCGCTCCTTCGTGATGACGCCGATGTCTTTTGTGCGATCGACAAAAATCTTGTTCCGAGTCAGCAACCGGTCGCATTCGTCGAGACTCGGGCCAAAGTCGTCGAGGAATTTTTTGAGTTCCGGGATAAAAGCTTCCGGAAGATCTCGGATTTGTCCCCCGACGCGCGTGTAGGATGTGGTGAACCGGGCGCCCGTCAAAAGCTCAAAAAGGTTATAGAGTTTTTCGCGCTCAGTGAACGTGTAAAGAAAAACCGACATAGCGCCGAGATCAAGCGCCATCGCGCCGAGCCCAAGGAGATGCGAGGAAATGCGCGACGTTTCGCAGCAAATCGTGCGGATCGCTTTTCCACGGGGCGGAATATCCCAGCCCATCAACTTTTCTACAGCGAGCGCGTAGGCCACATTATTCGAGAGCGGCGCGAGATAATCGAGCCGGTCGGTGTACGGCACGAATTGGTTGTATTGCATGTTCTCGGCGATCTTCTCGTCGCCGCGATGGAGAAAACCGATGTCCGGCGTTGCTTTGGTGATGAGCTCACCATCCAGCTCCAGCACGAGCCGCAAAACGCCGTGCGTAGCTGGATGCGACGGCCCCATGTTGAGCACCATCTTTTCGCCGATATCGTGCTGCTCTGGTTCGCGTAATGCCGCGTCAGCTGCGGCGACCCGGGCAACCGGGTCCGGTGAATCAATCTCGCGTGTCGTGAATGGCATGAAGTTACAAGGTTCTGGGTAAGTTTTACGCTGGCGAGTGGATCTTTCTTCCGCAAGCGATTTCTGGGGAGCGCACGCTTTCAGCGTGCTGGCGATGGCATTCTGCCATCGCGAACTTTTGTACTGTTGCCTCGAAGCGAATTCAGCTCGTAGGCAAGGAAAGTTGGTTGCGGCAAAATGCCGCAACCAACACGCCACAGGCGTGCGCTCCCCAGAAGTTCCGCTCGCACGCTCGAGGGGAACACGATTAAGTAAGTGCCATGCCAAGAAAAATCGCATTACTTTTCGCCGGTCAGGGCGCGCAATGCGTCGGGATGGGGCACGACCTCGCCGAGCAGTTTCCTGTCGCAGCGGATTTGTTTCGTCAGGCCGATGAAATTCTTGGTCGAAACTTGTGCGACATCGCCTGGAACGAACCGATCGAGGAATTGACGAAGACTTCAAATTGTCAGCCGGCGCTTTACGTTCACGCGCTGGTTGCATTGGCAGTGTTGCGCGAGGTCTTCGGCGAGTTTGAAGTCGGCGGGGCGGCCGGCCTGTCGTTAGGGGAAATCACCGCGCACGCTGCGGCTGGCACATTCGATTTTGCGACAGGTCTGAAGCTCGTGCAAAAGCGCGGCGAATTCATGGATGAAGCGTGCGCAACAACGCAAGGCGGGATGGCGGCTATGATTGGTGGCTTGGAAAACGATGTGCGCCGGCTGGCCGCGGATGAAGATGTCGATGTTGCCAACATCAATGCGCCTAATCAGATCGTTATTTCAGGCGAGTTGGCGAATGTGGAAACAGCAGTCGGTGTTGCGAAGGAATACGGCATAGGCCGCTCGATGATGCTCAATGTTGCCGGCGCATATCATTCGCGTCTCATGGAAAGTGCCTATGTGAAATTGGAGAAAGTGCTTGCCGATGTGCCGATGCAAGCGCCGCGTTTCGCCGTGATCAGCAACGTGACCGGCGAAGAAGTAAAAACGCCTGAGGAAATCCGGGAGAGTCTCCGCGATCAAGTGACCGGAACCGTGCGGTGGACAGATTGTATGCAGCGCCTTATCCACCTTGGCTGTGATTTATTCATTGAGCTCGGCCCGGGCAACGTGCTTGCAGGTTTATTGAAACGCACGAACCGCGAAATCAACGTTATGTCCGTTAGTGACGCCGAATCGGTTCGCAAGTGCCGCGGGGTGCTGTAGTCGCTTCGCTGCGCGAAGCGTTGCACTAAATGTAAAAAAATCGGGGCGTCCCACAGAGGAACGGCTACAACATCGACAATTGCGTTTGGTCGTCGTAATTGTGCCGCATGACACTGCAACAGCGTGTGGACTCGGATCTGAAGGAGACGATGCGTGCCAAAGACCCAACGAAACTGGGCGTGCTGCGCATGCTTAAATCGGCATTGAAATACGCGGCGATTGCAAAATCCGGCGCGGAGGCCGAACTCAGTGACGCTGAAGCCGTTCAGGTCATTCGCAAGCAGACGAAGCAGCGCCAGGATTCGATCGAAAGTTTTGAAAAAGGCGGGCGCGCTGAATTGGCTGACAAGGAAAAACAAGAGTTGGCGATTTTGAACACTTATCTGCCACAAGGGATGAGCCCGGACGAGCTGGCGAAAGTCGTGCGGGAAACCATTGCTGAACTCGGCGCCACATCCAAAGCGCAAATGGGCGCGGTGATGAAAGCGTTGCAGGCGAAAGTAGGCGGTCGCGCCGATGGCAAAACGCTTAGCGCGGAAGTGACAGGACAACTATCGCAATAGTTAAAAGGTTACAGGAGTTACAAAGCTAAAAGCGGAATCTCTGAGCTGCCAACGATGTAACCTTGTGACCTTGCAACCCTTTTAACCGTGCTCTCAGCAATTCTCGTGGCCGGTGGCAGCAGCCAACGCATGGGGTTCGATAAATTGTTTGCCGTAATCGCGGGCGAACCTGTGATCGCTCACGCAATCCACGCGTTCGAGCGCGCGACTTCCGTAGGCCAAATCGTAGTCGTGGCGCGTGAAGACCGCCACGACGAAATCCGAAAAATCAGTCGAGACAGGGGGTTCGAAAAAGTCCTGTCGATTGTCCCTGGCGGTGAACGTCGGCAGGATTCCGTTCGGGCTGGCCTGGATCGCATCAATCACGACGCGAAATATGTTGCCGTGCACGACGCGGCGCGCCCGTTGATTACTCCGGAGCAAATCGAACGCGCCTTTGCGCAATGCCGTGTTCACGGCGCAGCCGCTTTGGCGCAGCCAGTCAACGACACCTTAAAACGTGCGGATGCCGATCTTTTGGTCGTCGGTTCCGTCGATCGGCGTCAGCTGTACGCGATGCAAACGCCACAGATTTTCGAGCGAAAATTACTTGATGATTCTTACCGCGCTGTGTACGCGGAAAACATTTTGGTGACCGATGAAGTCTCAGCAGTCGAGCGACTCGGCTACAAGGTCGCTCTCGTTCTCGACGACGATTTTAATCTCAAAATCACTTACCCGCGCGATTTGCTGGTTGCAGACTTTATTATCCGCGACCGAGCGAAAAGTTGTCGGTAAGGCGGGCAGTCCTCTGCGCGCCGTTCACATCTCACGTTACGGCGCGCACGGAGTGACGCGCCCTATCGTCGATTTCTTTTGTCCTTCAGCGTCCCATTCCAAGCCGCTCGGCAAGCAGTCGCGGCAGACCAGCCTTCGTGATTTTCTTCTGCGCGGTGGCGAGATCGTATTTTACTCGCAACAGTTCGACGAGGTTGTTCTCGATGTCGTAAATACAATATCCGGCGCGCCAGTTTCCGTCACGGGGTTGACCCACGCTGCCGGCGTTGATGAAATATTTTTTGCCAGGCTCAATACGAATGTGCTCGGAGGCCTGGCGCCGGACGCCCTCATCGCGCACAAAGACCATCGGCACATGCGTGTGGCCGAAAAAACAGACGGTCGTCCGCTGATACGTAAAACTCGCGACGGCGTCGAGATTATTGAATACGTAGCCCCATTGCCCGGGCGTATCGAGGGTGGCGTGCACAATTGTAAAATCGTGAACCCGTCGCTGCAACGGCAGGCTGCATAGCCATTCCCTGTCCTGCGCATTCAAACGTTCGCGTGTCCACTCGATCGCTCGTTCGGCGAGCTCGTTGAAACGTTCCGATGACGCGGGGAACGTTGCTTGCTCGTCGTGGTTGCCTTTCACCGCCGGGCAATCGAGCTCCCGGACAAGCTGGATGCATTCACCCGGATTTGCGTTGTAACCGACGATGTCGCCCAGACAGACGAAGTGCGTGCATCTGCGTTGACGCGCATTCGCCATCACGGCTTCAAGCGCTTCGAGATTAGAATGAATGTCACTGAAAATTGCAAACCGCATTACTACCCCCACCGAAAAGTGAGAACGTTACAACGGAAGCACGTGGACGCACCAATGTTTTAGTGCGTGAAATGAATTTTGCAGCGACTACTGACCTAAGGAATTCAATGATTGAATCGCTTAACGTTTGATCAGCTTATCTGGAATTCGTTGGTCCTCCGGAATCGCGAGTTTGTCTTCAAGGAAGTTAAGCCGCTTGATTAACGTCGGCAGCCGTTCCTTCTCACTCTCATCGTAGAGGCTGCGCAGGCGCTCATATGCTTCGCGCTCGCGGCCTTCGCAATACGAAAGCTCGTACGCCGAGAAGCGCCGGTCCCACGGTGCTGCTTCCGGCAACGTTGCTGCCTTGCCATAATATTCAGCGGCGCGCTCGTGATCCTTGTATTTTTCCTTGTACAGGCGTGCGAGCGCTTCGTAGAGTTCCGGGCGATCGGGATTATTCTTAATTCCGCGCTCGAGGAAGTCTTTACCGAGCGCGAAATATTCGCGCTGCGCTTTGACTCGCAGCGCTTGGCGCGGCTGGTTGGTATCGTTCATCGCCGCTACGCTTGCGTTCCACGCCATGTGCCACGCGGCTGTGTCCCAAAACAGGAGGACCCGTGGTTGGAGCGCCGTGATTTGTCGAAACAACAACAGCATTCGGCCCCATTGAGTGTTTTCCCAAGCCGCATGCGCCTGGATGAAGAGAGCATCGGCGACGATGGCTCGAAACCCGCTCAGTGCGGCGATGAATCCGAGTTGCCCGATCTTTTCGCGAAGATCGAGATTGAACTCGACGCCGCGGAAATGTTCCTGCCGGTGAAGAGCCGCAAGATCGCGTTCGACCGGCAGTTTGAGCAGGCCCATCACGATCAAGACTGCCAGCGCGATCAGGCCTCGCGTCATAATTCTTTTCCGTAAAACACAAAAACCGCCAGTAACGTGTAGATCACGGTGTAGAAAATGCCGAGCAGCGCAGTCTTGGTGAACACTGCCAGCGAAATCGCGGTGCCTGCGACGATGTCATCCACCAGATTGAAAGCCTGCAGATCGGGGAAGAGCAGCGCCACGATCGCAAGACACACGCGTGTGACTAAACCACCGCCGTGTGCGGTGAGCCAATACTCGCGCGCAGTAGCTTCCAAGTGTCCGATGAAATAGATAAAAACCATCACCACGATGGTGAAAATCGTTGAGGTAGCGAAGGTAGAAACAAACAGCGTTAGGGCTGTGAGCAGGCACGCTTTCAGGAAGATGATGATGATTCCGGGAACAAGATCGGCGTTAAGCGCAGAGGCGCGAACGGCGCGCAGAGCATCGGCGAGTTGGTCCGGCGGCGCGCTGGCCATTTGTTTCGCGGTGGCCTGCAGCACTGCCTGCTCGCGCATGTACAGCACGGCCAGAAACGCCGCGGCCATCACCAGAGTGCTGATCGCCAGCAACAGAAGAACTCCGGCAATTTTACCGACAACGTATTCGAAACGCGGCACTGGTTTGGCGAGAATGGTGTAAACCGTGCGGTCTTCGATGTCCCGCGGCACCATTCGCGCCGTGGCGACGATCGCCAATAGCGAAGTGAACATTGAGATCGCGCCTAACGAGACATCCTTCAGGATTTGGAATTCCTGTTGGAAAGAAAATTGCGCCATGAAAATCGAGCTGCCAATCAACAGCAGCCCGAACACCAGCAGCACGTAAAAAACTTTCAGGCGCGTCAGCTCGGTGAGCGTGTTGCTGGTGATGGCGAGAATGCGCGACAGAGAGACAGCGCGGTGACGCTTCGGAATCGTTGAATCGCTGAATGGTTGAAGCGTTGAAGCGGTTTCGTCGTCTGTCATTTCGGTTTTGTTAGTTCGTCACTCGCGAGTTGAGCTTTTGTCATTTCCTCCCGTCGATTCCAGGAACAATCTTTCCAGCGTGGTGGTCGATTTTCGCCGCTCGAGCAATTTTGCATTGGACCGGCTGATGAACGATTCAATCTCGCGCAAGAGGTCATCGGAAGCATCGGCGATCACAAGCTCGGTCTGATTTTCGATTGCGATTAATTCCTGTAAACGGCCTTCACGAACCAGCACGCCATCGGCCAGAATCCCGATCCGGTCGCAAATTTCCTGCGCTTGCGCCAGCAAGTGCGACGAGAGCAGAACGGTGATTCCGCGGCGCTTCAGGTCCATGATCAAGTCTCGAATTTCGCGCGAGCCCGCCGGATCGACACCGGCCGTCGGTTCATCCAGGACCACCAGCCTTGGATCGTGAATCAATGCTTGCGCCAGCCCGATGCGTTGCAGCATTCCCTTGGAATATGTGCCCAACCGGCGGTCGCGCGCCTTGTTTAGCCCGACAAGATCGAGCAGTTCGTTTACGCGACTCTTCAATGTCGCGCCTGTCATTCCGCAAAGGCGCCCAAAAAAACGCAGCGTTTCCGCACCGGTGAGATATTTGTAGAAATACGGGTTCTCCGGGAGAAAACCGACTGCTTCGCGGCTTTCGACGAGGCGACTGTCTCGTCCAAAAATTTCGGTGCGACCGCGTGTTGGCGACACCAGACCAAGAATAATCTTCAGTGTGGTGCTCTTGCCGGAGCCGTTCGGCCCGAGCAATCCGTACACTTCGCCGGGTTCGATGCGGAGGCTAAGGTCCTTTAACGCGAGAACTCCCCGCGTGGGATGGAACGGAACAGGAAAAATTTTGGTCAGTCCGTGGACGGCGACGGCCGGATTAGTCATGGCAAATTTCAAAGCCGCGGGCAGCGACCGGTTCGTTCAACTTGTTCTCGGTTTGTTTGCGAATGAGCGAGTGAAGTTCGCTTTGAGCGACCTGATCGAGAAAGGCGCGTACCTCCTCCTCATTACCGGTAGCCTGAAGTTCTACGCGCCCGTCCGGCAGGTTGCGCACCCAACCGGTCACGTCAAAACCTTTGGCGATGTGGCGCACAGTGAAACGGAATCCGACGCCCTGGACGTGACCTTCAAAAAACACCTGAAGCGAGATCATCACCGGCTCCAAGATAGGCGATACTAGACACTCGATGTCGAGACTGCAAAGCCTGCGCGCACAAACTCCAGTATCCCGCATCCCGTATCCAGAACCCGAGCGTCGTCTACTTATACGAATAGACGAGGCAGAAACTACCTTCCTGGTCCTCGACCGAATCGACGGATACGTAGTACTGGCCGCTGTTCACCGGCGCGAAGCCGGCCGCCGCTTTGTCCCCGTTGCTGAAATTCTCCGTGGTCATTTGGCTCCCGGCTTCGTCATAAACGCTGACGGCAACTTTTTTTAGCGGCTCCGTCGTGCCGACAGAAAACCAATACTGATTTCCCGCATAAAGGTTCACCGCGATCAAGGCATGATCGTGTGGCTTAAGCACGCCACACGAATGTCCATCTCGAATCTTGAACCCGTCATTTCCAAATGCTCCCGCAAGCTCGAGTGCGTCCTTGCGCGCACTTACTTCAGCGTCTGTGTCTGCGCGAAGAACAACGCTCACGCTCAGCGCAAAAATCAAAACGAAAAACCGCAGGCAACGTTTCATTTGGGCGATTCCTTGCTCTCTATTTTTGTCATCAGCTTGCCGACCGTGTCATTGAGTTTTTGCACGTCTTCCGCGCTCGGCGGCTTTCCCTCCGGAAACGAAACGAGCTTCTCAAGTCCGGCGAGTTGGTCGCTTACATCTTTGACCAGAGGTTCCTGACGTAATTCAGGCGAAATTACATTAAGCTTTGACTGCATGAAGTGAACCAGTGCCGGTTCGCGCAGAACCTTTGCGGCGGCCTCGTTATAATTCTTCATAATCGCGCCGGTGACCACCTGCGTTCCGCGGATCCACCCGCCAAGAGTAACAAGGATAACCAGATCCTGGTCGGCGTGCGATTGCATTGAGGATTTCACCTCGTTTTGCGTCGCTTCCAATTCCTCCTGGAGTGTGTCCCATTGGTTGTTCTCGGCAAATTCATTGATGCTATTGCCGCGGCTGAGCAGTTGCTCGCTCACTCCGAGCGCTTTTCCGAGCTTCATGATATCCGAGCCGATATTCTTCACCTGCTGTCCGTCTTTGGCTTCCACGGCAATGAACCCATCGGCTATCAAACCGCCGAGGTTGAGGGCGATCTGCGCACGATTGGCGTAGGTCACGGGAATTGGGGCGCGGTATTGAGCTGACCAGTTTATTTTTCCCGATTTGCCGAGGGCAGCAAACAGCTCGCCCGGCGTCGGAACGGTGATCGAATCACTTTTGACGGCTTTTGCCATTTGATCCGACGACAGACGTTGCCCTTCGTCGGCCACCGCTGTGGAAATAGCAGCGACCAAGGCAAGCATGGGCAGTGTAACCAAACGAATCATCGCGAAGATTATGCGCGCCTGAGCGAAATTGCCAATCGGAATCTCTCACGCCCCCAACCGGTTCCTCCCGGCCTTCTCCATATTGGCTCGAACGATACCGATTTGCCTCGTGAAGCCAAAGCTGTTTTAGTCCGCGCAGAAACTAATGGCGAGCACCAGCATTACCCACATTCACGCCCGCGAAATTTTGGATTCACGTGGCAATCCGACGATCGAAGCAGATGTGCGGGTTGAAAGCGGCGCCCTTGGACGAGCGGCCGTTCCCAGCGGAGCGAGCACAGGCGAACATGAAGCATTGGAATTGCGCGATGGCGACAAAAGCCGCTTCGGCGGCAAAAGCGTGAGAAAAGCGGTTGCCAATGTAAACCAGAAAATTGCGCCGATTCTCCAGGGACTGGATGCGCGAGACCAGGCGAATATCGATAAGAAGCTAATCGAACTTGACGGTACGCCGACCAAAAGAAATCTCGGCGCTAACGCGACGCTGGCTGTTTCTCTAGCGACGGCCTGCGCCGCCGCAGCCTCGGAAAAGTTATCTCTGTTTCGATACCTCGGCGGAACCGATGCGCGAGTGCTTCCCGTGCCGATGATGAACATCCTGAACGGTGGTGCGCACTCGGACGCGCCGATTGACTTTCAGGAATTCATGATCGTGCCCCGCGGTGCGCCGAGTTTCTCGGAAGCATTGCGTTACGGGACGGAAGTGTATCACGCGCTCAAATCTGTTTTGAAGGCGCGGCATCTTTCCACGGCCATTGGCGACGAAGGTGGATTTGCGCCGCAACTCGATTCCGCTGAAGACGCGTTGGAATCGATTTCCGCGGCCGTTGAGAAGGCTGGTTACAAGCTGGGCGAACAAATCTTCATCGCGCTCGATCCCGCTGCGTCGGAATTCTATGACTCCGAAAAGAACGTTTACGTTTTCAAGAAATCTGATGGCTCACAAAAAACCGCCGACGAATTGATCGATTACTACGCCGAGCTTTGCGTGCGTTTCCCGATCATTTCCATCGAGGACGGTTGCGCGGAGAATGATTGGGACGGCTGGAAAAAATTGACAAAAAAACTTGGCTCCAGGATCCAACTGGTCGGCGACGATCTTTTCGTCACCAACGTGAAGTTTCTTCAAAAAGGAATTGCCGAGCACGTGGCGAATTCCATTCTTATCAAGGTAAATCAGATCGGCACACTGACGGAAACGCTGGCAACGATCGAGGTGGCAAAGAAAAATGATTACACGACCGTGATCAGTCATCGCTCGGGTGAAACCGAGGACACGACCATTGCCGATATCGCCGTAGGGACAAACGCCGGCCAGATCAAGACCGGTGCGCCATGCCGGAGCGACCGCGTCGCCAAGTACAACCAGTTGTTACGGATCGAAGAAGAACTTGGTGACAAAGCCGTGTACGGCGCTACACTCCGCTAAAGTGGAGCACGGTTACGCTGATTTCCGCGCGCGTCGCGAAGCCACAGTCTGGCAGCGACTTAACCGTATTCTCCTCGTCCTGCTGATCATCGCCATCTGGCTCGTCATCGTGAGTCTGTTCGTGCCGCCGTATAAGAAACTGATGCAGAGCCGCACGGAGATCGACAACCTTCAGCAACAGGTCAACGAGCAACACACTTTGCTGGCGCGGCAGACCCGCGAGGTCAGTTTGCTCAAGACCGACGTGAGCTATCTCGAAACGATCGCTCGCGATCGCCTTGATTTGATGAAGGAAGGCGAAACAATTTTTCGCCTCGAAACCGCGCGCGCGAAGGCAAAACCCGTCGCTCCCGAGCGCAAGTAGGCGTAGAGGCGCTCGCCGTGGCGAGCGCCTGCTCAGAGCCCGGCCTTTGACACAAACGCCGTTACACCTTTGCGCTTAGCACCGAGTCAAAGTATGTTTTTTCATGCCAACGGAAATCTCCATTCCAGATGCTGAGGATCTGAAATCGCGCGTGCGCGAATTGCGGAGGTTTCTTTGACGTCGAGCAGCTTCAGAAGAATCTAGCTGTAATTGAAGCGCGAATGGCTGCGCCCGATTTCTGGTCGAATCGGGAGCGCGCCCAGGCTGATGTCGATGAAGTTTCGCGTTTGCGTTCGCTGATCAATCCGTTCCAACAATTGGAACGCGAGATCGAAGATTTCGGCGCGCTGCAAGAACTCGCTGCGGAAGAAAGCGATCCGGCGCATCGCGCGCAGGCGGAGAAAGAAGTAGCGACCGAACACGACCGTCTGGCTCACAAGCTGGACGAGTTCGAACTGCGCCAGTTTCTTTCCGGCGAAAACGATCGCGCGAACGCGTTTGTGACGATTCATTCAGGCGCCGGCGGGACCGAATCGTGCGACTGGGCCGACATGTTGCTTCGGATGTATCAGCGCTGGATCGAGCGCAGCGGTTTCAAATCGCAAACAGTGGACATTCAGCAGGGCGAAGAAGTCGGAATCAAATCGGTGACTTTGCTCGTAACAGGCGAGTACGGCTACGGACATCTGCAAACCGAGCGCGGCGTGCACCGCCTTGTGCGTATCTCGCCCTTTGACGCGAATAAACGTCGGCACACGTCATTCGCGAGTGTCGATGTTGTGCCCGAAATCGCCGATACTGCGCCGATTGAAGTTAATCCGGCCGATCTCGAGATCGGCACGTTTCGCAGCGGCGGCAAAGGCGGACAGAACGTGAACAAGGTCGAAACTGCGGTGCGGATTTTGCACAAGCCGAGTGGAATAGTCGTGGCCTGCCAGGCCGAGCGCAGCCAGGGCCGCAACCGCGAGTTGGCGATGAAAATGTTGAAAGCAAAACTTTATCAACTCGAAGAAGACAAGAAACGCGCCGAGATAGAGCGGCAATATGGCGAGAAAGGCGAGATCGCGTGGGGGAATCAAATTCGCTCGTACGTGTTTCAGCCGTATCAGATGGTGAAAGACCACCGCACCGGCGCCGAGACGAGCAACGTGCAAGCCGTGATGGATGGCGACATCGACATGTTTATCCAGGCCAAATTGCGCGGGGAAAAGTCGGCGAAAGGCGAGGGGATCGACTAGGTGGAACGCGATCTCCGGCCGCGTTCGCATTGCTGCGAGATTACTGCGTCTTTACCGAGGGTGTGCGACGAGTCCGGAGAGCTCGATCCACCTTTGGCTGATTTCGGCGAGACCTCGTTTTATCAAAAATCGCGCAGAATCCGTCCTTGTAGAAGCGGAGCCGCCAACCATGCTGTTGGGCGAATAAAGCAATTTTGGCTTCACGCGTCCTGCCGTCGTCCGGCCAGACACGCGTCAATTCAGGTTCGTACACGGCGTAGTGCTCCGCCTTCCTCAATTCCTTACCAATTCGGGTCGCAAGTATCTTCATATTACGAAATCAAAAAAATAAGATTGCCATCTTGAGAAAAGTCCCTTCAAAACTCGCCGTGCTCGCGAGGTATGGTTCCGACCGCAAGTTGGAGAGGAACGAGTCGGCTGGTTATTGTTCGTAATCACTCATTTCGGCGGATGTATTGACTCCGCTCGAGGTGCGCGGCCGAATTCATGCGAAAAAAAACGAATAGTCAGCCTGCTGACCAAGTGGAACGCGATCTCCGGGTGCGTGATTTCGCAGATCGGTAACTTAGCTTTGCCTCCGAAGGTCGCGATTCATCAGCTCCAATCGAAACCGTGCGTCGAATTCGACGCCGTTATGTGCACGGCAGCAGGCGAGACATGCGATTGCGCGTTTGATCCTGCGTACGCGAGGAAAATCGCGCCGGCAATTCGGGCAACGGTAGATGAAACGCGGCGCATAATGCTTTGCCGGAAACGGCAACGTATGACAGCGCTTCTCGTCAGCGATTCCCAAATCGCGACAAGCCTGCTGCCACTCGGATCCGTGCGGCGAAATCCGTCGCCGCCCTGCGCGAAACTGCGCGAGGATATGAGCAAGCTCGTGCCGCAGCGTGCGGTCGATCTCCGCGGGATGCTCAACCAGCCGCGGGTTCAACGAAATCAGTCTCTGGTGATGATCAGCGCGGCCAACGGCGGTTTTGAGACGGGAATTCCATTCGACGCGAAGTTCTGTTGCGATTCGTTTCGCGCCTAACGAACATAACAACTCGCGCGCGGTTTGCAGTAGCACAGCGGTCCCGGATGTATGGCCGGCAGGCACATTGCCTTCAGATTCGTTTATCAATTCGCCAGGCGCGACGCCCGGCGGCCCCACAAACACGAGGTTTGTGCTACGGAACTCGAACTCGAGCTGCCTAAGCGAGGGCATATTCGCGGGCGTCTTTGGTTCGCTTCGCGATTCGGTCGAGGACATTACCAGTAGCGGCGATTTCTTCCGCAGTTGTCCATTTACCAAGTGAGAGACGGATGGCGGAACGGGCGCGTTCCATCGGCAGACCCATCGCAAGCAAAACATGCGATGCTCTCACTGACCCAACCATGCAGGCCGAACCGCTCGAGGCGCAAATCCCTTCCAAATCCAGCGCCATCAGCATCGTTTCCGAATCAACGCCGATGAAGCTTGCGTTGAGCGTGTTGGCGAGCCGATGAGTTGGGTCGCCATTTTGCTGCGCATCAGGAAAAACGTCTGCGACGCTTCTCCACAATTGATCGCGCAGCTGGGCTCTGCGTTCCTGCTCCGTCTCGCGATCGCGCAATATCCATTCCGCGGCGGCAGCCATTCCCGCGATGCCAGCCACGTTTTCTGTTCCAGGGCGCCGCTGATTTTCGTGTGCGCCCCCGAACATGATTGGCTGGATCGGTAGGCCGGCGCGAAGACAAAGAAAGCCTGTACCCTTTGGTCCATAAAACTTGTGCGCAGCAAAACTCGCGACATCGACAAGAGAGACATCGACATCCGTTTTCCCGAACGCCTGGACCATGTCGCTGTGAAGCAAGACGCCGCGATCTCGACATATCTTTGAGATTTCGCGCATCGGCTGGATCACGCCTGTCTCGTTGTTGGCGGTCATGATCGATACGAGTCTTGTGTCGGGCCGAATGGAATCGGCCAGCTGATCGAGATCGACCAGTCCGCTCTCAGACACGTTTAGCCAAGTTACTTCGAAACCTTCATGCTGTTCTAAATGCTCGAGCGGGTGCAGCACCGCATGATGTTCGGCTTTATTCGAGATCACGTGTCCGCCGCGTGAGGACGAAGATCGCGCCAGGCCGAGCACACCTAGATTGCACGACTCGGTTGCGCCTCCGGTAAAGATGATCTCGCCCGGTTTCGCCCGAAGCAATGCGCCGAGCTTGTCGCGCGCATTATCAATAGCCGCGCGCGCTTCGCGGCCAGCGGCGTGGACACTGGATGGATTGCCGAAATAGCGACCGAGATACGGCAGCATCGCCTCCCGCGCTGCGTCGCATAACGGTGTGGTGGCGTTGTAATCAAGATAGATCATCAGTTCTTCCTCTTCCTCCTACTCGTGCTCATACTCCTGCTCGTTTGCCCCTTGTAGCCGCGTCTCTGTGAGACGCGCTGGACGCGTTTTGCAGACATACATCCACCGGGCTTCGCACAGCGAAGCGGCTACAGGATTGGCCGCTTTCATTTCTGAAATTCATCGCGTGCGGTTTCGGGCTCGTGTTTTCGTTTCGGCAGGACACGAACTTCTTTTTCTTCGTAGTAGACGAGCGAATGCGGCGGGATGCTCTTTGTCAGAAAAACGTTCGCACCGATGGTGGAATTGGCGCCAATCACAGTGTCGCCACCCATAATTGTGGTTCCGGCGTAAATGCAAACGCCGTCTTCAATCGTCGGATGACGCTTTATCCCGCGCAATCCTTGTCCCGCTCCGAGCGAGCGCGCGATGAATGAGACGCCCTGGTAGAGTTTCACGTGAGATCCGATTTGCGTTGTCTCGCCAACGACGACACCGGTGCCGTGGTCGATGAAAAAATGCGAACCAATTTGCGCGCCAGGATGAATATCGATCCCGGTGCGGCTGTGCGCCCACTCAGTCATGATGCGTGGGATTAACGGCACTTTCCCGTATAGCAGATGTGCCATTCGATAAATCGCGATCGCCTCCAGCGCGGGATACGCGAGAATAATTTCCTCGTAACTAGTCGCGGCCGGATCGCCTTCGTAGGCGGCGTCGATGTCCGTCCAGAGCATGCGGCGCACCGATGGCAACTGCCTGAAAAAATTACTCAGGACTTCTTCGGCTTTTGCTTCTGTTGGTTCGTCCGGAGGGATTTTGCCCAGGCTTCTGCAAATTTCTGTTCTGAGTCGCGCGTGCAAATGTCTCACGCGAATGCGCGTAGTGTCGGCTAGATCTTCTGAGCTCACCAGGGCTTCGCTGCGAAAACCGGGAAACATCAGGCTCATCAGCTCGCTGCAGGCTGCTTCAATGGACAAACGCGATGGGAGGTTAGCGGCCGCGGCGAGGTAATTTATTCCGCCGGTTTCGCCATAGGTCTGAAGCAGTTCTTCGATTGCATCGTGTGTCGTAGTGGCCATCAAATGAAATATGCGCCCGCTGAGCGTGAAAAAAAGTGAAAGTGTTGGCGTAACGGTCGTAGCCGGAGGTTGAAGCGTTGAAGCGTCGCCGGCGCGCACGTAGCGCCGCGCCCTACCACGGGATTAATGCACGCGCACCGGTTGGGGGCAGTGCTCTGCGCGACATTTGGCTGTGTTACGCTACGCCCCCGCGGGCTTGCAGCCATTGCAGAGCGAACCGGGCGACTTCGCGCGAGTTTTTCAGGTCGAGCTTGTCTTTGATGTGCGCTCTGTGCGTCTCGACCGTTTTGGGACTGAGATGCAATAGTTTCGCGATCTGACGCACTTCGTTGCCTTTGCCGATCAGCTCGAGAATTTCCAGTTCGCGATCGCTCAGTCTCTCGACGGCGTCCACTTCGCCTTCGGCCTGGCGATGCGCAAATTTCGTTATGACCTGCGCCGCCATTGCCGGGCTGAGATACGGACGCCCGTTAAACACTTCGTGGATTGCCTGAACGACATTTTGCATCGCTTCATGTTTCATCACGTACCCATCAGCTCCGGCGCGCATCGCCCGCAACGCGTAGAGAGATTCGTCGTGCATCGAGAGCACCAGGATAGGCAGCTTCGCAAACTCTGCGCGGATATTCTTGATCAGCTCGATGCCGTTGGCGCCCGGCAAACTAAGATCCACAATCGCAAGGTCGGGATGCAACCTCCGGATCACCTCCATCGCTTCAGACGCGTTGCTGGCCTCGCCGCAGACGGCGAACGCGCTGTCCGAATGAATGAGTTGCTCGAGCCCTTTGCGAAACAGAGGGTGATCATCCACGATCACGAGCCGTTTCGCCTCCGGTGGATCGGATCGAGGATTCTTGTTGGTAGAACGCGCGACACTTGTCTTTGCTGCGGCTCGCTGGGTTCCAGAGTCGTCCATGGTAAGCGTCGATTTTCCCTTGATCGTCTATTCAAGGGTTCGCCGCTCGAAGGCCCTCTAGATGTTCAAAATTTACGGTGACAGCGGCTGATACCGTTGCAGATTTCGCAGTCGATTGCTTTACCTGCCCGTTTTCTTTCGGTTTGGCCGAGCCTGGCGCGTGGTTCGGCCAATAGCACGAAACACATGTCCCGCCGCCCTTGGGAGAATCGATTTTCAAACGGCCTCCCATCAGTTTGGCGCGGTAATTCATGATGTGAAAGCCCATGCCTTGCTTCAATTTGGACTCATTCGAGCATCCGATCCCGTCATCGATTATATGCAAAGCCATTCCCTGTCGCGAGTTTTCCAGTTTGACGACAACTTCCCGGGCTTGAGCATGCTTGTTTGCGTTGATGACTGCTTCGCGCGCGATGCGATACAGGTGCGCTGCCGCCGTGTCGTCGTCGATTCGAAATGAGGGTCTGATCTGCAGCCGACAGGGTGTTCTCCAGATTTCCCGGTCCGCCAAATCTTGCAACGCGGTGACCAGCGCGGCTGCGTCGACATCCATCCGATGCAGGGCACGGGAAAGGTCGCGCGTATCGCTGGCGGCGTCGTTCACTAGCTGCGCAATTTTTTCAATATCGGTTGCGTCGATCACACGGTGGTTTTTCAAACGCATCGCGATAGAGCGGGCCATGAATGCGACCGCGGTGAGATGTTGGCAAAGGCCATCGTGCAATTCCTGACCCAGCCGCTGTTGCTCCCTGTCGGAGACCGAGAGGATTTCTCCTTCCAGTCCCTTTCGACGCTCGATCTCGCCTTTCAATTCGGCGTTCGCCACGCTTAACGCTTTCGTGCGTTGATCCACGAGCTGTTCCAGCGCTTCGTTCGATTTTTGCAGGGCTTGTTCGACTTTCTTGCGTGCGGTGATATCAACGATCACCGCTACGCTCGATTGGGCCTTGCCCTTCGCTTCGCGCACAGCGCTGGCGCTGACGTCCGCCCACAGAACAGAGCCATCTTTGCGGACATAACGCTTTTCGAGCTCGAACGGTTTGCCGAGCTGGGCCATGCGCCGAAAGAGACGCATGGTTTTTTCCAGGTCATCGCGGTACGTCACGTCCGCAACGCTCTTTCCGATCAGCTCCGATTCTGTATAACCGAGCATCTTACAGAGCGTTCGATTGGCAAAAACAATTCGACCCTTCGTGTCGCAGCGTGCCACGCCCGCCGTCGCTTGCTCCACGGTTGCGCGCAAGCGCGCTTCCGATTCGCGCAATGCTTCTTCGTCGCGTTTGTGTTCAATCGCCTGCGCAAGTTGGGTGGCAATCGTGGTCGCCAGTTTCAGCTCGTCGCCGGTAAACACATGTGGCGCGTCATAATAAATCATGAATTTGCCGATCAATTTTTGGCTGTTGACCAACGGAATGAATGCAACAGCGCGAATGCCTTCGCTTCGAATGGTTGATTTCAGGAACTTCGGAATATCGGCAACATCGATATCGTTAATGCAAACGGGCTTGGGATTTTTTGCATCCGGTTTCCATGGCGAATGACCTTCTACCGCCTTGCGATATCTCTCTGACAAACCGCGCCAGGCGACAAAGCGCATCACCTTCTCTTTATCGAAAAGCAAAATCGACGCGCGGTGGCAGTCCATGGCGGAAAGAATCGCGTCCAGCACGGCGTCATAAATTTCTGCAACTTTGGTGGCGATGTTTTGCTGTTGAGCAAATTGGTAAAGTATCCGCTGTTGCTGCTCTGCGTATCTGCGCGCAGTCACATCACTGTTGGTTTCGAGAATTGACGCCTGTCGTCCGCGCGCATCCCGGTCCAGGCTCCACCGCGAAAAGACGGCAATAGTTTTGCCGTCCTTTCCGGTATGAACCAATTCACCCGACCAACGACTATCGCGCTCCAAACGTTTTCGAATGACATTGAAATTTTCCGGATGCGCCGTCTGCAGCAGCTCCTGCGAAATTTTTCCGAGCGCTTCCTTGGCCGAGAAGCCGTACATTTCCTCCGCGCCGCGGTTCCAATAAACGATGCGGTCTTGATAATCGCGCACGATGACTGCGTCGTTGGTTAAATCGAGGAGCCGCGCCTGTTCAGTCAGGCGTCGCTCCGTTTGTTTTTGTTGGGTGATATCGCGAGCAATTTTCGAAACGCCGACAATTTCCCCTTTCGGGCCTTTGATCGGCGAAATCGTCAACGAAACATCGATCAGCTTTCCATCCTTCCGGCGACGAACCGTTTCGTAGTGATCCAATGAGTCACCACGGCCGATTGTTCTCAGAATCTCCTGTTCTTCACTTTGCCGGTCTTCGGGAATCAGAGTCAGGACCGATTTGCCAATGATCTCATTTGGTTTGTATCCAAAGATGCGTTCGGCGCTTTGGTTCCAATCGGTGATGATTCCATTCAAAGTTTTTGCCGCGACCGCGTCGTGGGAGGACTGAACTACCGCGGCCAGGCGCATGGCTGCCGTCTCTGCGCGCTTGTGCTCGGTGATGTCAAAAAGGGAATTGATTGCGCCGGTGATTTTGCCGTGAATGTTTGTAAGAATTCGCGGAGCCGGAATCACGTGTCTCCGCTCACCATCCGGACGTTCGACGATAATTTCCAAATCTTTCGCTTTCAGTTTCTCGCCGCGTAAAGCCCGTGCCATAGGGCATTCTTCGTGCGGCATGTAACGGCCGTCGGGATAATAGATTTTGTAGGAGCCGCAGAATCTCGGCTTTTCTCCGTTTTGGCCGGGTTCGCCTCCCCACAGTTTAACGGCTCGTCGGTTGTATTCCTGAATGATCCCGTCTGCATGGCAGGTGTAGACCGCCACCGGAACCAGATCGAAGAGTGTACGGTAGCGCTCTTCTGAGCGCTGGAGCTTTTCTTCAAAACGTTTCAATCGCGACGATTTTGTGCCACTCGTCTTGATTCGCGAGGGGGATGCTCTCGATATTGCTTTACCCGTTGCGGTCATGCGCCCTCGTTATGTTACCCGTGCCTTCCGCGTCATACAACAGGTGAATTGAACGAAGGCGGTCTCTGGCAACCAAAGTTAATGAGGAAAAACAGCGAAGCGGGGAACAACTCCTGAAAAACATCGCGAGCGCGGGTGGTACTTCACGGCGTGGCGGCGATATCAATGCCTACGAAGCGGCCGGCGCAGACCTCGTGGCGTCCAAACGTTCCTCGATCAGATCGCGCTCAACCTCCCAGTATTTGAGCGCTGAAAGCAGAAGCCTGTCAGGTTGGTCACAACGGAGAGACTCGCCTGGGTCGAGTGTGTTCGGTCTCGGATCTTTTGCGGCTCGTTGCAGTTTGCGTCTGGATTTTGCTCGTCGCCACTTGCCGCGTCGCCCTCGTGGTGCTGCTCCCATCACGGGTTGTACCTCCTTTGTCCTTTCGTTGTGTAATACGCAGCCCGATTCGGCAACGGCTGTGACAAATCGTTCCGCCACATCTACTGTTTTTAACAATGGCGGAGATGGAAAGTTTCACGAGCATGGTCAATCGTTCAGTTTCTCTCGGACGCGTCGTTGGCCGTATCAACAGGACATAAGGCTTAAAAAAATAACACAGCCAACAGAGATACAGTCGTGCGAACGGTTTACTCGGATTTCGTCCGACATTTGATTGTCTCGGTAGGCGGGCGCCCGCCGGCCCTGTATTGCGCATCGAATGCGCGGAGGGCTGCCGCGACGGTTGGCCCGATGCCTACGATGCCCTCCTCGATAGTGGGGCCAAGCAGTGCAATCCAAAGATCGCTGCGAAAAAACAGTTGAGGGCGGCGCACCGCGGACGGGCTCCCGGGATGGGACGCGCAATAAATCTTCATTTGCTCGATCGCCGTCGCTGCATAGTTCACGAAGCGGCGCCGACGCGGAGTGTCACCGTTTTTGTTCATCCGCGTCTATAACGCGCGCCTTCGCGAGACTGGATGTGAATTTTTAGTCGTTGTTCGCCTGCGCAGATCGGATTTTCACCTATATGAGAATCCACCGTGCGCCCGATTGTGCGATCGCTTGGCAGGAACGTAATATCCAGAACCGTGACGTTAACTACTGCAATCAGATTGTCGGACCAGGAAAAACTCGAAACCCTGCGCCGGCTCGATCAGTTTCGGCAGTGGCATTCACTCGACGAGAAACGTTACTGTCTGGTTTGCGGCAATCTCATTATAGGGCAGCAAATCCAGGTCGCTGGCGAAACCCGCGGCAACGGTCCGCTGCGGCTCAATTGTCCAACGGAACAGTGCAACTCAATTCCGATGGATTGGGTGCTGCCCACGGATGAGATCCTCGCCAAGATGGAAATAATGGCAGCGGAAGAGCGCAAAGCTTCGGCGCTAAAACCGGTTGCCGTAACTATTGGGAACGGCCAAACAATTCACACAGACCAAAGCCACGAACATTTCGTGTCGCGATTACGCAGGCTGGCGTTTTATTTGAAGCGACATGCTAAAGCTGTCCCCTCTAATTCCTGCGCGCCTTGAGCCTCCCGGCGGGTCGGCAGGGTAACATTTTCTTTGGCAGG
>JBBQRI010000012.1:0-26263 GCA_038214915.1 Chthoniobacterales bacterium
CACGCACTGACTCCCGTGTTACACCCTGCGGCATTCGGAGTTTGATTGAGTTCGGTACCCTGGTATGGGCCCTAGTTCATCCAGTGCTCTACCTCCGCAGGTCAGCACACGAGGCTAGCCCTCAAGCTATTTCGGGGAGAACCAGCTATCACGGGGTTTGATTAGTCTTTCGCTCCTACCCACAAGTCATCCCAGAAGTTTTCAACCTTCACGGGTTCGGACCTTCAGTTGCGGTTAAGCAACTTTCATCCTGCTCATGGGTAGATCACCTCCGCTTCGGGTCTACTACCAGCGACTATGTTCGCCCTTTTCGGACTCGCTTTCGCTTCGCCTCCATTCCAGAAGAACTTAGGCTCGCCACTGATAGTAACTCGCAGACTCATTAAGCAAAAGGCACGCCATCACCAGCTTGCGCCGGCTTTGACACCTTGTAAGCACATCATTTCAGGTACTATTTCACTCCGCTCGCAGCGGTTCTTTTCACCTTTCCCTCGCGGTACTTGTTCACTATCGGTCGCCAATTAGTATTTAGGCTTACGCCGTGGTCGGCGCAGATTCATACGAAGTTTCACGTGCATCGTATTACTCAGGAAATCCCTAGGCGTGCTTTGGTTTTCGGTTACGGGCCTTTCACCCTCTATAGCGCAGCTTTCCAGAAGCTTCACCTAACCTTTGCACTACCACGTCGGGCTCCTACAACCCCTACCGATAAATCGGCAGGTTTAGCCTGTTCCGCTTTCGCTCGCCACTACTGACGGAATCTCTTTCGATTTCTTTTCCTCCGGTTACTGAGATGTTTCACTTCACCGGGTGTCGCGATGTTCCTGCTATGGATTCACAGAAACTCGAGCAGGCATTACCCTGCTCAGGTTATCCCATTCGGAAATCTACGGGTCAAAGCGTGTTTGCCGCTCACCGTAGCTTATCGCAGCTTACCACGTCCTTCATCGCCTATTGGCACCAAGGCATCCATGATGCGCTCTTTGTAGCTTGATCAATCTGTTCGGTCTTTCGACCGAGATTCTTTGATAACTGAAACTCTCTCGCCGCCTTGCGGCAGCGACTTGATTTCAGACTCAGCTCTTAAAGTTGTATTTTCTTACTACCCTGTATGTAGATGTCAAAGAACCAGCGCTTCCGTACATTCGGGACGACAAAAAAACTCAATCTTGATCGCTATGGACCGCTTTCGCTAAAGCTACGGCGGTTAAGCGGGACAAAATTGAGCCAATTTGCAGTCCCAAAATGTACGCAGAACGCACTCCAAAGTGAAGGAGTCCCGCTTCGCGCGGGACAAGCAAATTAGCAGGGAATGTATGCACGTCAACTCCGATTTTTTAGATCCTGCTCAGGGGAACTTCTGGTTACATTGTGCTCGCCCAGTGAGACTTATCTTCGATAGGAGTTATTGCGCTAAAGTGGTGAGCGTTCTATTGTTTCGTGTTTGCGCGCTCTTGCTATAATAAACACTGTTTCGGCTCTGATGGAATATGTGATTCGCCAACTTACATGCCAGGATGAACCCATTCTTTGGGAGATGTTGTATTACGGCTTGTCTTCCGCTGGAAAAAGCGAACCGCCGTCTCGCGACGTCGTACGCCGCCCAGAGATTTCCCGTTACGTAGAAGGCTGGGGCCGCGTCGGCGATACTGGATTTGTTGCGCATGACGAAAAGAATCACGCTTTGCTGGGCGCAGCCTGGCTCCGACGGCCAACCGACAAATCTGACGCGTCTCCGGAGCTTGCACTGGCGGTGAAACCGGAGCACCGCAGGCATGGCATCGGCACGGCTCTGCTGACGCAATTGGTCCGCGCAAATCCCGATCACTCGACGATCTCGGTCAGCTTTGTGGCTGGAAAACCGGTGTTGCGTCTCTACGAGCGATTTGGATTCAAGGTCGTTGAACAACGACCCGACGCTGTCGTGATGCACAGACCGAGTTAAGGATCGGCGCGGGGTTCGCTGCCGCGAATGGCTCGTTTGTTAGGGCGCAAAAATCAGAAGCACGAAAACGGCGAAGAGCAGCAAATGAATACACCCTTGCAAAACGTTGGTTTTCCGGCTCGTGAACGTAACCACGCTCACAGCCAGCGTTAAGAGCAGCAGAGGTAGGTTGCCACCCTGTACACCAAGCGACACCGATCGTTTCGTCAGTAATCCTATCATCAGCACTGCCGGAATCGTCAGCCCGATCGTGGCGAGTACTGACCCGAACAAAATGTTTATCGAACGCTGCAGTTGGTTGTGCAGACTAGCCGTGATCCCGCCCAGTCCTTCCGGAGAGAGCACCAGCGCAGCGATGACCGCACCGCCAAATGCCTGTGGCATGTGAAATTGCTCGATGCTGTTGTCCAAGGGAACGGCGAATTTTTCCGCAAGAAAAATAACGGCAGCCAGGTACAAAAGCAGCATCAGCGCATGAAAACCTGTCGATCGGATGCGAGCTAAATGATGCGGCGAATGCTTGGTCGCGGTTTCTTTTACATCCAGGAAGTAGCCACGGTGTCGTAGCGTCTGGATGAGTAGAAAGACCGCGTAAAGCGACAGCGACACCGCTGCAACAAAAATTTCTTGTTCGGTGGAAAAGGTTGGGCCGCTCGTGGAAGTAGTGAAATTTGGCAACACCAGACCGAGCACAGCCAGGGCCATGATTACGTTCAGGTAGGCATTGACACCTTGGATGTTGTAATGCTGTTCGCGATATCGCAGCCCTCCAAGCATCAGAGATAGACCCACAAGGCCGTTGAGCGCGATCATGATCACGGCGAAGATTGCGTCGCGTCCGAGCGTTGGATTGTTCGCGCCGTGTAACATCGCCGTAGAAATCATCACGACTTCGATGCTGATCGCGGAGAGCGTGAGGATCAAAGTTCCATAGGGCTCGCCAAATTTGATCGCAAGACAATCAGCATGCCGCACTACGCACATGGCCGACCAAAGGATCACCGCAAAAAGCCAGACAAAGACACCGAGCAGGGGGAGTGCACGCGTGGTGAGTTCGTTCAAGTCGCTTCCGACTACGAGAAAAATCGCGATCGTCCCCAAGCCGACGAGCAGTGGAAATTCACCGCGGATCGCGCTACCAAATTGCTGCGTGTTTTTCGCGTGCTGAATTGCATCCGCTTTTTCAGACATGCGCCGGAGCATATCGGTTGGGCGTGAGCCATGCAATCAAGCGATGCGATCTTCGAGGCGCATCGAACAGGACCGGGCCCTGCAAAATAACGGGATAATCTACCCACCCGCAATTGCACCGATGACCAGAAATGGTTCCGCCCCATTCGCAATCTCGTCAGGCAGCGGCGCATCGGGCGATTCATGAGACAAATCTTCGCCGCACGCAAAAAAACGGACCATTGGCCGGCGAACCTGTGTCACATGATCACGCATTGTCCCGCGTAGCATCGGATATTTCGCTTCAACCGCGTCTAGCAGCGAGCGCTGAGTCAGCGTTCCGTTGAGCGCAAGTCCTACTTCACCGTCGACGCGCGCCAACGTACGCAGATTAGGCGGAAGAATAACGCGTATCATGGCAATGTTTGCGCCTCTACCGACAGCACTGCAGGCAAATCGCGCACGATCGGTTTCCATTTATCGCCTGCATCCACGGAGGCGTAAACTTGGCCGCCGGTGGTTCCGAAATAAACGCCGCAAGGATCGAGCGAATCGACCGACATCGCGTCGCGTAACACGTTCACGTAACAATTCCGTTGCGGCAGACCTTTCGTTAGGGCTTCCCAATCGTTGCCACCTGTCCGGCTGCGATACACGCGCAGTCTGCCGCTGGGCGGGTAATGCTCCGAATCGCTCTTGATCGGTACGACGTAAATCGTTTCCGGCTCATGCGCATGGACGTCGATCGGAAATCCGAAATCGCTCGGCAAATTGCCGCTGACCTCATGCCACGATCCGCCCGCATCATCGCTGCGCATCACGTCCCAGTGCTTTTGCATGAATAACGTGTTCGGGCGCGACGGATGCATCGCGATCCGATGCACGCAGTGACCGACCTCCGCGTTCGGGTCCGGAATGTATTGCGAGTGCAACCCGCGATTGATCGGCTTCCATGTTTTTCCGCCATCGTCGGTGCGAAACGCGCCGGCAGCCGAGATTGCGATGGAAATTCGCTCTGGATTGTTAGGATCGAGAAGAATGGTGTGCAAACACATTCCGCCCGCGCCCGGCTGCCATTTCGGACCGGTGTCGCTGCCCCGTAGTCCTGGCAATTCATGCCACGATTTTCCGCCGTCTTTTGATTGGAATAACGCGGCATCTTCTACGCCCGCGTAAACGTGATCGGGATCGTGCAGCGATGGTTCCAAATGCCAGACGCGCTTGAATTCCCAAGGATGCTGAGTGCCGTCGTACCACTGGTGGGTCGAGAGCGGTTTCCCCGTTTCAGGCGAAGCATCGTAAACGAACATGTTACTTTCGCCCTTCGCCATCCCATCCGGAGTCATCAAGTCCTCTGGCTTTGTGCCGGGCGGATTCCACGTTTTGCCGCCGTCATCGGAACACTGAATGATTTGCCCGAACCAGGCGCTTGTCTGTGACGCGTAGATCCGGTCGGGATTAACCGGCGAACCTTTCATGTGATAAATTTCCCAACCCGCGAAATGCGGGCCGCTAACCTTCCATCGTTTGCGCGCGCCATCCGAAGTCAGGATGAACGCGCCCTTTCTTGTGCCGACTAAAACTCTGACTCTGCTCACGGTTTTCTCCTGTTTTTGTTTGCTCGAGCGTTATTCTCTGCGATTCGCGCTTTAAGCAGCTTCTTCACTAATGCGACCGGCATCGGTTTGTCTGGAGAGAAGCGGAGCGTGCCTTTGCTGGTTTGAAAATTCCTTAGCTCGTTCCGAAACTTTTTCAACGTCTTAGAACTCATCGGGTAGAACGAGCAATGGTTTGACCAGGCGGCGAATCCAACAAGCAGGCGCCCATTCAGACGGAACGCGGGAATTGCGTAACTGATACATTCCTCCGCGTTTGGCGCGACGGCCTGTATCGTTTGCCGAAACTCTTGAAGGGCGTCTCGATAATCGGCATTAATACGGAAAAGGTACTCGTCGATGGTTTGCGGCTTTCGATTGATTGGCTCCACGGCTGCCGAAAAGAATCATTTCCCGATGTAAGCAGCCTTCAATTTTGGAATTTCGATCTTCTGCATTTGAAGCATCGCGTTCATGACTCGTTCCGCTTTTTCGAGATCTTTGTCGAGCAACATGTCGATCAACACAGTTGGAGTGACTTGCCACGAAAGACCGAATTTGTCCTTGAGCCAGCCGCACTGTGATTCCTCACCGCCGTCAGCGGTGAGTTTTCCCCAGAAATAATCCACTTCCTCCTGCGTTTCGCAGTTTATGACAAAGGAGATGGATTCATTGAATTTGAAGAGCGGCCCACCGTTAAGAGCAACAAACTTTTGGCCTTCGATTTCGAATTCAATCGTCAGCACCGATCCGACGGCACGACCGGTTTTTTCCGCTGCTTCTTCTGTGTAGCGGAGGATTCTGCCGATCTTCGAATTTTTGAAGAGCGACGTGTAAAAGCTCACGGCCTCTTCGGCCTGATCATCAAACCACAAGAATGGAGTAATTTTTTGCATCGGAACTCTGTCGCTTCGATCTGGACTCTCAGCCAGCAGAATTTGCGTTTCACGGAAACACCCTACAATGATCCCGATGCTAATCGACACTCACGCACACCTCGATTTTCCCGATTTCGCAAATGATCTCGAGGATGTGCTCCGTCGCGCTGAGGAAGTTGATGTAAAACGCGTCATCACCATCGGCACATCAATCGAGAGCAGCCGGCGTGCGATCGAGCTCGCGGAAAATTATCCGTCTGTGTACGCCGCGATTGGCGTTCATCCAAGTCAGGTTGACGAGGCGGAGGACGATGTGATTACGCCGCTGCGCGAACTAGCACAGAACTCGCGGGTCGTGGCGATTGGCGAAACCGGCCTGGACTACCATCATTTGGCGAGTGAAAGAGTAGCCAGGGAAGAGCAGGTGCAGGTTATGAGTGCTCTGCGAAGTGAGACCGATGAAGAAATCGAAGCGCAAATTCGCGACGGCGCGTACAAATCGAAACAGGCGAGTTTGTTCCAGCAGCAATTGGATTTGGCAGTCGAGCTTGGACTCAATGTCGTCATTCACCAACGCGACGCATGGGCGGACACGCTGGAAGTCCTTCGCCCTTACACGGGCAAGGTGCGCGGTGTTTTTCATTGCTTCGGCGGCTCGCTCGATGAGGCGAGTGAAGTTCTCGGTCTCGACCACCTCGTTTCGTTCACGGGAATTGTCACTTTCAAAAACGGCTTAGCCGTGAGACAGGTCGCGGCGGAAATTCCGCTCTGGAAATTTATGGTCGAAACCGATTGTCCATATCTGGCACCCGCGCCTTTTCGCGGAAAGCGCTGCGAACCTGCGCATACGCGCATCGTCGCGGAAGCGATCGCGGCAGCACGAGGCGTTTCACTAAATGAGATTACTGAAGCAACGACCGAAACCGCAGAGGGGTTTTTCAGGTTTAATCGCGCATGAGACTACGCAATTACCTTTTATTTGTTGCTCTATTCCTCGCATCCTGTGCAGCGCCCGACACACAGCATCACATTGTCATCAGTACGCGGGACCAAAAGTTAGCCCTCTTGGATCGCGGCAACCTCCTGGCGACTTATCCGGTCTCCACGTCCAAGTTTGGTCTCGGCGATCGCCCTGGCAGCAGGTTTACGCCGCTGGGACAACTGCAGATTGCGGAGAAAATCGGTGACAACGCGCCACCGGGCGCGGTATTCAAAGACCGGCGGCGGACTGGCGAAATTGTCTTCGCCAACTCGCCTGGTCGCGACCCCATCGTGACGCGGATTCTATGGTTACGTGGACGCGAATCGCAAAATGCGAACGCATTTGCTCGGGACATTTACATTCACGGCACACCGGAGGAACGGCTGATCGGAACGCCAGCTAGCTACGGATGTGTCCGAATGCGCTCAACCGACGTAGTCCAATTGTACAACATCGTTGGAGTTGGCGCGGCAGTCACGATCGTGGACGCGCCGCTCGTCAGCGCAGTTCCCGGTATGGTTTCAGGTCATTCAATGGGACCGGAAAACACGTCGCCGTTTGTGATGCGCTAGGCAACAGCTTGCCGCATCGAATAAACCGTTAAAACGGTTTCGTTACGCATTTGCCTTGGTCAGCCACCGGGCTGAAGTCACGGCGTTAATCAGACACCATCACTCACGGCAGTTTGCCGAGATGTTTTCTGGCTGGGTTGCGCGAGAGCAAATCCATGTCCGCGTCGACCATGATGCGAACGAGCTCGTGGAAGCGCACTTTTGGTTCCCAACCGAGAATCTTCTTCGCTTTTGACGCATCACCGAGTAGCAGGTCAACCTCAGCCGGGCGCTCGTACCGCGGGTCGTGTTTTACGAATTGCTTCCAATCTAGATCAGCGTGCGCGAAGGCCGCCTCAACGAACTCGCGCACGGTGTGCGTTTCGCCGGTAGCCAGCACGAAGTCGTCGCCCTCGCCGAGCTGCACAATTCGCCACATCCCTTCGACGTACTCCGGCGCGTATCCCCAGTCGCGTTTTGCGTCCAGGTTGCCGAGGAACAAATCCTTTTGCGCGCCCTTCTTAATGGCAGCGACTGCGCGCGAAATTTTGCGGCTGACGAAAGTTTCGCCGCGCCGCGGGCTTTCATGGTTAAACATGATGCTGTTGCTGGCGCAGAGACCGTAGCTCTCGCGATAATTCACGGTTGCCCAATACGAAAAAACCTTGGCTACACCATAGGGGCTGCGCGGCCAAAACGGTGTCATCTCGTTTTGTGGCACCTCCTGCGCTTTCCCGAACATTTCGCTGCTGGATGCCTGAAGAAAACGGGAACGCAATCCCGCTTCGCGGATCGCTTCGAGGATCCGGATCGTGCCGACGCCGGTAACGTCGGATGTGTATTCGGGAATGTCGAAGCTCACGCGCACGTGGCTTTGTGCACCGAGATGATAAATCTCGTCCGGTTTCAATTGGTAAAGAAGCTTCACCAGATTGACCGAATCGCTGAGGTCTCCGTAGTGGAGAAACATTCGGACGTCGTTAACGTGCGGATCGGCGTAGAGATGATCGATGCGCGAAGTGTTGAATGTGCTGGCGCGACGAATGATCCCGTGGACCTCGTATCCTTTGTCCAGCAGCAGATCAGCGAAATAACTTCCGTCCTGGCCAGTGATGCCGGTGATCAGCGCCCGTTTCATTGGGCAAGTATTGTAGGGCGTTTCTGCGAAACGCCAACGCTAGAACATGGACATGGCGTCTGGCACAGACGCTATAGTGGATTTTCCGGCGGCGTCACCATGATCCGCGCTAGAACCGCGCGCTGTGCGCCAATGAGCGCGCTGATGCCATTGCGCCCGAGTGCGAGCATTTCATCCAGTTGCGAACCGGTAAATGTCGCTTCTTCTCCCGAGCTTTGGACTTCTACAAATTCGCCGTCTTCGGTTGCGACCAGATTGAAGTCGACGGCGACGAGTTTGTCCTCGTCATAATTGAGATCGACGATCGCCTGTCCGTTCAGAATACCGGCGCTAATTGCGGCGACCAATTTTAACATCGGCGGCGCATCGAGTTTTTTTTCCCTAACGAATTTTCGGCAGGCGATTGCCAGCGCCAGACTTGCGCCGGTGATCGCGGTTGTGCGCGTCCCGCCATCGGCTTGCAGGACATCGCAATCCACCCAGATCGTGCGCGGTCCGAGTTTTTCCAAATCGATTACCGCGCGCAACGATCGGCCAATTAGTCGTTGAATCTCGACGCTGCGACCATCGACGCGGCCTTTCGTGATGTCGCGAGGTTTGCGCGGCTGTGTCGAATACGGCAGCATCGAATATTCCGCGGTAAGCCAGCCACCGGTCACGCCCTGTTCTTTCATCCAGCGCGGTACAGTTTCTTCGATCGTGACGGCGCAGATCACGCTCGTTTTGCCCATGGAGACTAAAACCGAACCGCTCGCACGCGGCGCAACGTTCAACTCGAAATTGATCGGTCGAATTTCGTCTGGTGCGCGGCCGTCACTTCGTTGCATCAATGTGAAACGTAGCTGTGAACGACACTTTCTGCGATCTACATTTTGCAGAGTAACGCAGACACAGCAATCGTCTTGACGCACCCAGCGGGTCGTCGTTCTATAAAGCCTTTGCGTGAAAAGTAATGCCGAAACCCAGAGGGCGATTTGCATCGCCGGCGCACACCGTTCAGGAACCTCGATGCTGACCCGACTACTGCACGGGTGCGGCCTCTACCTGGGTCCCAAAGATGCGTTGATGCCACCACAGGCGGATAACCCGGATGGCTTCTGGGAACATCTGGGCTTTGTCGGGTTGAATGATGAGTTGCTCGATGCGCTCGGTGGCGCGTGGGATTTGCCACCGAAGACCAACGAGAATTTATCTGAGGAACGGCTGGATCAGTTGCGTATGAAAGCGCGGCTCCTAGTCGAGGGCTTTCATTCGGCACAGATCTGGGGCTGGAAGGATCCTCGTAATAGTTTGACGTTGCCGTTCTGGGAAGACCTCCTGCCGGGCTTGAAAACGCTGATCATCGTGCGCAATCCGCTAGAAGCCGCTTACTCGATGCGAAAGCGTAACGGAACCTCGTATGCATTTGGCCTGCGGCTCTGGGAAATCTATAACCGGCGCTTGATCGAGGCGGCGAGCAAACATGAGCGGCTTGTTACTCATTACGATCTGTTTTTCGAAAACGCCGAAAAAGAGTTACAGCGGATTGGGAATTTTGTTGGATTGCCTGATGCGAAAATACGCCGTGCCGTAGAACTAGTGGCAACGAAAAGACGCCACACGCACTTCACCATTGACCAACTGGTTGATGCGGGCGTCTCCGGAGAAGTGATTGAGCTGTATTGCGCGTTGATTGCGCAAGCCTCACCCGCGAGAGGGAAGACGTCTGTGGCAAAATCGGCCCCCGGTGCGAACTCACACGAGACCGATTTACTTCCCGGCGCGGTGAGCCGGCTCCATTCCTTCGTTCCAGACCGATTCGCGCAGATCGAGCATCTATATGGCGAACTCCTTTCGCAAACCGAAGCTCGGCACGAAGCGGAAATGGAGAAACTCAGCGCGCATCTTGCCCATAACGAAGAGCGGCACAAAGCCCAAGTACAGGAGCTCACGACCCATCTGGCCAAAACCGAAGCCGCCCACAAAGCCCAAGTGAAGGAGCTCACGACCCATTTGGCCAAAACCGAAGCCGCCCACAAAGCGCAGGTCAAGGAACTCACCACTCATCTGGCGAAAACCGAAGAGCAGTACAAAACGCAGATCGAAGAAATTAGCGCTCATCTGGCCAAAACCGAAGCTGACTACAACAACGAGATCGAGCAATTACGCCAACGAATTGTGGAGATGAATGCTCTGCTTCACCAAAGGAGCGTGAATCTCGCAGAAGACGAGAAGTACATCGCGGAATTGACGGATCGGTTGCGCAAACAGCTGCAGAACACCAAACGACTCTCGCGCCTCCTCGATGACACCGAAGATGCCGCGCGCAAATTGCGAACGTCTCGCCGTTGGCAGCTGGCAAATCCAGGGGCGACGCTAAAAGCAAAATTGTCCCACAGAAAAGCACCTGCTGGGTATGGACACCTTGAAAAGATTGCGGCCGCCTATTCCAAATGGCGCAGGGAGCATCCTGAGATCAAAAACATCGATGATCAAATAAAGGCGATTCAGGTCGCAACTATTCCCAGGAGCGGGCAGCAGGCAACTGACGGTCAGGCGCCTGCAAGCGCGGCGCGCGAAGACGTGGTAGCCGCGTCAGCTGGCCTCGTCTTGCCGGTGACGTCGATTTGTTTTCCTCAGCACGAGGAAGTCGACGTCTCAGTCATTATTCCGGTTTTTAACCAGTTGGAATACACGCAAGCTTGCCTGGCTTCGTTGCAAGCCGTGCAAGAGCAGCCGCGTTTCGAGGTGATTATGATCGATGACTGTTCGACCGACGGCACTCGAGAGGTCATTGCGAAAATACCTGGAGTTGCCTATCTGCGTAATGACAGCAATTCCGGCTTCATCGCTTCCTGCAACACGGGGGCAAAAAAGGCGCGCGGCAAATATCTCGTCTTCCTGAATAACGACACACACGTCCAGCCCGGTTGGCTAACTGCTTTGCTCGATACGTTCAAGGAGGAGCGGCGAGCGGGCATTGTCGGTTCAAAACTCCTTTACCCAGATGGCCGTTTGCAGGAAGCAGGGGGCATAATCTGGCAAGACGCTTCAGGATGGAACTACGGGAAGTTTGATGATCCAGGTAAACCCGAATACAACTACCTGCGGGACGTGGATTATTGCTCAGGCGCAGCGTTGATGGTTCCCAAGGCGCTGTTTGAAAGTGTCGGCGGTTTCGATTCACGATATGCGCCTGGCTATTATGAAGACACTGACCTTGCCTTCAAGATTCGCCAAGCCGGTTACAGAGTACTGTACCAACCGCTGAGCGAGGTGATCCATCATGAGGGAGCGACTGGTGGCACCGATATCTCAACCGGCGCAAAGAAGCATCAGGAGATTAACCGTTCAACGTTCGCGGAGGCGTGGAGTGAAGAACTGGCGAAGAGACCGGCCCATGGGGATGTCACATTTCTGCAACGGCCCCGAACTCCGTCGGGCAAGAACATTCTGGTTATCGACCATCATCTGCCGATGCCCGACCGCGATTCCGGATCGCTACGGATGTTCCAAATCCTCAAAATCCTTCAACGGCTCGGTCATCGCGTCACTTTCATTCCAGACAATCTGGCAGACATTCCGCCTTACACCCGTGAGCTGCAGAAATGCGGGATTCAAGTTGTTCATCACCCATATGTGAAAAGAGTGCGCGATTATTTGATTTCGCGCGGCTCTACGTTCGATGTCGTCGTGCTAAGCCGCTGCGATTTTGCGCGCAAGCACATTACGGATGTTCGCCTTCACGCCGCACAGAGCCGCATCATATTTGATACGGTTGATTTGCATTATCTGCGGGAAGAACGGGAAGCGCAGCTCACTCAAGATCCCGATGTGCGCCGGAAAGCACAAGAGAGACAGCAGCAGGAAGATTTTTTAATAAAGGAAGCAGATGAAACCTGGGTAGTAAGCCCAATCGAACAGCAAATGCTGCAGGAGAAGTGGCCTAACAAGTCTATTCAATTGGTTTCGAACATCGTCGACGTCGCTGGATCAATCGCGCCGTTTGCCCTGAGGCAGGACTGGCTTTTCATCGGCGGCTTTCAGCACAGGCCAAACATTGATGCGGTGCTGTTTTTCGTGGAGAAGATTTACCCGTTTGTTTGCGACCGCCTGCCAGATGCAAAATTTTACATCATCGGTGACAAGGCGCCCCCTGAAATCGTTGCGTTGGCGTGCGACGGGATCATTGTAGCGGGATTGCAACGGGATGTGCGTTCGTTTTTCGGCAGCGTGCGCCTCTCTGTGGCTCCTTTGCGTTTTGGGGCGGGCATCAAAGGCAAAATCAATCAAAGCATGGCCTTCGGCGTGCCAGTTGTGGCGACCTCAATTGCTGTGGAGGGAATGAATCTCACCGATCACAAAGACGTTCTCGTAGCCGACGAACCGCAGGATTTTGCGCGGGCATTAATTGAGCTGTATGAATCGGAACAGCTCTGGACGCGACTCTCGCAAAACGGCGTTAACAAAACGCAAGAGCTCTATTCCGCCGACGCTGCACGCGAAAAATTGGAATTTCTGTTCAGCGATAGGCATTTAGAAAGCTTAGAGCTGTCGCGGCAGGTTGCAGAACCCGAGCTCGTCGCAGCAGCTGACGTTGGTTACCGGCAGTGAATAAGACGGGGCCGACCGGAGAGATTACCGGAAAAATAACCGCGAACCCGAATCCCCTTTTTTTTGGGCAACGCTGCGTGATTTCCTGGGAGACGAACGATCCGGCCGGAGCGGAGATACGTGTTTCGACTGGGGCGGATGACGAGAAGCTGGTGACGAAAGGAGGATCGTCTGGCCACGTTGAAATTCCGTGGATCAGGGACTCGAAGGTATATGAGTTTCGCCTGTACGTAGCCAGTAGTCCCGAGGTGGCAATCGACTCGGTCAAAGCGAGTCGTGACATTGAGTCCGCGCCGGCCGCTCTCCGCGAAATTGCGGACGAAGTAATGCGGGGAAACATCGAGACCTCAGAGCTTTCTCGATTCATTGCGGCGGTGATGCCGCGTTGTCTTCAGAGCGCAGAACATCCAGAATTGTTCCTGGATTGGGAGAGACACGGGTTCCATGTGACGCCGGTACATTTTTATCAGCCTATTCCCGACACGCGATCGTTGCCTGAAACGCTCTGGAGCCAACCCAGCGAACTCGTGGGGATTGACATGAATGACTCAATGCAGCTCGATCTGCTGCGAAATCATTTTTCAAAATTCCGTGGCGAATATGAAGCCGTTGTAGCGGAGCCCCCACCTGGCCAGCGGAGGCCATTTCGCGGCACCGATGTCCTAGTTGCTTACTGTATGGTCCGCCACTTTCAACCACGGCGGATCATCGAAGTGGGCAGCGGTTTTTCTTCTCTCGTGCTCGGCCAGGCTGCTGCCAAGAACAAGAACTCGAGTCTGATCTGCATTGATCCGTTCCCCGGCGCGCTTCTTCGCAACGGTAGTATCCCTGCCTTGGACTCGTTAATGGAGACAAAGGTTCAGGATCTCGACGTGGTTTTTTTTTCCCAACTCGGCCCGGGTGACATTTTGTTCATCGACAGCTCGCATACGGTAAAGATAGGCGGCGACGTCAATTACCTTTTTCTCGAGGTGTTGCCGCGTCTCAACCCTGGCGTGATTGTGCACGTCCACGATATTTTTCTCCCATTCGACTACCGGCGCCACTGGGTGCTGAACGAGTTCCGTTTTTGGACAGAGCAATACTTGCTGCAGGCATTTCTGACATTCAACTCCGAGTTCGAGGTGTTATTGGCCAATTACTACCTCAGCCGTTATCATAAGGAGCACCTTCGAGCCGCTTTTCCGGATCTCCCTGGCTGGATCGGAGGCAGCTTCTGGATGCGCCGACAGCCCATCGCTGGATTGAGGCCATCGCAAACAGAGAATGACGCTGCGGCTCCCAAACAACACTGAAATGCACGAGGAAATTAATAGACCAATTTTCGTATTGGGTTCGCCGCGATCTGGAACTAGCATTCTTGCGTGGTGCCTTGGCTACCATCCAAACATCTTTCCAGTGCCAGAATCGAACTGGATGGGAGATTTCGCGGTGAACGTCGCGATGAGTTACCAGGTTGGCGCGGCGCGCGGCATCCTCTCCATCTTAAGTGCAATGGGCATCGCGCGCGATGAATTCTTCTCCCACATCGGACGCAGCATCAACTCTTTGGTGCTCAAACATCGGTGCGACCTCGACCGAAAACGCCTGATGATAGCAGTCCAACGCCTACTCAAAGAGCAGGGATTTTACGTTGGGGAAGTGACTGGCGAATTCGATGCTGCTACAAGTGCAGCGATTCGGGAGTACGGAATTGCGGATGGCCTACTCTACTCCGAACTCGTTGATTCGCTTCGAACGGCGGCTTCGGACTCCGAATGCAAGACGCGCTGGGTAGATCAAACGCCACAGTATTCGTTCCATATTTGTGGTCTGCGCAAGCTGTTTCCAGACGCCTTATTCATCCACATCGTGCGCGACGTAACCTCAGTCGTGCGCTCGATGCTCAATTTCCATCGCATCGCCGGCACGCATTTGGTGGCGAACGAAGAAGAAGCGTACAAATATTGGCTTCGTACGGTTAGGGCATGTTTGAAGGCTGAGGAAGCTTACGGTCAGGGTGTGGTTTATCGCTTGCGCTATACCGCCTTAGTCGAGAACGGCGAGTCGACTCTCCGCTCGTTACTTGATTTTTTGGGCGAGCCATATTCTGCCAGATGCCTCGAGCCGCTTTCAGAGCGGATCAATAGCTCCAATGTACCGCCGGATTTTAAATCTGACGATCCCGCTACGGATCCCGCAATCGCGGAAGAGGCGCGGCGACTTTCGTCCGAGATCGAGCACACTTGCCAGCCTAGTCCACACTCATCTGCCGCAGCCGACGAGTTGGAGGCCGAGTTTGACGCACGAGTAAGAAACATCGCGACATTTCGATAGTGCATGTCACCACAGAAATGTGTCTCTACAGTTATTGGTCCGCCCCGCACGTCTTGCAGTGGGTTTGAAGATTACGCATGATTTCGCATGAGCGAGGGCATTAAAAAAGCGGCTGAATGGTGGAGCGATCCTGAAAGCGAGGCTCCAGAAACGCAATGGGTCCGGGTTCCGGGCGTCGAGGAGAATATGAACCGACGCGCTACGGGCGACCCGGCAATCGACTGGATCAATCATTCTGCCGGCCTACTGACCAGTTTTGCTAAACCAATTAAAGCGCTGTCAGTTGGCTGCGGCTTTGGCGTCATTGAGCGGACATTGCGCCGTCACGATTTCTGCCAACTGATCCATGGCGTGGATATCGCCGAGAATGCAATCGAAAGCGCACGAAAAACAGCGCAAGCAGAAGGTTTGGATGGTCTAAGCTACGAAGTCGCCGATTTGAATGCCGCCAAGTTCCCGCCAGAGACGTATGACGTCGTTTATGCGCACGCGTCGCTCCACCATATTTTTCAACTTGAACACGTTCTCGACGAAATAAGAAAAACCCTGAAGCCGGGCGGATTTTTTGTTGTCTACGAGTACATTGGCCCTTCGCAAATGCAGTTCCCCCGTCGCGATCTCGAGCTTGCTGACAGCTTTCTCAAACTTATTCCAGACCGTTACCGAAAGTTTCAAAGAGGGCAAGGTATCAAGAACGAAGCGCTTCGGACGTCGCTCGATAGCATGAATAGTTCGGATCCTTCCGAAGGTATTCGTGCAAGCGAGATAGTGCCGCTAATTGCCAGCCGATTTGAAATCAGGCACTTCCGCTATGTTGGCGGTACGTTGTTACTCTTGGTGTTCAACGAAATCGCCGGCAATTTCATTGAGAGCGATTTAGAAATCCTACCCCTGGTAGACGCGCTGATCACTTTCGACAATTTCCTCATCGATAATGCTGTCCTGCCGTCTTACCACGTTTATCTGGTTTGCCAAAAAACGGAAAATCCCGTACCCATGCAAACTCGAAACGTTCTACCACCAACTGCGCCCATCTTCCGGACACGCGACTTGGATGCACTCACTATAAGCCCGCGGCCCTTGGGCTTAATCGCTGCTGACCCAAATCCTTTCCGTGCCGACTCACAAGGCCACGGGTGCACTACTCTGTCGTGGATGACATATGCAGCAAACCGGGTTGAAGTTCATGTCAACGCTCCGGATGGCCCGATTTTCGCCAAGAGTGGGCCAGGCATTTTTTCTAACAAGACTGGCCTGTGGGTACGCGACGGCACCAAGTTTTATCTGCAAAATGTTTCCAATGGTCTTCCCTTGACTCCTGAAAACACGATTGCCGTAGTTACACTCAAGCAACAGAAATAACGCGTGGGATACGAAGGTCGTGTACGGTTTTGATTGGGGAACGGGTTATCGCTTTTTCTGTTTCGGTGCTCGGCGGGTTGGTCGTTCAGTCTTTCCTAGCGGCCGAGACCATTCAGGGCGCGACGAGCAGTGGCTGGTAGCTCCGTATCCTGGGCGAGCGCCTTCAATCTATTTTTCATCTCAGGCGAAAGCCGCGTCTGAATTACGTGGCTTCCTTCGTCTGCTGACACGTTGCGTTGACCAGCGGTGCTATGATACTCGGCTGGCCTGATCCTGTTGCCGTTGTAGTCATTGCCGATATGCACGATATCGTGTAGTCGACCTGGTTGCTCTGCATAGCCGTACGTCTGAGTAGCACTACTGTTTCGATTGCGACCGTCGTGCGCCCGATTGCCGATGAAGACCGAGCCGGATGCATTCACGTCTTCACTTTTGTAACGCGCCACGAAACCGGCACCTTTTGGCATATGAACGCCGTTATCGTAAGAGTCATTAGCGATTACGACGCAGTTCTTCCCACCTGTGATGATGCCGCCGCCGTCATTGTCATAAGCAACGTTGCCTTCGATGACGGAATCAGACGACCACAATTCAAAGCCACTCACCCATGTGCGGTTCTCGTCGAAGCCGCGCCCGCCACTGCAAATGTTGTCCCTGATCTGCAGTGTATGGGCGTTCATCGGTATCCCGGTGAAAATGCCGGAGCCGAATCCCGAGCCAGTGACACGGTTGCGCGCAATCGTGCTGTTGAATCCCCAAAACATAATGCCTGAACCGACGCAAACGTTATCGATGACGCGTCCGTTTGTCGACCGTGTCTCCTCTAGTTTGGTGGCGAGAATGGCTGCATTCAGCGTTTGCGCTGGGACGGTCTTGCTGATGTAATTTTTCTCGATTGTCCAGTTGTTGCCGCCGCTAGCGCTTATTCCGATGACGCCTATTCTGAGAACAGAGCAATTTGCCACGCGCCAGTTGTCCCCCCGGCAAGCGATGGCCGGTCGGTGGGTGCTCGGAATATAATCCCCCATGTCGAGCGCAACCTTCTCGATGCTCCAACCGTTTCCATCCCCCCATAGCAAGGGACCGGTCGGCATCGCGGTAATCTTGAGGATGGATGCACGTCCCTCACCGACGAGATGAACGCCCGACTTTACATGTGACGTTATGCCGGAAGCCGAAATAATGTAAGTTCCGCTTGGAACCAGACATACCCCGCCGCCCGCGTCAGCCAGTGACTCCAAAGCCACGTTAAACGCGGCAGTATCATTCGTAACACCGTCACCCACAGCACCGTATGTTTTAACGTCAACTTGACTACCTTTCTGCGGAGTTGGGTTATCGGTGATTGAGTTCTGTACCGTGTGGGTTTTAGTATCGAGCGTGAGCTGCTGGCTTGTATTCTGAGCGTGACCAATCTGTGACTGCAGGGCCGGTGAAATGCTTGCCGCGGCAACGAGAAAGAGTAGTAGGCGACGGACCTGCGCTAATAATCGGGACGGAAGCTCGGAAGCCACCATTTTTGGCTTACGCTTGACCGTTTGTTCCCGCATTGTAGACCCGATGGTCCCTGAACTATCCGTTTAAAGCACTAAAGCTACAGGCGCTTGCAGAGCACATAGACGTTCTTTCCAAACCATCGACCGAAGAGTTTATCCAAGACGCGGCTTGGCGCAAATAGCCAGCGATCATAAAAGCTAATTGTCGCGGCCGTCACTGTTGACGCGCTTCTATTGAACAGCCGAAAGACAAGCGCGGCAATAAACCCGAGACAGTCAGCATATCGAACATGTTCAATCGCGAACCCTCCCTGCTCAACAAGATGTCGAAGGCTCGTTTTTGTGTAGCGCCGATAGTGACACAGTTTCTCGTCCAGACTTGTCCAGAGACACTCAAAGGCAGGAACATAGATCAGGAGAGCGCCTCCTGGTTTTAGTTTTTGGCGAACCGCTCGTATGGCGATAGTGTCGTGCTCGATGTGCTCAAAAACATTCAGCGAGAAAATGAATGACGCCGAATCGTCCCGGACCGAAGTAATATTGTCCAGGGTGTCAAAACCTTGTTCCTCAAGTATTTGCCTCTGTACAGGATCCGGTTCGATGCATTTAACGTGGTAACCGGCCGTCCGCAACCGTTTGGAGAACGTCCCGATGCCCGCGCCGAAGTCGATTAGATCTTTTGCTTCGGTTGATTCGCAGACCAAGCGAGTTAAATAATCGTTGTAGTTGTGCGCGCATTCGAGCGCTTCGAGGACATCGATTCCTGAATATCGCTCTTCCATAAAACTTTATTCCTTCGAAATAGGTTATGCTTAACAATCACATAGACAGCTCTAACCCCGTCACGCCATCCTATCTTTTTCCCCTCTTCGTACGTTCGGCCATTATATGAAATGCCGACCTCGAAAACTCTACAGCCGGCTTTTGCTACCTTCGCGGTAATCTCAGGTTCAAACCCAAACCGGTTCTCTTCAATGGTAATGCCGTCCAGGAATTCGCGCCGAAACATTTTGTAACATGTTTCCATGTCAGTGAGGTTCAAGTTTGTAAACATGTTGGAGAGTAATGTGAGAAAGCGGTTTCCCACCATGTGCCAGAAGTAAACTACCCGATGAGGTCTGCCGCCCAGGAACCGGGAACCAAACACAACATCAGCACGATCCTCCAGAATCGGTTCAAGAAGGATAGGGTATTCACTCGGGTCATACTCCAAGTCGGCGTCCTGAACGATTACTATGTCGCCCGTAGCTGCTTGGAAACCGGTCCGCAAAGCTGCTCCCTTGCCCAAATTGCGTTCCTGCAGCACGATCTTGTCGGCCCACCCATGAGGTTTCGCTTTAAGAAGTTCCCTCGTTCCATCGGTCGATCCGTCATCCACGACAATAATTTCCACGTCTTCGACTGGTGCCGCGCGAACTGCTTCAACTACGGTGTCGATTGTCGCTCGTTCATTGTAACAAGGAATAACGACAGATAGCTTCATTTATCACCACTCCACTGAGCAAAACGCGGATTTCAAGGTCAGAGGAGCGGCGTCCTTTGTCAATGTCATGATCACGGCTCTTGCGTTGGATTTCTCACTCCGTTTCCAACTGTAACCTTGGATCAAGGGCAAGCGTTTGATGTCTTGATCGACATCTTTTGAAGGTAATAGAAGAGCGTAGATAGGAATCTCGCGGCCGAAGCCATTTGTGACTAGTTGAGCCGCCTCGGGTTTCCCATAGTGCCACTGGCGGCTGTAAGAGTAGTAATGGTTACCGTCGATGGGCGCCGCCACAAATGGTTTAGGCAATAGCGCATTCAAATAGGGGGAGTCGATGTCGGATAAAACAATGCCAGGTGCGTCTCCGAAGCTGCGAATGAACTTTTTCTGCGCCTCGTACCAGAGTGATTTCCCGTTGCGGTTTGCGTAATGAAGAGCGTCCCAGGCTTGGGATCGACCCCCCTTGGGCTTAAAGCCTGATTGCGATGGATAACCGATACAGCTAAGGAGGAATACCGCCAGCACTCCAACGGCCAAGATCGAAAAGCGCGCCTTGAGAGCTTCATTCAGTGCCCATTCGGCAGGCAGAACCGCGAGCGCAACCAAAAGAAAAAAAACAGGGATGTAGAACCGTGCCTCAACATAACTAAACGCTACGGTCGCCATAATGTATACAACTCCCGCGAGGAATGCGCTGATCTCAAACCGCCGCACCCGCACGAACCCCAGGCCAAGGGCAGAGAGAAAAATGAAAGCCGGCACTACGTAAGTGCCGGTGCCAAATAAGTTCGCTGCCGTAAATTGATCCCAACTGGCGGTAATCTCAGACCAGATCATACTCACTTGGCGGGGGACATTGTGCAAGGAAAAAGCAGCTTGCTTGTCCGCCAACGCAGGTACCCAGAATTCGTAACCGGTCTTCAATGGATGGCCGAACTCGAAAGTATTTAGAATAAAGTACGGGCTCGCGGCCACAGCGAATACAGCAACGGTAAGGCAGCAATGCATGAACCACCTCGTCCAAGATACGTTAACCGGAAAGAGAGCCATAGCTATTAACAACGGAGCCATGAAAACTAACTGAGGCCGTATGCACAAAGACAATCCAAGAACAATGGCGGCGCAATAAATCAGCACGCGGCGTCGCCAAGCGAGGCCTAGATAAACCAGCGCAAATGCGAGCAATATGACAGCTCCACCGCTGAGATCGCTCATCGATGATCGGCTAAAGGTAATGAAGGCAGGTTGAGTTGCGACCAACAATGCGACTAATCCTCCGGCGAGCGGCCTTCCGATCGCAAAATAAAACATGAAGCCGCCCGTCAACAGCAATGCGCCGAGCGTCTGATTTGTTCTAAACGGGGCCAGAATTCCGTTATGGGGCAGACATCTCAACCAAGGGATCATCAAGATTGGGTAGCCTGGCGGGTATCGGGAGGGTAATTTGTCATAGCCAATCTGAATCGTTGGCGCGCCTTCTTTCAAGATCGAGTTAGCCTGCGCGAAATATTCCACCGCATCCGGATAAGGATTAAGATCAAGAAAGTGCGTCCGTTTAAAATCAATTTGAAGAACGGCACCCCAGAAAAAAAGAAGCGCGAGAACAAAGCAGAAAATACCTGTGGCTACATGAAGTGAAAATCGACGGGAACCCGTTACCAGAGATCGGGATATCATTTCTGTTGCGCCGTCTTTCAGTTGATCGTTGGCTCTCATTTCCAGAAATCGGGACGAAGTCTAATACTCAGGTGTGTCATTGTCGATCCACGCCGGTTGTCGATTCTCCTGCCGCCGCGGCCAACAGAAGATTTTGATTTTGTACTTAAAAGTTCAAGGCCGAAATCGTTGTTGCATCCCGCTTCTCTGGCTCACTCTCGACGCCAAAACGCCTCCAAAGCCATTTCCCGCGGCGTCGCTGTCCGCACCGGCATTCGGATGAATCCGTGGCAGAACGGCCCCGGGGTCTTTTTGGTTTATTCACACAGCGATCTCGCCGCGCGTTTCAATGACAAGCTTCAAAAATAAATGCGTGTCGTCGAAATTTTTGCTGGACTGAAACGGCCTCCTTCGACATGATTGGCACTTTATTAGCAGAAATAAACATCTTATGAAAATATGCTCATCAATCGTCGTCGGTGCCGTCTTCATGGTTCTCACCCATGTCGCCGGCGCCAATCAGGCAGGTGACACCACGATAACGATCACAGGCCACACGGCAGGTGCTACGCCTTTTATCAGTAAATTGAACCTGCAGGTCAGCAACACGAGCGTTCTGAAGAGCATTCAGTTCGCGATCGACTCGAAACCGGGCTCGGTCATCCCTCCACTATCAGGCACTTATTCCAACGCCTACCTCGTGAGCCGGGGATTTGAACATCCGCCACAGGTTATTTTGCCAATCTACGGACTTTACGCTGGATATCAGAATATCGTTAGACTGACTTATCGCTTTCTGGACGGTTCTTCAAAGCAAGGTGTCACCTCGATCGTGACCGCTGCTTTCGATGATCAGGGCTGCGGCTACAACACTCCGACCAAGCTTCAACCCAGGACGAACAGCACTCAGTTGAGTTATGATTATATCTTTGACAGGTCTGCTTGCGGTGATTACTCACCTATCATTCTTGATTCCGATGGAGCATTGCGCTGGGTGAGCCCGCTGCCCACGCTGAACGCTCTTTTTGCCGCTTCCACGTTCTTCGACAACGCGGTATACAGGACGCAAGGCAGCCAGTTGGTTCGCATCGAGCTTGATGGGACGGTCCTCGTGGTTGCAGACTATAGCAATATCGGCGCCGTCCACTTCCATCATAATATCGATCCCGGTAAAACGGGACTACTCCTTGAGCCGGATACGACGAGCTACTTCGAGTCCACAATCCTGGAAGTTGATAAAGACGACGGTCACATATTCAAGACGTTTAACATGGCTAACATCATCAGTGCAGCCATGATTGCTGGCGGTGACGATCCGAGCCAATTTGTCTTCCCCACTCCGACCGATTGGTTCCATAACAACGGTGCCACGTACAACCGGGCCGACGACTCTCTGGTCGTTTCAAGCCGTGAAAACTTCGTCATATGTGTCGATTATAATACAACCGCTATCAAATGGATCCTCGGCGATCCGACCAAAAAGTGGTACCAATTTCCGTCTTTGAGAAAATTTGCAATTGGCGTGGCGCCTGCCAGCCTGGCGCCGATCGGGCAACACGCTCCTTCAATTACCTTTGATCAAAGTCTTTTGCTTTTTGATAACGGTCAAATGAGTCAGTTCCAGAATCCTCCAGGGGCTCAACGCGACTATGCGAGTCCCCGCAAGTATAGCTTGGATCTGGTAGCAAACGTTGCGACTGAAGTGTGGAACTACCCCGCGAACCAGAACATCCACTGCCCGTTCTGCTCAAGCATCTATGAGGACGCGCCGCTTAACTACTTAATCGATTACGCGTTCGTTAACGGCGGTGGACCGCCCAACATTCCCACATTCGCGCAACTCTTGGGCCTGGATGCTGGCGGCGAAAGGATTTTCTATTATCAATATCCAACTGTCGGCTGTAATACCGCATACAATTCCCTTCCGATTCATTTGGAAAATACGAAGTTCCCGACAGTAGGGCCTGAAGCGCTCAACCTCTCTACCAGGGGGCTCGTTGGGACCGGTGACAACGTTCTGATCGGTGGCTTTATCATCACCGGAACCGATCCTAAGACCGTAGTGCTTCGCGCGCTAGGACCATCGCTCAGCGGCTTCGGGGTTTCCGGTGTGCTCGCCGACCCGGTTCTTAACGTGTATAACTCTTCCCATACTCTCATAGCAACCAACGACAATTGGCAGTCCGATCCAAACCATTTTATCGTAGAATCCAACGGACTCGCGCCGGCCAATCTGTCAGAATCGGCCGCTGCACGCAGCTTGGCGCCGGGCGCTTACACTGTGATAGTCACCGGCAAGGACGCGACTTCGGGGATTGGCTTGGTCGAGGTTTACGATATCGAGCCACTATCCAACTCTACGTTGGCGAACATGAGCACCCGCGGTTCGGTCGGCACGCTGGATAACGTGCTTATTAGTGGGTTTGTCATTGGTGACGTGGGAAGTTCGACCGTGATCGTACGCGCCCTTGGCCCATCGCTAGCGGCCTACGGTTTGAGCGGAGTGCTAAGCGATCCCACACTGGAAATCTACGATTCGACTGGCTCTCTCATCGCGAGCAATGACAACTGGCTAGACAATGTGAACTGGATCGACGTCCGGAAGAATGCACTCTCGCCGACAAGTCCCTCGGAATCGGCACTCGTGCTTCACCTGCCCGCCGGAGCTTATACCGCCATCGTGCGCGGAGCCAATGACGGTACAGGCATTGGCTTAGCCGAAGTCTACACCCTGCATTAATTCGTGGCTTTGCTGGACTCGAACGGGTCTCCTCTGATGTCCTGGGGCATTCTTCTCGTAGAACAGCCATTGAAAAATGCGCTATGAAAACATGCTCATTAACCGTCGTTGTAGCGGTCTTTGTGGTCTTGACCCATCTCGCCAGCGCAACCCAGGCAGATGACACAACGATAACAATCACCGGTCACACGGCAGGTGCTACGCCGTTCATCAGTAAATTAACCCTGGACGTCAGCAATACGACCGTTCTGAAAAGCATTCAGTTCACGATCAACCCGAAAGCAGGTTCTGTCACTCGCCCGCTTTCAGCTACTTATGCCAATTCGTACCTCGTGGATCGGGGCTTTGAAAACCCGCAAACCGGCGAGATCGTCTTGCCGGTCTATGGGCTTTACGACGGATACAGTAACACCGTTGCGCTCACTTATCGGTTTATGGACGGCTCCTCGAAGCAAGCCAACATCCGAGTCACGACCGCCACTTTCAATGATCCATGCGGATATAAGAGTCCAACGATCCTAAAAGCACGTACAAATAACACTGATTTGAGCTACGACTACATGATGGTTAAAGGGTCTTGTAGCAATTTTGAACCTGCGATTATCGATACGGACGGCAGATTGCGGTGGGTGGGCACGGCCGGCATCTCGATCGGTAGTGCCACCTTCTTTGATAACGCAGTCTATTTGGGTCATGGCCACAAACTGTCTCGAATCGAGCTCGATGGCGCTTTCACCGAGCTCGCCGATTACAGCAGTCTCGGAGTTAGGAATTTCCACCATAACATCGACCGTGGAAAAGTTGGAATTATCCTGGATGCGGATACTACAACAGACTACAACTCGGTGAACATTGAAGTGGACGCTTCAGGAAGGGTTTTGAAGCGATGGAACATGGCTCAAATTATCAGGGCAGCCATGATTGCCGGAGGAGACGATCCCGGTCAGTTCGTTTATCCGTCGCCGACGGATTGGTTCCATCTCAACGGCGTCACGTACAACAGGGCAGACGACTCATTAATAGTTTCGAGCCGGGAAAATTTCCTCATATGCTTGGATTATGAAACAAGCGCCATCAAATGGATCCTGGGAGATCCGAGGAAAAAATGGTACCAATTTCCCTCTTTGAGGAAGTTTGCGCTGACGGTCCCGCCAGGCAGCCTGCCCCCAATTGGTCAACATGCGCCTTCGATTGCTTACGATCAGAATCTCTTAATGTTTGATAACGGACAAGGCAGCGTCTTTAATGTGCCACGGGGAGACCAACGTGGCTATGCCGTTGCGCGTAAGTACGCGATCGATTTGAACGCAAAAATCGCCACCGAAATCTGGAATTTCGACGCTGGTCAAAATATCACTTGTCCCTATTGCGGGTCTGTCTATGAGGACGCGCCGAAGAACTACCTGATCGACTATGCATTTGAAAGTCCCAGCGGACAAAACGCGTTCGCGCGGCTCCTCGGCTTAAATGCCGAAGGGGAGACGATTTTTTCCTACCGCTATTCGACCTTCAGCTGTACGACGGCCTATCGCGCCTTGCCCATTCATTTGGAAAATACGAAGTTCCCGACAGTAGGCCCTGAACCGCTCAACCTTTCTACCAGGGGACTCGTTTCGGTCGGTGACAACGTTTTGATCGGCGGCTTTATCGTTTCCGGAACCGAGCCCAAGAGCATGGTGCTTCGCGCGCTCGGGCCATCCCTCCGCGGCTTTGGGCTTTCCGGTGTGCTGAGCGATCCGATTCTCAGGGTGTATAACTCTTCCCATACTCTCATCGCAACCAACGACAATTGGCAGTCCGATCCAAACCACTTTGTAGTAGAAGCCAACGGACTGGTGCCGGCCAATGTGTTGGAATCGGCCACTGCACAGACGTTGGCGCCGGGCGCCTACACTGTGATAGTCACCGGAAAGGACCCGACTCCGGGGATTGGCTTGGTCGAGCTATACGATCTCTCGCCGATATCGAACTCTAAGTTGAGGAATATGAGCACCCGTGGTTCGGTCGGCATCGGGGATAACGTGCTCATCAGCGGGTTCATCATTGGAGACGTGGATAGCGCGACCGTTATTGTGCGCGCCCTTGGCCCGTCGCTAGCTTCTCACGGTGTGAGCGGAGTGCTAAGCGATCCGACGCTGACAATCTACGATTCGACTGGCTCAGTTATCGCAAGCAATGACAACTGGCTAGATGATGTTAACTGGGTCGACATCCGGAAGAATGCACTCTCGCCCACAGATGAGCGGGAATCGGCACTCGTGCTTCACCTGCCAGCAGGAAAATATACTGCCATTGTTCGCGGAGCCAACGGCGCTACGGGCAATGCTTTAGTCGAGGTTTACGATCTCGATTAGTGCC
>JBBQRI010000013.1:0-24029 GCA_038214915.1 Chthoniobacterales bacterium
CGTTCGTTCAAGCTCGTTCGCAAATTGCACGTTCGCGTCCAAAGCGTCGGGGTAAATCTCGAACCGCTTTCGCAATTTTTTCGTGGCTGGGTCGTAAAAAAATGAAATGTCCTGGTCCAGATTCGGCACGATCAGTTCGTCGCTCAATTTTTGATACCACGCCATGCGACTTAATCCCCAGCGAATTACTGATTCGTCATTGCGCACCGCGATGAGCGTCTGCACATCAAGCAGTTGGACGCCTCCGGATTGCAGCATGGTAGCCCAGTCACTTGGGCTGTAGTCGGTTGTGAAAACAAACGGCTGCAGCGGCGGCATTTCACCGGCATCGAGCGCATGCCGAAACTCCACGGATTTTTGTTCCTGTTTCGCGCGGTTAATTTTTCCGCTTTCGATGCCTTGGCGCAATTGCTCCTCGAACGAAGCCAGAATCTGATCGCGCCGTCCTGCCTCCTCCCGATGCTCCTGATAGTTGTTCAGCCAGAAGGCTCCGTAGACGCCGACGAACACAAGGAGCAGTTCGGCTATCCAGCGCCCAACACGTGAGAGAAGCGAACGGTTTTGGTTTATTACGACCATGATTACCACGGCGGCCTTGAGACCGCCGCTCCTTGCTTATTCATTGCACAACAGAGTACCATTTCTAAATTAGCCTCGCCAGGAACACTCAATGGAAAAATCCGAGTCAGTTGCAAATCTTATCCAATTCGTTGTCGATTCAGTACAACAGGCCCCCGCAGATGACGCGCCGTTCCATCACTTGCAGTTTGATCGCATTTTTCCCGATGATTTTTACGCGCGGATGCTGGAAGCAATGCCCGTAGCCGATGATTACCGCGCGATGTCCGGCAAAAGCAAGATGGGCAGCAGCAGGCCCGATGGAAAACCCACCCGCGCGAAGATCGATCTTTTCCCCGAATACGTTCGCCATTTACCCCCGAGAAAACGCGCAGTCTGGGATGCGACCGGTCGCGTGCTGCGTTCCAAGGAGTTGCACTCTGCTTTCGTCCAACGGTTGGCGCCGGGGCTAAAAGGAAGGTTCGGAGAAAACTTCGCAAAGGTGAACATGTATCCGGTACCGATCCTGACGCGCGACATTCCCGGATACCGCATCTTCAAGCATACCGACAGTCTTTGGAAAGGGATCACCGTCCAATTTTATCTACCGGCGGACAATTCCACGCCGCATATCGGTACGATCTTCCACGAGGTGTTGCCGAATGGACGCAAACCGAAGAAAGCACAGATGCCGTTTTCGCCAAATAGTGGCTACGCCTTTGCCGTGGCCGACAACACCTGGCATTCGGCCGATCCGGTCGGGCCGGAGGTGAAAACGCGCGACAGCATTCTCCTCACCTATTTCGTAGATGCCGGCCCGTGGCGATTTGTTCGCAATCGCGGGCGTCGGCTGGCGAATTTTGTGCTCAACGAGGCGCGCAATTTAAAGCGCAACTGAATGAAATTGCAGCCGCTATAGCCACGGCCCTATGGGCCGTCTCTCCCGCGTGAAACGGTTGATACGCAAACCGGCCCACAGGCCGGCTACAGTTACCGCGGCAATGGCCCTTCCATGTTTGCCAGCGCGTAAGCCACAACCGCGACCACTGCGGAATTTTCCGCCAATTCTTTCGGCACAATTTTGTCCAGAGTGTCGGCTGCCGTGTGGTGATAATTGAAGTAGAAACGGTTGTCTTGAATCGGACTAAAAGCTGGCACGCCGGCTTTCTCGAGCGGCTCGATGTCGGCTCCACAGTGTTCAACTAAATCGAGTATGCCTGCGCCTGATTCCTGCAAGATGTTCGCGACGGGCGCGAACATTTTTTTTACTTCCGGGTTTGCCTTGATGTTAACGCCAATCGGATGACCGGCGCCGCCGTCTGTTTCCATTGCTGCGAAATGATTTTGTATCTCTTTTTCGTGATCCTTTGCGTACTGCTTTGATCCGGCCTCACCGTTCTCTTCATTCATCCATGCGATCACGCGAATCGTGCGCTTCGGTTTAAGACGAAGTTTTTGGATCAGGTTCGCCGTTTCCATCGAAACTGCGACTCCTGCGCCATCATCGATCGCGCCTGTGCCCAAGTCCCATGAATCCAAATGACCAGAAACGATGACGACCTGTTCAGGATGTTCGCTGCCTTTGATATCGGCGATAACGTTCGCGCTTTCGATGTCAGGCAGAGTTTCCGGCGTGAGAACCAATTTCATTTTCATCGGCCCTTGCGGTACCAGGCTAGCAATTAAATCCGCATCTTCGGCCGTTACCGCGCCCGCCGGAATTTTCGGCGCATCTTTTGCGTAATCTGTCATTCCAGTGTGTGGAAGCCGATAGTCGGCTCCGCCCACTGAGCGGATCAAACACGCAAGAGCGCCTTGCCTCGCGGCTGCGCTCGGCCCGTGACTGCGATAAACAACCGCTTCGCCATAAGCTTGGGAGCTACGACCCTCCGCGGCCATTTGCTTGTCGAACGGGTAATTGAACAGCACGATTTTGCCCGCCACCTTTTCACGAGGCATCGATTTCAATTCATCAAAATTTTTGACCACAAGGACCTCCGCTTCGATCCCGTTTTTTGGTGTGGCCACACTGCCTCCTAGCGCGCACAACACAATCTTCTGCGTGGTGTTTGGTGCCTGTCCGGGAAATTGAACGAGTTCGGCTGTCTCTTCGCCGCGTACCCAATGGGGGACCATCACCTTCTCAAGCTGCACGTCGCAGCCGAGTGCTTTCAGTTCGGCGGCGACGTACTCGACTGCTTTTGCCGCCTGTGCCGATCCGCTTAAACGCGGTCCGATGTTGTTGGCCAGATGCGCGACATGCCGGTAAGCATAATCGCTTTCCAGAGCTGCCTTCTGCAGTTGTTTCAGTTCCGACAGTGCCTGTGGCGAAAAGACAGGCGGAGTCGCCGATGGCGATCCGTTCGGACTTGATGCGACCGCCGGTGTTTCTTGCGCATCCACTCGCTGAGCACAGAGAAACAAGGCGAGTGAGAGAAGCGCGACCCGGCGCAATTGATTCTCAAACATCTCGAATCCCGCTACAGCATCTTGGTCGAGTTCGCCAGGCTCGAATAAGCGAGGCCGCTACTATTTTTCTTTCTTAAACTCGATCTCCTCGCCGAACAGCTCAGGATTGCGGGCGTTTTTTGTCAGGAGCGCAGCTATAGAGGCTGAGTCTTTGGTTTCCTTGGGAACAACCTTGTCGTTGACGCTTCGCAACCTCAAGTTCTTGCCATCGTCCGACAATTTCCAAATGACGTAAGCATACTTGCGATCGCTTGAGTTGAGGTCCTGGACAGTCGCGAAAGGTGTTTCCGCGACGTCGGAGTGGTAAGCGCGAAAAAGATCGCCGTCGTAGTAAACGACGTAAGTATTGTCGTCCAACCGTCGCACTTTCATGTTTTCCCTGCCGTCGAGCGAAATCCAATCGCCAAGAAGCCGTTGCTCTATATTTCGGGTCGGACCCGATGTGATTGGGACGTCATAATTGCAAGATGTGAAAGCCAGAGTGCAAAGACCAATCGCTACGCCGGCTACACGTAGCCAAGCTAAGTTCGATGAACTCACGGTGTCTTGCCCGCCTCCGGGAATCGGCCTTCGTCGAAATCGATGAGGTCTGGAATGCATTGAATGTCGTTGCGATCGGCGATTCCCATCTCCTTTTTTCGTTCTTCGAGCCGCGGCGTGATCGAATCGCGCCATCCGAGTTTCGATGCGAATCCGTTCCAGACAAAGAGATCGCCTTCGTTCAACCGGCGGCCCTTTTCGAAACACCATTCCAGAATTTCTTCATCCGTTCCGCCCTGCTTCACACGCTCAATCAGATCGCGATGGTGCACGCGCAGAAAATTGCAGCATACGCCGTCCGCCGCTTTCAGCGCACCGAAGTTTTCTCGATAATCTTCGTGGAGCTCGCCGCGCAGATGCAGCCGGATCTTGTCCAGCATTCGGGGGAAATACATCATGCCGCGCGTCATTTCTTTTGGACTCTTTGGATAGGTAGCCATGAGCAAATGAATCGCATCATGCGTGGCGGCGCAATACCCACCAGACTACTTGCAGAGAACCACCTGGAAGACGCTCAAGTCATCCAGACGCGCTGGACGAACCAAAAACTGCCGAGTAGCACAACAGCTGCTGAACACGCCGGCACCCACCGCGCGATAAACATCGGGTTCTCCCGAAGTTTCCAAATGATCGGCAGCGCTGCAGCAGCAACCATGATTTGACCGAGCTCCACGCCCAGGTTGAAAGAGAATAGCGGCAGTACGATGCCGACGCCCGAGCCGATGCCAGCCTCACGCAAAGCGGAAGCAAAACCAAAGCCATGTATCAAACCAAAGCCGAAGGCCACCATTCGTCGCGCGTTTGGAATGTCGCCCCGTAGAAGGTTCTCGATGCCAACAAAAACGATGGAAGCAGCGATCAGTGGCTCCACAATTCGACTTGGAATTTGCACCACGTTCAGTGTTGCCACCGCCAGTGTGATCGAGTGCGCTATCGTAAATGAGGTGATGATATTCAAAGCTGAGACGAAACCCCGCGCCACGAGCAGCAGCCCAAGGAGAAAAAGCAAGTGATCGTATCCGGTCAAAATATGTTTCACACCCAAAGAAAGGAAATTCGCAAACGAACGAACGGCCTCGAACGCGGCAATACTCGAGTGGGCATCGGGCATTTCCACTGTCGCGCGGTCTGCGACTGCGCTGAGCAACCGCTCGAAGATGGTTTCCCCGCTTGAGTTTTGTACCTGGAGATATTGACGATGCCCAAGCGGCAGGGACGTGATGAGTTTGGATTGAATCTCCAAACTCGAAAAGCCGATAGCGTGGAAATTCAAACGAACTTCTACGTTGTTACTCTCATCGAGCCGGCTCTGAACGGATTCGTCTTTGACTACTCCTCCAGCAACCGTGATGACGACTTGCCTTGCTACCGCCGCTTCAAGTTGCGATTGACCTCGACCGAACTCGACTTGCGATACATTGCCATCGTGGTTCTCGTCGAGCTCGGCAATTTGTGCTGCGTCCTTGACTGCCAGCGTCAATTTTGCCTCCAACCCGTTCGTGCGTTGTCGGATCGTGAGGCTGCTTAAACCGGGATCGTGCGCCGCCGCATATTGGAGCGGCAACAGCGAAAGCAGAAGCGAAAGAATCGCGGCTCGAGCAACGCGCGACCCGGCCAGGCGCGATGCTGCCTGGCCGGGATTCCGAGCGTCCATAAGAGAATGACGGACCGCGACGCGTTATGGTGTTATGGATGGGAATGATTACGGCCGTTCTGCGGCGTCGATTCGTACGGGAAGACCTTATTGTAAGCCACGTCGTTGAAGTCCACATTGTCGCCTGCTGGACCGCGAATGATTGGTGGGTTTACGCGAAGATTGCTGATTAGCGCAGTCACCGCGATGTCCACTACGTCGTCGCCAAAACGACGACCATTCGGCCAGCCGCCGGGAATAACTCCGTCGCCAAAGCCTGGTTGAATTTGGCTGACCAGAGTGTCACCGCCGAAAATGCCCAGCCGGGAAAATCCAGGGTCATCCGGGTTGGGCCCCTGTTGCGTTCCGTTGCCAGCCAGACGGCAGGCATCAGTGGACAAATCAACTTTAATCAAATCAGGAATAAAGATCCCTGCGATGTCAGTGCGGCCTGTCTCGACGTCGGGCAACTGGCCGTTAAAAATGATGACGTTAATTAGATGCGCGAGTTCGGGAGTCATCGCGTATTCGCGGAACAACTCATTATCAGATTCGGGGCTGGTGCGGCTGTAGCGGTCCTTATCAGCAATGGCAACCAAGCCTTCGTTGAAGAGCGGATTGCCTTGCCGTGCGACCTGCACCCAAGGGCCATGCAGCTGCGGAGGGCCATTTCTCACCGAGCGGTTGGTTTCATCGCGCAATATTTGTATCTGACGGCGACTGGTCGTTGCGTAAACGCCAACGATTTGCTGGTCACCGCCAAATTCACTTATAGGAATGACGAGCGCCATCATGTGGATGTTGAACCCGCCCTGCGAATCCTTGCCTGGCGAACGAAGCTGCAGGAGATCGAATATGGCATTGATGTCGCCGTAGAAACCATCGTCACGTTGCCCTGCGAATGAGGAGTAACCGCCGCCCAGGTTTTTGATTGTTTGTGTTGTGTAACGATCGAGCTCGCCTTCCGTCGCGACGCCATCCTTCGCGCGGTTGTTGCCGTCATTGCCCTGATTATAAAACGGAGTAGCAACGCCCTGATTGTTCGGCGGAACGGTACCGGTTCCGAGCACCGTACGGTGGTTGCCTTGGTGATGGTCCACTTTAGTGACGGTGTAGGTCTGTATCAGGTTCTGATTACCGTCCCCGACATCGTTAACGACACCAAGGTAGGATTGCAGGATCGTGTTCTGGTTCCTGAATGTCGTATCGAATTTGAATTCGTAGCTCAATGTGGCTTTGCCCAGAGACACGTCATTACCGGTGGCAACGCGGATTTGATAGAGCACGTTGTCGTCGAAGTTGTACTTGTTTGGACCGACGCCGGGTTCTTCGTGGGGATAAACACCCAGCGCGGTAACAAGACTTTTTATTCCGTTTTCATTTTGCACGAACGCGTAAACATCCGTTGTGTTGGCTGCTGGATCGCGAGTTATCAGTGGCGCATCCATGTGACTGGAAGCTTGCGCCGCTCCGATTAAATGTGCCGCGAGGAGTGCCATGACGGCGCGCGACAGGAGGTATGTTGTTTTTTTCATTTGTTGTTAGGTTTGTGGTTGGGTTTTCCGCGCGGTTTTTGGTTCGAGCGAAAAAGTTTTTCTTGGGTTCGAGGCAGTGGAGGCATTCTTTTCAGCGCCACGCGCCGCCGCGGTTTGAAGTTCATTGCGCTCAGATGGCAAAAGCAGATGCGATAGTTCACTCGCTTTGCCCAGCCAGCGCTTCGCATCGGCTGACTGACCGGCTTGTGAAACAATGATGGCGGCATGGAAGAACAACCGCGCGTCCTGGGTGCCTTCTGCCAATGCCTTCTGCATCTCGCTGTGCGCTTCAGCTAGGTTGCCTACCGCAGCCAGCGACCAAGCCAACGCATCGTGAGTAAAGACATCGCTGCGCGAGTCAATTTCTGCTCGCGCAAGTCGAAGCGCCGTCTCAGGAGACTCGTGTCGCGTCGCGAGATAGAGCGCAAGCGTCCGCGGATCGCTGCTCGCGCCGCGTTTGCAAAGTTGAGCTTCGACCTCAGACGCTTCGTTCTCCTTGTCAGCTGCGCGCAGCGCCTCGGCTAGCGTCCACTCATATTCCGGAAGCGGATTTAGCTTCACGGCGTTTTGCAAAGCGTCCACGGCTTCGCTGAATCGGCCTTGCTCAAGCAGGATTCTGCCCTGCAACAATAGCGTTGGGGGATAATTGTTTTGTAGCGAGAGTGCGAGCGCGCAGCGTTGTTCTGATTCGTTAACACGGCCGGCTTGAAACTCGTAGAACGCCAATCGAGTGTTCACCCATGCAGCGGTTTCGGCATCGCTCGGACTGGCAGCGCTCACAGCCAGTTGCATCGCCTCAATCGCTCCCTCGAGATCGCCTTTGAGCCAGCGCATGTGCGCCGCACGGGCGTATGCGCGAAGGTCGGGCTTCAAATTCATCATCCGCTTATAGGCCTCGACCGCGTCGCCCAGTTTTCCTTGCTCCATCAACGCATCCCCCAGAAGACCGTAATCAAAACTGAGACCCCGCTGCTGCACGAGACGCCGCGCCAGCGTTTCGGATTCTTTAAACCGATGCAGATTTTGCATCACGTGCGCGCGCAGCAGCATCGCTTCCTGGCTTTGTGGATTGCGCACCTCGATCGCGTGCGCACACTGCTCGGCCAGTTTGTAGAAGCCCGGGTCAAAACTTTCGCGCGCTTTTGCAACGAACGCCCAACCGAGCTGTTCGAGGCCAAGCTGAAGATTCCGTCCATTGCGAATTTGCTGCTGGAGCCGGGAAATTTCTTTATCAGTGCGGGTATCGCCTGTCTGAGGGGTAAGTGCCAAGCCCAGCAAATTATCGAAAGTTGCTCCAGCTGCTGGCGCCTTGTTCGGTTCGTTCTCGCTTTTTTGTGAAAGGAAAAAGACGAGCAGACAAGCAATGGCCAGGAAAGGCGGCAAGACAGAAATCCAAATTTTTCCGCAGTGTTTCCTATCAGCTGTGCCGACACGTCGTTTGCAAGTTTCCATTTTTTGCGTTCGACAAGCATTACGCTGCAACCCGGCGACTGGATGCAGTCACGGCGAAAAATTTTCGATAGCGGGAGAGATTGCTCGTACATATTGCTGCCAAGCGCTTGCTCCAGCCTTGGCCGCGCTTTCAGCTGTTGGAATCAAAATTCCATCGTGACAGCGACTTCGAAACTCCAGTCGCTGTCTTCATTCTCCAAGTCGAGCGATACGCTGTAACGAGTGAACTGGCCGCTGTCGGAAGGGATCGAACAACCCGAGTCGGTCAATAATGCTTTCCTCGATGGCGCGCTCGGCCATCCGATGGTTGCCCTAATCGAGGTTGAAACCAGCATCTGCCGTCGTGAACGTCCGCAAGGACAAAGCGCCGTTTTCCTCCGCAATTACCGATCCGACGGCTCGCATGGCCAGTATGGAAATAAAGATTTCTAGTTTCGAATGACCGGTACGCCGCGGTCATTCGGCTAGATGCTTTCTCTCGACGCTCGGTAGCGATAGACCAGTCGTTAGGCGAGACGCGTACGAACTATGTCAGGTTGAACCGACGAGCAAAATGGGTCCCTCCTTTTTCGGGACACCACCTTCGCGCTCCAAGCTGATCGCAAAAGCCTTCACATGTTCCGCCTTCTCAACCGGCTTGAAGCGAATTTGCGCGACACCGTTCTTATCTACCCGCACAACCCCTGCGCTGATTGGATCCTTATGCTCGGCATCGACCGCCCACAACTGATAATCCTTGCCCGGCTGCGGCGCAGGAAGGTTGTTGATGCGAATCACGCCGCTTTGACGCCCAGGTTGCCATGCCACCGTCGCTTTCGCTTCCGACGGAGCAGGCGCAGCGGGTGCAAGAGTGAAAAATGTCGTCTGCATCAACGGATCGACGGCACGTATCTCAGCGAGTTGGCGCTCTAAACGTACGCGATCCAGCACGAGCAGTCCGCAGAACAGGGCCAACCCCGCAGCTATGGCCCATGGTATCCAGCCAAACGATGCGCGTCGCGTCGGCATTGGAACGACCCGTTTGGTTTCCATCGCTATTTCACCCATGATCCGTCGCTTTAACGATGCAGGCGGGAGCAGCGATGGAGCGGTCAAAGCGAGATCGCCGGACGCCTCGCGCAGTTCGCGGACGAGATCACGCAATTCAGCGTTCGCTCTCAACTGCGATTCGAACGCGGCGTCCTCATCCGCGCCGAGCAACCCGAGCGCGTAGAGTGCTGCCTGATCCTGTTGTTCCTCCGAAATCATAAGGTGTTAAGTCGTTGCCTCAATTTAAGCAGTCCCCGACGGATTCGGGCTTTTACGGTGCCCAGCGGTTGCCCAAGCTGCGCCGCAATTTCGTGATGGCTGAGATGCTCAAAAAAAGCCAATTCGATCGCCTCGCGTTGTTCAGAAGGCAGATTATTCAATACAGATCGCACACGCGCTGCCTCATCATTCTTCTCAACGGTATCCGCGGCGCTCTCGACGGTGGATGCATTGGCCGCGCCGATGGGTTCATCTTCAGTAGAGGCGACTACGACTCGCGAACGCCGGCCGCGCGCCCGCAATCGATCGATGACTCGGCTTCGAGTCAGCAGCACGGTCCAGCTGAAGACGCTGCTCTGTTCTGGGTCATAAGTTGCAGCGCGCGACCATATTTGGAGGAAGACATCTTGCAGAGCGTCCTGCGCCTCTGCAGGATCTCCGAGCATTTTCATCGCCAAAGAATAGAGCGGACCGCTCAGCCGATCGTAAAGAGCGCTGAAGGCGCTTTGATCCTGGTGACCAATCTGCGCGATCATTTCCTGATCCAGCATTTGCTGCGCCGTAGATGTTTCCGCCATGCTCAGCTCAGTTCCGCCTAATTTATCGTACGGGCACCGGCTACCAATGAGTATATCCAGTGATTCGACAAATCGTCGAGGTCTGGATGCAGCGATTTTGCCGCGCGATCCATCATGACCCAGTTCGCGAATCCAACCTGCGAGACCAGTAGCCCTTTCTTCGCTAGTTTGGAGCGCGGTCCATCAGCGCAAGGATCCGCGTCTTTTTCTCGCAGTAATTGAGGGAATGAAACCGTCGGATTTCATCGACACGACGAACGGCATTGAGGGTGTCGAGAAAACGCGTGTAGCTTGCCGCGAGCTGACTCGTCTCGAGATAACGGCCGCGCAGGTTCGCGTCGCGAAATGCATCGGGACATTGCCGCGAGAAAAGGTGAAAACGCAACCAGTGGCGATCGGTCGCCGAGACGCGTTGCGTTTTTCGGAAAAAGGCGACAAACAGTAGAAGAACCAGGTACGTGTCCACCTGCGCCTGAAGCTCGAGGTTACGCGCAAAATCTTCCGACGCGATCTCGCGCACTCCGCGTTTGAACTGAAGCGCGGCGTGCAATGCGTGATTCAATTCTTCCACGAACATGATCAGCGACCGGATGTTGCGGTCACCCAAGCCCGAGCGCGGATCGTGTTGTTCGAGTTGTTCAATCAGCCAGCGGGAATAATAAATGCCGACGTAAAGCTGGTCGCCGGCATGGCGTAAAAAAGTGCGCGCGAGTTCGCTCAGTTCCCGGGCCGATTTTCCCGCGAGCATCGACAACTGCGCGCTGCGCGTCCGATCAATCAGACAATCTTCCAGATTGATCCCGACCTGCGCGTACGTGCGTTCAAATAATCGCTGGATTTGGCTGAAGAGTGTCTCGTTCACAAAGAAATCGAGGGGCGCGCGTCTTCGTCCAGATTGAGCAATTGATCGGAAAGCTGATTCAGCGCGAGCCGGACCTCTCGAAATCGATCCGCCAATCCTTCGAACACGTCATCCAGTTCGCAGCGGCGCGCCACCACATGCGAGGATACAAGTTGATAGTTCGTCCGGCCCACCTGCTCGTAAAACTTGAGGTCTGGTCCGCCACGTAGACTGCGCCGTTGGGTGTTCTCGTGAAAAATTCCGCTGATGAACAGCGAGTAATTGCCAATGTGCGCCCGAAGCAAAAACGCCTGCTCTGGAGTGGCGCGACTCAGCGCGATCAGGATATCGGAAATGTATTGTTCGGCCAGATGATGTGTCTCGTCGGAAATCTGCATCCGGCTCGCGTGCGAAAATGTTTCCAACAACGACGCGACGTAATCGCAAAGCTTCCGGTTCCCTATTCCGCCCTGTTGCAGGACGTGGCGAGCGAGTACATAAAAGTAAAACTGAGACGAGATGTGTAGTTGGCCGCAGTGATTCAGAATGGCGTCGACCAACCGCGGATGATCCAGAATGGAATCGCGCGTTTCGAGATCGCTCAACAGATCGACAAGAGAAACTTGGTCGGTTTGCGAACGCGCCAGCGTGCGCACGATGAAGTCGAAATCGGCTGCGGTAAACCGCGCCCGACAATTCGCTCTGACCATCGGGATTTCATAATGCGTGATCCCCGCCCCTGTGGCAAGTAAGATTGCTAGCGCTGCGTGTATTGTCGAAACAAGGCATCTTGTCTCTGCACCGCGCGGACTTCTAAGCTTGCCTTCCCACGAGCGTGATCTTGCGAAATCGCCAAGCGTTTGCTTTTAGCCGGGTCTCCTCATCAACGTGCGCAAGATCAGGGTCGAGCCTGACAATAAGCGGTGAGCACAACCCACCAAGATGGCTTTAATACGTCAAATAAATCTATTTCGAATTCTTAATTACAAAGTGACTATGACAATTGAAAAATGGGTGAAGGAAGAAAAGATGCGCTTAGGACGCTTTAAGATTTGCTGTGTTAATGCACAGAAAAAACAAGCAAAGTCGTTTCCACTTAAGATGACGCGAAGCTGTTGGAGTGGACAGTATCGCACCTGGGATGATTCATTAGGTGCTTTATCTAACCGCTAATGCCATCCGCAGCATGTAAATGTGGGAGAGAAATCAATAGTACAGTATCAAAATACCAGCACACCAAAGCCGTTGACAAACCCTACGGAATGCCACGCAGCGTGGGAAAAACCCAACTCTGCTTGTGGCTTAAGATTCGATTGCCAAAATGGAATCGCAAAGGAACGCTAACGCCGGGCTGCGTTCACAACTAATAAGGAATAACAAAACGCCATGCTTGATCAGCAGGCGGATAAGTGCCGATTGGTAGAGTATTTCACGGCTCGTTATAATTCATTAGTCGAAATCCCGGGTATCGCCATATTCCTCGCCGAGCGGAGAAACATGGTATTGCGGCGCTTCCAGGATGCCTTCCTTGCTCACGTTCACAAATACCTTGGATTCCTCATAACTGATCCGGTCAATATGCTTCGGTGAAATCACGATCTCTTTGCGGGAATACCAATGGCCAGTCTCCACAACCAGGTGACAAATCGTCCAACTCTTGTCGTCGATGATAAAATCAATGACGTGGCCGATCGCTCCTTCGCTGGTTTGGATGGGGTAGCCGCTAAGAGCCTGCGTGCTTTGCAGATGAAGATCGTCGCTTGCCTGCTTACTCGGCATAAGATGCGGCGGCGGAGCCTCGGGAAAACCGCCCACGCCCCACGTTTCGACTCCGTCCCAGTATGCTTGATATTGTAACGAGACTGGCTTGTGCGACTCAATCGCGGGACTGTTTTCAATCTGTTGCCGAGTCAGATTCACGAGCAAACAGCCGCCGTCTTGATGCAGGTCTCCGAAAGCATGGGGGGAAATCAGCACCAAGCGGCCCGATAGCCATGAACCTGTGTCCGCGACAACATAGCGGATAGCCCATTGTTGATCATTAAAATAGAAGTCCTTCACATGGCCGATGTCGCCGTCAGAGGCGCCGAGCTTTTTTCCGTAAAGCTGCCTAAGGCTTCGCACCATAACTTTAGCCTTTCTGAAGGCGGGTTTGATCTATCCAGACCATGCGACCAGATACTTGAATTCGCAAGCGCGGGCCCAAAATGCCACTGCATTACGTGCCGTCGTATCAACTCGTGAAGCGATCATGGGCCGTCACGAAGGGCGTTTATCCTTCCGCAAAGGAGGTATCGCATTATGAACCTTCACTCGCCCGCGCTGCCGGCGCGCGTAGCCCTGCAACCGCCGTCGCGACGATTGTTGTGCCCGAATCCCTGAACCATTCTTTGGCAATTGATCCAAACGCAATCGGAAGGGTCGTGCAAGGCGTCACGGGCATTGGATTTTTAGGCGCGGGAGTGATTTTGCGCGATCCTAAAGATCACATAACAGGGCTCACGACGGCCGCGACGATTTGGATATGCGCCGTCCTCGGAATTGTATGCGGACTAGGGTACTGGTCGATATTAGCAATCTCTTTTGGTCTAACCGCGTTTGCGTTGCTCTTTGGCCAACGGGTGGAGCGTCTCGTTGAGCGTTTGTTCAAACGGAATCAGTCCGGACCGACTGACAACAGTGTTTAGATCTAGATGGTCGAGTCGCCCAAGTAAGTTTTGAAAGTTGCTTCATTAAGCGAAAGGCAGGTAAGGGACTTCCGTGATTATTCCGGCCAATTCACCACCCTCCGAAATTGGGTCGTATGAAATCAGCTGGGGTTGGTGCCGCTCGACTATGGCGATTAGAGCTTAATTTTTATCTTGATGCTCCCAAGGCTCTCCTGAAGGTTCCGAAGCATTTCATGAGTGCGATTTGTAGCCTCATCAATTCCACGTCGAAACTCTGTCGTGTCGATGAGCGTGTTGCAAAAGGGACATTTCCGACTCTCCGCGTTGAGCCATTTGACGGTCTCGTTGATCTGCTTGCCACATTTAGAGCATGTCATTTCCAGCGGTAAATTGTCGAAAAACATGGTCTTCTTCAGACGATAAACAAAACTTTTTGAGTTGGTAAAGCTCAGCCTGATCATCGCGCTGATTCGGGCGCTCGAAAAAATGATCGGGCGAGCGATTCGAGAATGGCGTGATTTTGGATCGCAAAATGGCGCGGAAAGGTGTAATGCCAATTCCTCCAGCGATGAACACAAATGTCTTCTCGGAGTCATCCACCACGAAATCGCCCTCCAGATCGTGAGCTTCGATTGCGTCGCCACGCCTGAGATTTTTAAACGCTTTCTTACACGAACTACTCTTCGAGGCAAAACGCGTCGTCAACATTACATGCTTTTCGTGGGGCGCTGATGCGATTGAGAAAAAACGCTCCCCGCCGCGATCGTCCGGATTCGAGTGGTTGAGCACGTAGCGCAGAAGTTGCCCGGGCTTCCATTGCAACGGCTGATCGGGCGCAAAAATAAAAGAGAATATGTCGTTGGCTTCCTGCTTTGTCGCCCTCAGCGTAAATTTCATCGATCGAACGGCTACAAGATCTGCGCGGGCTCCACGTTACTTTCGTGCGGGCGCTCGCCGGCTAGATGGATTTCAAATACTCGATGAGGTCGTTCTTCTCCTGCTCGGTCAATTTCAGCTTGAGGACGCCATCGTAATGGTTGACGACAGAGTTGAAGCGCGCCTGCCGGGTAATCACTTCGACATGTAGCCAGCCGTTACCTCGTTCTTATGCGCTGCGAAGGCGGCGAGGACTTCTCCCTTCTCACGCGGAGGCACTTTGTAAAAGTCAAGAGTTCGCCCTAGCTCGGCCGCAACCTCGTCAAATTCTTCTGGCGAGATCTTGAGGTTACGATGCGCCTCCTCGAGGCCCAACTCAGTTTTACCCGGCCTTGTCGGCGTGTATTCGAACGGCCCGCCCGTGACGGCGCAGACCCACAGGGTTCGCATGAACTTGAGACCCGGCAACCTGTCCAAGTTCTTCGTGTGCCATTCCCTGAGAGCTGAGTTCTTCGATGTCTTTCCCACGATCGGGTTCTGCACAACCGCGTCGCTAAAATGGTCAACGACCGCGGCGATGGCGAAGACCCCGCCAAGCCGTTCATACAGACTCTTTTCGGTCTCCGGAGCCGGAGCGGCTTGCACCGGAGTCGCGACGAGAAGGGCTGCTAGAGCCATTGCTATCGCGAGTGGTTTAATGAATGAAGTTTGTGTTTTCATGATTTTGTTTCTTTTGTTTTGTTTGGTTTGGCCTGCTGTAGTTTCTTCAGGGTTTGCTGCGCTACGGCCTCGTGCAGCTTGAGGGTGTCGCCCCAGAACGCCTCGCTCCCGAAAGTGTCGAAGCGGAAAATTCGCTTGCCTTCCTCGAGCATCTGCTGCGCGTTGTGGCTGATGGCGTCATCATATCCCACAACCTCGGGGGTTGTTTGCGCGACGACTGGAAGTAGCTTGATCGCAAATAGCAACCCGAAAGCCAAGCTGATGCAGGCGCCCGCCACAAATTTGTAGCGATTGGAAGAGTGGAAGAAGGAGAAAGTTTTCTGTTGTTTCATTTGAACCTCCTTACGCAACAGGCCGATCTTCGGGACAAAAAATGCCACGTACGAATCTTCCGAGGATCGAACTGAGGCGAAATGTTAAGTCGAGGAAAAATGAACTTACACAATAAGTCAATAAATATTTAGCTTTAATCGCCGGACTTAAACTTTTCCTATGAAACCGCAACGATGGCGCGAGCGAATGCTTGATAGTACGCGAGGGCAAATTCTCGCTCTGCTTCGGGTCGAATCGTGCACCGTCAATGAACTCGCCGCCGCCCTGAAACTAACAGACAATGCCGTCCGAGCGCACCTGATCAGTCTCGAACGCGATGGTCTGATTCAGCGTGAAGGGAGTCGACCCGGTCTTCGAAAGCCGCACGCGTCGTATGGGCTTACGGCCGACGCCGAGCAGATTTTCCCGAAAGCATATGGACTGTTGCTTAATCATCTTATGTCGAGCATCTCCAAGCGGCTCAGTTCGCGAGAACTTCGGGCGAGCATGCGCGAGGTCGGTCGATCTTTAGCGAAAGAACATGGCGATCAAGTCACGAAGAAGAGCCGAAACGAACGACTCACGGCCGCCCTTGATCTGCTGAAGAAATTGGGCGGAGCAGTCGCCCTTCACGAGACCGACGGGAAGACGCTCATTCGCGGCAAGAGTTGTCCGCTTGCCGCGATAACGGCGCACTACCCGGACGCCTGTCTGGTCGTCGAGGCGCTGCTCACAGAAATGATCGGCGTTGCGGTAAAAGAGCACTGCACCCACGGGCAGTCGCCGTCGTGTTGCTTTGAAGTGAGCTGAAGCAACTTGCACTAGTGAGTCGGCACGCCGCCGAGAAATCTTATCGCCACGCTGGCCTCTCTCACGGGGCACCAGGGCTACCAATCGTCGCCTCACGGCGGCGCCCCGAAGCCGATGATCCATAACGGCGAAGTTTGCAGGTGCCGAACTCATTATGAGAGGCAACCGCCCTGACCCTGCGCAGATTCATTCCAATTTTAAGGAAAAATCTCGTCTAATTTTTTTACCAAGCTATGGCTGCCTTGAATCTTTAAGCGGCCAGTCAAGTATGCCCACGGGACTTTAAGGGTTTTATTTGACATAGAAACCCAGTCTTCATCGCTCGCTGCAAACGTGACATTTGGATTGTCATCTTTCCCCTACTCATTTTGTAAGTTCCGTCATTTACACTCAGCCGCCATTCGCCTCCGTTCGGACCACTGAGCTCCCACTGGTAGCTAGCATGCACTCCTTTTGCCTTGTCTGCTTGAAAAGCGTCTTGCCTCTTATCCAACGCCTGTTGCGGTGTAGAATTCTGCTGTCTACTGGTTTGCTGCGCTTGGCATGGTGACGCAAGCGCGAGCGCTGCGAACGCCAACAACAAGTACAGCCTTTTGTTTTTCATTATCAACAATGCAATTTACCGCATCGGTGAATGCGCTCGGGGCGTATTTTGCACAAGATTGACCGTTTCTTGCCGCGCGAATTCTCAGAGTCGGGGAGCAACGGGCGAGGCGAGTGTTGTTTCGCCTAGTTGGCAGCGTTGCCGCTCAGAAGCCGGTCGAAACCACTGACGGTCACCGAAAGCCTGTTCCTCCACGTACACAAGATTAGGGTCGCCTCTGGCAATAAGCGGTGAGCGCGATGCGCCGAGATGGCTTTAACTAACTCCAGAAAGGTAAAATATGAATACATCAATAACAAAACCTAACCCAGCTGGAGACGCGAATCTCGACGCCCGCCGGGTCAAGGACATTATCGAGCCCGCGAAGACCGTTCTGGGCAAGGTTTCTGTTTCTGTACAGACGGCTTTAGACGAAATGCAGGCTCGGGGAATCGATTCGGCGCTAGTAACCAATCAACGCGGGGAATTATTAGGTACTGTGTCGAGCAACGAAATGAACCGAAACGTGGGTGGTTTGGGGCACGACCCAAAGACAGAACCGGTAGAAGCACAAGTGGAAACAAACATTGACTATTGCTTCGAAGATCAGACGGTTGCGGAGGCTGAGCAAATTATGTGCGACGCAAAGGTCGCCGAAGTTCCTGTAGTAACGCGCGAAAAATTGCTGGTGGGAACAACAAATCTTGAAGCGATCGCACAGGATAAACGACGGAGAAGACCCTAGAACCTCTGGTAAGAGGCTCCGGTTTTCGACTTCCTGCACGGGGAAAGATTGGAGATGATTATGAAACGGCTCATCGCAACCATTGCACTTGCTCTGCTGCTAGTGCCCGCGACCTTCGCGGGCGAGCAGTCATTGCTGGCGCGTGTTACAGTTTACTGGGCCAGCGGCGCTGCTGGTTCCAACCATAATCAATCGACCGGCCGGCGACTACAAACCGGAGATTGCGCGGTCGATACACGGCACATTGCTTATGGCAGCAGCGTGATTTTTCCCGATGGCACTACTTCGGCGGCAGTTGACAGCGGCCCCGCGGTGAGAAATCGCAAAGCGGCGCGAATTTCAGGGCGCACCATTTACGAGCGAAACGCAGTAGTGATTGATCGGTTTTTTGAAACGAAGCGAGAGGCACTCTCCTGGGCGAGCCGAAATCCGCTCTTCATGACCGTGCGAGTTGTTCCGCCGAATTCACGCACGCTGGCACAGTTACCAGAACAACCTCCGCTCGACTCGCTTGCCCAGCCTGCCTTTTGATTGGCCCGGCGAAATCAAAGACATTAGCAAGCAACTCTACAAACCTCACTTGCATGACCTCGACGCGGAGTCGCTCGGCGATTTAATCGCTGGCCGGTGGGAGCGCTCAGCTGTTTCTCAAACTTCCGCTTCCGCGTCCCCCGAAAATAATCGCCAGCCCGAGCAGGATGACTGCGACCGGCACAAGCGGCGCGCTGGTGATGTAAGTGATCAGGACGAAGAGGATGGCGATAACGGCGAGGATTGTTGCGATGTTGTAGTTCATAGTTTTCCTATCGTGGGTTTGCCGACGCTACGGTGTGAACCAACGCTGTGCAGATTGTGCGGTGGGGCTCAGGTCGCATATAGTACCACGACTCAAATCCTTTAGTCGAGAAACAAGATCCTGCGCTACCGGGAGCGGGCCTCTTGCCGTAAGCGAGTCGTAATCTCTACAAATTTCCTATACGCCCATGCGTACTGCGGTATCTCAGTTCGCGACATTGGTACCCATGTCTCTAAAGTTTGTAATGCCTCTAAGAGATGCGCGATGTCGGACTTAATTTGTGTGACTTCTTCCCGAAGCTTTTTGAGTTCTTTCGCATCTTCGGTGACGGCGGTCTCGGGGTGCTCGACGGCGTGCTCAATCTTGCCACTACCCTTCACCTCCTTCACGGGCTTCAAATCCCGCACTCTGCCCTGCTGCTTCTTGCTCTTGGTTCTTTTTAGTGTCCTCCGCATTTTCGTTCACCCCCTTTGGTTGCTCCAATTATGGGATCGCACGTGTCCGGTTGCCAGGCTGCCAATAGATTAATTGAAACGGTAATAGCACCCAATCTCTGCTGTTTTCAATCCTGGGCCTTATGCCGTATTGGAAACGGGTGTGACCGATCGCTTCTTGAGTTTGGAAGAAGTGGTTCCCTCATGATCCATGCCGCCCAGAACACTGCTGGCACTGTGCAGACCCGTGCTGCGTAAAGACGAGTTGTCTTCGGGGTGCAAAACCGATTGTGAGGATGCACTACTGATATTGCCGGGGCGAAAACGGAATCGCTCAGAGCCCTCGTCTGCCTTGAATCAGCTGAATAACGAGTACGATGACGGCAATCACGAGCAGAAGATGGATCAGACCGCCGCCAATGTGGCCGACAAAGCCCAGAAGCCAGAGCACGACTAGGATGACAATTATAGTCCAGAGCATAGATGTTTCTTTCGGTTGAGTTAAACTTTCGTTGGCCCATTTATCCAGGGTTTTATTCATTTGCCAAGATTTTTCACACACTCAGCCGTGATTCGTTCGCTAGGCATTGATTTATCGCGAGCGATTGCGGCCAGCGTGTGTGATCACCGGTTAGGCTACCAGCACGCTCGGCGGACCCATACTATCGCGACGCTGGATTTCCTCCATCACGTCCTCGGCAATGACTTCCAGCAGACGTTTTTCGCGTTCGGTCATTCGGCGTGGCTTGATATCGAGGATGCAGAGCGAGCCAATTGGAAGGTTGTTGCTGCGCAGCGGAACGCCGGCGTAAAAGCGAAGGCCGCGCTCTCTTAGTAAGGGGTTGTTTGCAAATCTTGGGTCGCGTGAAAGGTCTTCGACTACGAGTGCTTCGCCATTACCGATGACATGGCCGCAAACGGAAACCTCGCGCGCGATTTGCTGGGCGTCGGCGATTTCTTCGGGCAGCCCGACTTGCGATTTAAACCACTGGTGCTCGCGATCGATGAAGGTGATCAGCGCAATCGGCACATCAAAGACGCGCGCCAGTTTTTTTGTGATGCGATCGAAAACTTCTTCAGGCGTACCATTGGCCAAACGCAAACGAGCCAGTTCTTCGAGGCGCGCTTTCTCGTTTTCCGGAATCACGCCGGGAACCATCTCATCGGCAATGGAAACACCAAATTTTCCGAGCTGCACGACCGCCTCGGCGAGGGACACTACCACTTCGTCCCCACCGGAAGACCGCAGCCGGTCTCCCGCGCTCGCCATGTTTTCGGTTGCGCCCCAGATTCCGACGACGATCTTCGCGTGTGGCAATTGCGCGCGAAGTTTCGCGGTAAGATAGCGCGCATGGATCAAAGTGGAGGGTGCGACAACCGAGATGCAAATCGCTTCGGGATCCGACTTCGCCGCCATCTCGACGAGTTCGCCACTGGTTAGCGCCGCCGAGGCGTTCTCGGCATCAAAATCTTGTTGTCGAAGCAGCTGCACGAGCATCGCCCCCGCGAGTTCATCACGGTGCGCCCGGGCCGGCACGCAAAGGACGCGGCATGTGGGACCGGAGAGTGGAAAGGGAGTGTGTTCGGCGACCGCCTTGTCCGCTTCCAACTGCGACTTCGACGGCGGGGCCGAGCCGAGGTCTTCGATAAGATCGTGGATGTGACGATGAATCGCGGAACGTTGTTCGGCGTCCAGCTCGTCGCGTTGCGCGTCCATTTCCGCGAGTGTGACCGTCGGGATCAGAACAGAATCGTAAAGAGAAGTGAGTGAATTTGTTTTCACATACGCTTCCGCGAGGTCGTTCGCTTCATCCAAATCGGACGAGAGCAGTCGGTGATAACATTCCTCGTGCGGAGCGAGTGCTTGCTCTTCGCTGAGAAGCACGCTCAAGAATTTCAGTTTCGACACGTGCCGGCCCATCACGGCAAGGCACACGGTCAGCGGGGTCGCGAGGATAAGGCCGATTGGTCCCCAAAGCCACGTCCAGAAGACCGCCGCGATGATCAGCGCAATGGACGAGACGCCGGTGCTGGATCCGTAGAGCCACGGCTCGAGCGCATTTGCATTGATTAATTCAAGCACGATGAAAAGGCCAAGCGTCAAAAGCGGACTGAGCCAGCTCGTCGAAACCGCCAAGGAAAGCAGCATTGGAACCGCGGCTGCGATCCAAACACCCACGTAGGGCACGAATCGCATGATCGCCGCGAAAGCCCCCCAAAGCACCGCGTTCGGGACGCCGATAAAGTAGAGTCCGATTGCCACGCACGAGCCAAAACTCACGTTCACCAGAAGTAGCATTGTAAGGTAACGGGCGACGCGGCTTCCGGCGTCGTCCATCGCCCGCGTGGTCGCGCTGATCCGGCCTTGCCCGATCAAGCGGATCATTCGGCCTCGCAGGTCCTCGCGCTTTAATAGCATGAAGATGACAAGCAAAAGAACGAGGCCAGCCGTTCCCAGCGGCCCGAGCAATCCGGTCGCGGTGGTTTGCAGGATTAGCGGAAAACGGCTTTGCGATTCGACGATCCGAACCGGCATCGGCTCTTGAGCCGCAGGCACATTGCGAGCGCGCGCCGCCGTGGTGGCTTTTGTTTCCGGGATCGGACCGGCCGCATTCGCCGGCGGCTCCAACGATTCCGGCAGTTGCTTTTGCAGCTCGGAAACGCTCTGCGAAAAGCGACCGAACGCGCCGCCGGTGGGAAGTCGAATCGCGTTCAATTTGTTGTTGATGTTCGTCTGATAATCGGGAAGCTTCGCCGCGAGGTCCATCAGTTGACGCGTTAACAACCAACCTGCTCCGCCGACGACGCTGAAGAGCATCGCCACGGCGATCAGAACAGCAGCGATACGTCCGATCCAGCGTTCAACGTAGCCGACCAGCGGTGCAAGCAGGAAGGTCAGCATCGCCGCGAGCGCGAGCGGAATAAGCAGTTGGCTTCCGACGTAAAGAATCGTGACGACGAACGCCGTCAGCAGAATGGCCCAGGTTCCTATGGCCGCCGCGGTGGCGGCATTCTTCGTCGCTCGCATGGCACGTTATCCGTCGTCCACAGTGCGGCTTCTAGCAAATGGGGCGGCACGTCGCCCGCGCACCGCAGCGCAGTTCTTCGACGCCAAGAACATGTCTTCGGATCCCGTAGCAATCCAGACAGAGGAAAGTGACAGGTGTACAAACCTACAAACTTGTAGACAGCACCAGTCACGCGCACCGCGGTTTACGCGCCGTGAAAGTATATCTAGCCTTGAGCTAAAACACGTGGAGCACTTTGAGGACGATGACAATAACGACAATGACCCCAATGATGTAGAAGATGTTTCTGTTCACGGATCGTGGGTAACACGTCGCTATCCCCAGCGGCAAGCAATATATTCGTCGCGTGTGATTTCCGTCTTCCTCTACACCCGGCGGTGCCTTGGGTAATCCGGAATGATCTGTGAGAGAATCGAAGATCTGGTAGAAAAAGAACTACGTCTCCGCCATTCTCGTTGCCGCGTACGCGAGGCCCGCGCAACCTAAGTGCACCAAAATCAGCGGAGCGAGAGAGAAAGAGCGTGTAATAGTCAAGGGTAGCGCCGAACGGTCTCAAATCATTCCGAAAGATTTGTTTAAGCAGACCGAATGAATTGCCGAAAATGATTCACGTTTAGCCACGGCGATATCCTCCTCGTATTAGGTTTGCTTCGTCGAAGCTGCAGGAATGGGGAGAGCGGCAGCCAACCGGTATGCACGCATTTAGCTGGGCAGGCGCGAATAATATTGCGATGGTTGTGCGCTTCTTCTCGCTATGGGCCGGCCCAATCAGCGCGCTAGCGATTCTCGCTGGATGCGATGTTCCAGTTTCGACTCCACCAGTGTCGCAGGACGAGCGACAATCTTCCAGACCCGGTGTGGCAAGAGACAATTTGAAACAGCGTCAGGCGGATTTTCTCAATCGAATTCGCGAAGCTGATCCCCAGCATCGGACGATCGATCGCGCCATGTTGAACGAGCAAAACGAGCTGGGATTGATTCTCGACCGCAGTGTCGAGATGGACAAAGTGCCGGATCTGATGCACACTGTCCTTGGCCAGATGGCTCGCGAATTTCCCGGGCAGGACCTTACCGTGCTGGCTTACACGCCTTCGAATCCGCCACACAAAATAGGGACGGCCAAATTGAACGCGCAAACACGCGACATGAGTTACACGCCCACTCAGTAGATCGAACAATTTGTATACCTTCAACCGTTAAAAACCCTAACCGGAGAAAGATACTATGCCAGGAACAGTAGATGACTTTATGCAACGCTTCGGCGGCGGCGGAACGATGGACGAGAGTGACGCGGCCCAATATCACGATCGCTTCGTCTCGACGCACCCTAATGACCGTGACTTCGACAGCAACACTTACCATCAAGCGGCAACTCAATACTTGGGCAAGTTGCCGGATGACAAATTCCGTGAGGCGGCGCGGAATGCTGTGACACAGGCTCCTCCGCAGGAGCGCGCAGGGTTGCTCGGCACCTTGATGGGTGCGCTGGGCGGAGCGGGAAGCGCCGGCGGAGGAGGCGGCCTCGGTGACATCGCGAGCATGCTCGGGTTAGGCTCAACTGACCCGAACAAGATGAGCCCGGACGATGCCGCGAGGCTAATGAACTACGCTCGAAAAGAGCAGCCCGATGCGCTTCAACAAACTGTCGCCCAGAAGCCATGGTTCATGAAGGCGATGGGTAATCCAATCGTGATGGGAGCCTTAGCCGTGGCCGCAGCGAAGCTCTTAAGCAGTCAGCGAAAAAACACGTAACCGTCTTTTTCAGTCAGAGCAACATCATCAAACACAACAAGAATAGAAAAACGTTATGGGACTATTTAATAACTTAATGTCGAAAATCTTCGGTACGGCCTCCAGTGCCGCCGCATCTCAACCATCTTCTCCGGGCTCTGCTGGTTCAGGAGGGGCAAGCCCCGCAGCTCAAACTGTCGATGTCGCTGCGGTCCTCGACGGACTGGCCGCAAAAAATCCAGAAAAGTTGGATTGGAAGCATTCCATCGTCGATTTGATGAAGCTGGTCGGTATGGACAGCAGCTTGACTGCGCGCAAACAACTTGCCGCGGAGCTGAACTACACGGGAAATCCGAACGATTCCGCTTCGATGAATGTTTGGCTGCACAAGGAAGTGCTGAAGAAGCTGTCCGAGAACGGTGGAAAGGTTCCTCAGGAACTGCTCAGGTGATGAGCGTGGCCGGAGGCGT
>JBBQRI010000014.1:0-23187 GCA_038214915.1 Chthoniobacterales bacterium
CAAATGCTCCTGGACGAGAAAAACGGCGGAACGCAGTTGGCGAAATACATCGATCATCTATACGACTCTTCAAATGATCCGCTTGCGGATCTGAAGGCGCAATTTCCGTTACTCGCGGATGACGCCGAGAGAACGTGGCAGCTGGCGTTGAATCGCTTGAAAAGCCTACAGACATTTCGGTTACTCACGTTCGCGGAAAGCGAGCGGCGTCTTGATGAATTATTGCGAGTGAAAATTTCGGAACCCAAGAAGCCGGAGAAGCTGGTGCGTTTGGACGAACTGACGCAACACAAACTCTCCGCGAGTGAAAAGATGGCACTCGATCAGTTGCAACGAGATTTGCTGTTCTTTGTTCCTCAAAGCAATCCTGTGCTGCGACCGATTGGCCGTGAATACCAGGAGATCGCTGCGCTGCTTGCCCGCGGAAAACGCCGGGGAGTACCGAAGCGCCTGTCGCATCTGGAGCTCATTCGACAGCAGCTCGCCGCGCGGATGAGCGAGATCGATGATTACATGAATTGGTTCGAAGCGACACAGATGAACAGTGGCAGCGGCAATTTCACCGGTTACCTTAAGGCCGTCGATCAATCGGAAGTCCCGGCTCCACGGCGGCACGATCCTCTCTCAGTTTACGTGGACGCATTGGAGGATCAGGTCGAAGATTAGGGAAGCCTTTCTTTGCGACGACAACGACTAAAGGGACAACACTGCGGGCGATGTGCGCAAGGAGCGACAGCAGTTGATCGGGCAGATTTGCAGTTTATCTTACGTAGCGCGTTTTGAAACGCGCGTTTTCTATTGATGCAAAAAATTGGATTCGCCGAAGCTCTCGAGTCGGTTGTAGTTAGCGACCCCCGCTATCACCGGGACGGGTATATCTTTTTGCGCGATGCGCTCGACTTCACGACGAAACAGCAAAAGAAAGTCAAGGGCGTCAGCGTGCGTCACGTGACCGGGCCGGAATTACTCGATGGCGTCCGGCAATACGCGCTTAAGGAATTCGGCCCGATGGTGATGACGGTGTTCGATAGCTGGGGCATCCATTCCAGCGAAGACATCGGGCACATGGTTTTCAACCTGATCGGCGCCGGCATTTTCGGAAAAACCGAGCAGGATTCGATCGAGGACTTTAAAAACGTTTACGATTTCGAAGAGGCATTTGTAAGACCGTTCGCACCGGCGAAACCGGAAAGCGCGAAACCCCCGGCGCAGTTGCCGGCGTCAAAACCAGCCACGTCGAGCAAGTGAATTCTGCCAGGGTGAATTGAACGAAAATTTCACCTTGGCTGTCCGTCAACAGTTATCTGATCACCGCGGAGTTATCACGCAAGGACGCTTAGTAATCGAATGTTCCAGCAATGTATCGCATCCCAGTAGCGAGTTTCGTCACAGCGGCTCTATTGTTTGCCATGGTCAATTTGAAGGCTGCGCCACCTGAATCGTCAGCCCTAATTTCGTTTCCGCCGAGCACGGCGCAAAAATGGATTTTGCCAAACGGGCTGACCGTCGTCGTGCAGGAAGACCACAGCGCGCCGGTAGCGAGCGTGCAGGCATGGTGTGCGACCGGAAGCATCGATGAGGACCAGCATCTCGGCGCGGGGTTGTCCCACATTCTGGAACACATGCTGTTCAAAGGAACGAAAACACAGTCTGCAAATCAGATTGCTCAGAGTATCCAGGACGTCGGGGGTTACATCAACGCCTACACCTCTTTTGATCGGACCGTTTTTTGGATCGACGTGCCGAAAGATGGCGTTGGCACGGCGTTGAAGGTGTTGAGCGACGCTATGATGAATTCCGCCCTGCCGCCGGACGAATACAAAAAAGAGCAGGAAGTCATCCGGCGCGAGTTCGCCATGGGCATGGATGACCCCGATCGCATGGTTAGCCTGCTCCTTTTTGGGACGACGTATCAGCGGCATCCTTACCGGTTTCCGGTCATCGGCGAGCTGGAGATCTACAACCAGCTTACGCAAGAGCAGGTGATGCAGTATTACAAAACGCGTTACGTCCCCAACAATCTCACCTTCGTGGTTGTCGGCGATGTTGACGCGGAAAAAGTGCGGCAACAACTGGGCGACTTGTTTAAACCCTATCCCGAGAAATCGCTTAAACCGGTTTTCATTCCATCAGAACCGCCACAACTTGGCCGGCGAGAAGTCCACGGGGAATTTTCCACGGAGTTGGCACATCTTGCGATGGCCTGGCACATCCCGGAAGTCACCAGTCCCGACGTTCCCGCGCTCGATCTGCTCTCGACTATTCTCGGGGATGGGCGCAGTTCGCGGCTTTATCGGCGCGTGCGCGAAGAAGCCGGTCTCGCATTTAGCATTTCGGCGTTTTCTTACACGCCGGGCGATCCCGGTTTGTTTGGCATCGACGCCACTCTCGACCCGAAGAAGCGCGAAGCTGCCGAGCAATTAGCGCTGCAAATTTTTGATGAGGTGAAACAGACTGGCGTGACCGCGGACGAATTAGAAAAGGCGAAGAAGATCACGCTTAGTCAGCATCTCGGTGCCCTGACCACGATGCGCGGTCAGGCTTCGGACATCGGTTCGAACTGGTTGCTCACGCGCGATTTAAATTTTAGTCGCGAATATCTGGATGCGATCCAGAAAGTGACGCTCGACGACGTCAAACGCGTGGCTAAAACGTATTTGACCGAGAACAACCTGACGGTGGTCTCGTTAAATCCGAAAGGCTCCCTGAGCGGCAAAGCTGAGCCTGTGAAACCGGTTGCCGCGGGTGAGATTCAAAAATTCGAGCTCTCGAACGGATTGCGATTGCTCGTGCGCGAAGATCATCGGTTGCCGCTCGTGGGGATGGGCGCCGTGTTTCGCGGTGGCTTGCTCGCTGAAAATCCAGAGGACAACGGCGTTACGCGTTTGATGGCGAAGGTGCTGTTGAAGGGAACGAAGACGCGTACTGCCGAGCAAATTGCAAATGAGCTCGAATCCGTGGGCGGTTCCATTTCGACTGACGCCGGCAACAATTCCTTCAGCGTGTCAGTCGATGTCATGAAGCCCGATGTGAAACTGGGTGTGGGCCTGCTCTCCGACGTGTTGCTCAGCGCCACGTTCCCGGAGAAAGCGATCGCGCGCGAAAAGGAAATCCAGATCGCCTCGATCCAGCAGGAGGAAGAACAATTGACCAGCGTCGCGCGCAACATTATGCGACAGGCGCTTTTTCCACAGCACCCATACGCGCTGCGTTCAAACGGCTCGGTCGAAGCTGTGCAGCACCTGACGCAAAAAGATTTGGTCGATTTTCGCGATCGCTACGTAGTCGCGAAGAACGGCGTCATTTACGTCTTTGGTGACGTTAAAGCCGCAGAGGTAAAGCAACTCATCGGAGAAACGCTCGGAAAGATGCAACCCGGCGCGCTTGCTCTGACAGACGCAAAGCCGTCCATGCCGCTGAGCAAATCAGAGGCGGTCGAGAGCCGCAAGGACAAGGCGCAGGGGGTACTTATGGTCGGCTTCCGCGGTGCGAGCCTGTCCAGTCCCGACCGGTACGCTCTGGAATTGATCGATGAGGCAAGTAGCGATCTCGGGTCGCGTTTCTTCATTCGTATTCGCGAGCAAATGGGCCTGGCCTATTATGTCGGCGCCAGCGAAATGCAGGGGCTCGTGCCGGGACTTTTTGCGTTTTATCTGGGAACAGATCCGCAGAAGATCGAGCCGGTGAAAGCCGCCTTCCTCGATGAAATTCGCAAGCTCGCCAACGAAGGTCTTACCCCTGTGGAGTTACAGCGCGCCAAAAAGAAATTGATCGGCCAACAGGAAATCGCCAATCAAAGCAATGACGCTTTCGGTTATCACTGCGCGCTCGACGAGCTTTACGGCCTCGGCTTCGACTACTATAAACGACTCGAGCATGACGTGAACGCCGTAACCCTCGACGACATAAAAAAAGTGGCTGCGAAATATTTTCGCGATCAGCCGTATGTTTTGGCAACCGTGCAACCGCCCAACTCTGCCAATGCAAGCGCGCCCAAACCGGAGAGCTCGCCAGCCGCGAAACAGAAATAACATATGCCTGAAGTTCAAAAAACTGTGCAGACCGGTGAGATGACCCAGCGATTCATCGAATTCGTGATGATGCACGCTCAAAACGCCGCGCTTTTCCTTGGTCAAATTCCAAATCCAAAAACCGGCGAATCCGAAATCAATTTGGACCTCGCGCGGATGTTCATCGATCAACTCGAAATGATCCAGGAAAAAACGCGCGGCAACCTCACAAACGAAGAAGCGATGGTCTTGCGCAACGCCGTTTCCAATTTGCAGATGGCATTTGTGGAAGCGTCAGGTGCTGCCGGACCACAACGTGCCCCACAACCTGAATCGCCTCAGTCGGCACCATCACAACCAGCGGAGCAACCGAGCTCAGCCGCTCCCGAGCAATCGCCACCGATCGCATCGGCTGAGCCCGAGACAGAATCGAGAAAGAAATTCACCAAAAGCTACGGGCCATAGCTCGACCCGGTTTTGCAGAAATCATTCTCGTAGCGGATTTCGCCGGGACTCCCATCTGCTCGGTTCTCGTTAGGCCCGGCGATGATGGACAACGCCAAGTGGGACCGGCAACGTCGGAGTTGACCTCACTTCGAGCTGTCGATGATCTGCTGCGCGTTCTTTATCGCGGACTCGTCCGGTGCTTTGTCTTTCTTCATGATGTTGATCGCCTTTTGCGCCGAGGCGGTGGCTTCTTTCTTGTTGCCAAGCTTCGCCTGAATCTGCGCCTTCTTGTAGTGCATGAAGTAGGCGTCTGGGTTCTTCTCCAGCGCCTGGTCGATCCACTTCGCCGCCTGCTTCATGTCCTTGTTGTTGTCGTAGTAAAAGGCCGCGGCCTGATAGGCGGTGCGCGGGTCGAGCGGAGTCTGCGCGGTAACGGCTGCATCGAGTTGCTTGCTTACCTGCTCGACATCGTCCGTGGTCAACTTTACCGGCACGCGCGTTTTATCCCAAAGGAAATTAAGCGTTGCGGAAGCGCCTTTCACATCAGCTAGCGCGATGGTGAACGTCTCGATTGTGACCGGATTGGGTTCCGGCTTCGCCGTGAGACGCACGGCATCGTTCTCCTGCTTATAATCGGCCGTGCTCTGCACCTTCGCGTCCTTCGAAATGATGATGGTCCACTCGTCCGCCGCCGGAATGGTGAAGAGTGCGTACTCACCGGCCGGGGTCTCCTTGCCGCCGAGCGTTACCGCTTTGCTAAACTTAATTTTGGTGACCGCGTTGGCGCCCGTGCGCCAGAGCTTCCCGTAAGGCACCAGGCCGCCGAAGATCTCGCGGTCGTTCTTGTTTGGGCGCGAATAATCCACCTCGATATCGGTCAACCCGACACGCTGTTTTACCACCGAGTGCTGGCTGGCCGCGGGGAACTCCATGTTTTTCTCCTCTGCCGCCCGTAGGCTGCCCGGCAGGAGCGGTCCCGCAAAGAAGGGAAGTACGGAAAGGAGAAGCGAAGGAAGACGTGAGGATTGGATCATAATGTGCGGGATATTTTGAGATGTGATGATTTAAGCGGAGAAGATATCGCGGGGCGGGAAGAGTCAAATCGGTTTGCCCCCTTCTAACAAATCGCTCCAGCCAACCGCTCTTTGGCATTGCGCGTCGGCGGTGGCTGAGCTCACGATGCGAAAACTCTTGATCGTGCTTAACAGCGCACTCAAACCAGACCTAATTTATGCTTGAAACCAAGACAGTTACTAACGGCCCCTCGGCGAAGCAAGTCCAGCATGCTTGCCACGACACCCTGCCGTCGCTTATCTCTTTGACTCATGATCTTCACAGCTCATTCGCCCTCGCCGGCTATCCCGTCCATCTGGCAGATTCCCAATCTCCTCGATTCTCGTTAGGCCCATGAAAATCGCGCTTCGCTCAACGTTTATAGCAAGGATTTTCTCGACGATGTTGCTTTCATCCGGATGTGAGAAGGAAACTGCGGCCACAGATCCCACTGCTCAAAGCACACCTGGAAGCACAAGGCCCCTGGAGGCAGCAGATCTCGTTGGATACGACGGAAAAAGGCTCAGGAAGAGTGTAGATCGCATCAGAGAAGGCAACGAAAAACATAATCAGGAATTAGAAAAGATGGCCGGAAGTGGGCCTGACCAGTAACGCTACCTATAGAACTTCAGTGAGCTTGCCAAAGCACTGCCGTGGCTTAGCTATTGCGAATCGCGCTACCGCCTGTTTGTGCGCGTGGTGGGAGTAGGACGCGGTTTTGCTTTCGCGGTTTTGCGGACGGTGATTGTTCCCTCTCTGGCGATCGCGGGCGCAGGTGATGCTTCGGGATATTTTTTGGTCGTGGGCCAGATCAAACGCCACGGCTGAGTTTTTATCGTCTCACTGAATTGCTTGATGTTTTCACCAGCTGGCTCGAGATCGGTTACGGCGAGTTTCAGTTTCTCCGATGAATTCCGCAGGTTTCGCAGCGTGACCTCGATATTGTCGTTCTCTGTAAGGCTGGTGCTGATTTTTTCGATGTTGGTGAGCGAATGCGAGAGCGCGCTGTCAGGCGCGGTCAGACCAGAGAGATGTTCCCCGAACGTTTTGAACTTGGCGAGAGCGAGATTCAGTTCGGAGTTTTCGTCGGTGAGTTTATTGAGATTTTGGGCGGTGTTCTGGAGCTCTTTCATGGTGTTGGTTGCTTCGTTGGCAACCGGTTTGATGACCTCAAGCATTTTCGCCGCGGCCTCGGCGAGATCGGGTGTGCGCTCGCCTGAAAAGCTTTCGCCGTTCCCCGCTCGACCGGATTCTTGTGTGCCTTGGGTGAAATCGATTGCCATATCGCCTAACAAGCCGAGCTGAATCATCTGGACCTTGGAGTCGCGATAAAGCCTGGCGCTCCTGTCCACCTGCATATCAACGCGCGCTTCAAATCGCGGAGTTGGGGAGGGGCTCGCACCAGGTTCGGAGTGATGAATCGCCGCCGCGGCTTGCTGCGCCTGTTTTTCTTCGGCAGAGGTAAGTGGTGAATACAGCCTTTGAACCTGACCAATCTTCCGACCGGCCAGCATTACCACCGCGCCCGGTTTAATTCCGGCGGCATTATCGAAATACACCTTGTAGGTGACCAGCGGCCGAAACAATCCCGGGGCGCCGAGCAAGACCAGAAGAAAGGCGATCACGCCGATCGTGCTGATCACGAGCAAACCGGTCAGGACTTCATTTCTTTGTAATTGCATCGAGTGAGCCTTTCAGAATCGGGCCTTCCGTGCTGCCGCTCAAGAACTGTGCGACCACCGGGTTCTTAGATTCTTTAAATTCTTTTGGTTCGCCTTCTTGAATAATTTTTCCCTCGTACAGCATAGCCATCCGCGTGGCGATGCGAAAGGCGCTCTCCATTTCGTGTGTCACCGTGATGGAGGTCGCCTTTGTTTTCTCAGTGAGGCTGATAATCAATTCGTCAACAACCGTGGCAATGACCGGGTCGAGTCCTGCTGAAGGCTCGTCCAACAGGATCAACTGAGGGTCGAGCACGAGCCCGCGCGCAAGGGCCACGCGTTTGCGCATACCGCCGCTGAGTTCGTCCGGCAGCAGGTCTCTTGTGTCCAGCATTCCTACAAGCTCGAGTTTTTCGTCAACGATTTTGTCAATCTCGCTCCGCGATTTGTCGGTAAGCTCTTCCAGCGGCAGCGCCAGATTCTCGCGAACCGTGAGCGAACTTAATAACGCGGAATATTGATAGACCATCCCCATATGCTGTCGCACCTGTTGAAGTTTTCTGCGCTTCAGACGGTTGATCTCAAACTGTCTGAAAAAAACCGAGCCGGAATCCGGGCGAAGTATGCCAAGAATCAGGCGCAAAATCGTACTTTTGCCACTTCCGCTCTGCCCCATGATTACCAGCCGCTCCTGCGGGTGCACGTCAAGTGAGACACCTTCGAGCACCTGTTTTTGTTCGAATTGCATGTGCACATCGCGCAGTTCAACCATGTGCGATGGAGTGCTCACGTCGGATAGAAGTTGGTGTAAATCACATTGTAAACCGTGTCGAAACCGATCACGGCTGTGATAGCGGTAACCACGCTGGAAGTCGTGTTCGTGCCGACCCCAGCGGCGCCGCCCTTCACAGTCAGCCCCCGGTAGCAAGCGATCGATGCGATGAGCAGGCCGAACATGAAGCTCTTCAATACGCCGGTGATGATATCGCGAATGAGCAATGAATCTTTTACCAGATCGAGAAAATACGGAAATGCGATGCTGAAAAAGACCTTACAAACCAGGCTGCTCGCAGCCACGGCTGCAAGGTTCGAAACCGTGGAGAGACACGGAGCTAGGAGAAACAGCGCGAGCATTCGCGGCGCTGCCAGAAACCGCAGCGGCCCGATGCCCATGGCCTCAATCGCTTCTACTTCCTCATTGACCTGCATCGTGCCCAGTTCCGCTGTAAACGCGGCGCCGATACGTGCAGCGAGCATAATCCCGGTTAGCAGGGGTCCCAGTTCGCGGGTAAAAGCAATGGCCACCAAGCCGGGAATGAGCCGCTCCGTTCCGAAGCGTTGGAGCTGATAGCCCGTCAACAGCGCCATTGTCAGTCCGAGAAAGAACGAGACCAGCCCCACGAGCGGCACCGAATCCACACCAGCCCGCACGCCCTCGCGGAAAAAGCTGGCTGCGCGGAATGGGGCGCGTCGCTGTTGCACGCGCTCCATGCTTTCCTGGAACGTGTTTGCGATGAACCAGAAAACACTGCCGACCTCGCGCAGAAAACTGCGCTTGATCGCAACGACCTCGAGCGGTCCCGGCATCTTGCGACGTGCTTCAGCAGTAGGCATGGACGAGACATTGCCTCACTTCCCTCTGGGGAAAAGGGCAAATTTGCTCGCGCCGAAATACCACAGCGATCCTGGCTGTTGGGCTGCCGGCGTTTTGCCTCCCGGACAGTCTCAAACGCTTCGACATTTCGCAGGCCCCGGCGTTACGTTTGAATCCATGAAAATTGCTCGAGCTTGCGCAGCCAATTGCTTCTTTGCCTTCATGCTCTTTAATGCTGCGGCGTCGGGGTTAGCCCAGGAGCCCGGGCGGTCTGTTAAACCAGCGTCGGAAATACGGCCCGATAACAATCCAAACATGGAAACAAAGAGAATTGGACTCGCGATTCACGGCGGCGCCGGAACGATTGAGCGCAGCAAAATGACGCCGGAAAAAGAGCGTGAATATCGAGCAGGGCTTGAGCGGGCGTTGACTACTGGTTACGAAATTCTGAAGCACGGCGGATCAAGTCTCGACGCAACCGAAGCAGCTGTGCGCGTTCTCGAGGACGATCCGCACTTCAACGCCGGGCGCGGTTCTGTATTTACCAGCGCCGGCACAAACGAGATGGACGCGTCCATTATGGATGGAAAGACACTGAAGGCCGGCGCAGTTGGCAGCGTCCAACATATAAAAAACCCTATCAACCTCGCCCGGCTAGTAATGGAAAAATCTCCGCACGTCATGCTCGATTGCGCGGGGGCGGAAGCGTTCGCGACGGAAAACGGGATCGAACTGGTGGACCAGAAATATTTTTTTACGCAGGAACGATGGGACGCTCTGCAGAAGATGAAGGCTGCCGAAAAGAACAGGACGAGTGGAGCGGGGAAGAGCTTTCTCATCACCGATCAAGATCGACACGGCACCGTTGGTGCCGTTGCGCTGGATAAGGACGGAAATTTGGCGGCGGCAACTTCGACCGGCGGAACAACAAACAAGATGCCCGGCCGAATCGGCGACACGCCGGTTATCGGGGCCGGGACTTACGCGAACAATCAGACCTGCGCGGTCTCTTGTACCGGCGACGGCGAATATTTCATTCGTGCTGTCGCGGCGCATGAAGTCTCAGCGCTGATGCAATACCGCAGGCTAAAGTTGGAGGAAGCGGCGCAGGACGCTCTCGACACCGTGAAGCAGCTCGGCGGCACCGGCGGTTTGATCGCAATCGACAAAAACGGTGAGATCGCATTGCCGTTTAATACAAACGGCATGTATCGCGGTTACGTCGATTCGAATGGCAAGTTTGTCGTGAAAATTTACCGCTGAGTCGTAGAGGCGGCTGTTAGGTGCCTGCTGTTGGCTCATGCGACGCAGATTGAACCCGAAACAAGAAAACATTGCCTGACGCCCCGACGTTTGACACAAACGCCACTACACAATGCTGCCAGCATTTTCGATCGTCATTCCGTGTTTTAACGAAGAAGCCCGCATCGGCCAGACGTTGCGGCTCACGCTCGATTATCTTGCCGCCAACGCGCCGGAGAGCGAATTGATCGTCGTGAACGACGGATCAACCGATGCAACGGGAGCAACCGCCCGTGAAAGATTGAAGTCTGCGCAGGTCGCCACACATTTGCTGGAGAATTTTCCCAATCGCGGAAAGGGCGCCGCGGTGCGCTCTGGATTACTTGCTGCACGAACAGCAATCGGACTTTTCTTCGACGCCGATCTTTCCACGCCACTTGAGGAGACGCCGAAGTTAATCGAACCCATTGCAAATGGCGAAGTGGATATCGCGCTTGGCTCGCGCGCTCTGGATCGCAGCTTGATCGGAATTCGTCAGCCGTGGCGACGAGAGCAGGCCGGTCGTATTTTTAATTTGCTGGTGCGGCTTGCCACCGGGTTGCCGTTTTGGGACACGCAATGCGGATTTAAAGCGTTTCGCCTCAAGGCGTGCCGACCGATCCTGGAAGCGGTGCGGGTCGAAGGCTTCGCGTTCGACGTGGAGCTGCTTTATCTCGCGCACCGAGCCGGTTTGCGCATACGCGAGGTTCCCGTGCGTTGGAACCATGCCGAAGGCAGTAAAGTTAGTTTTTTCCGCGACAGCCTCGGCATGTTGCGCGAGGTGATTGCGCTAAGAGCTCCCTGGTAGCCGCTTCGCTGCGCGAAGCGCAACGCAGAAATTGTTTGCCACGGGCAGACGGGGCGTTTCACAGAGGCGCCGCTACAGGAAGGCCACAGCTTTTCTTTCTGCTGACGCCATCTAAATTATTTATTCCACTTTTAGATTCCCATGCAGTCTTTCGAATTTCATCCCGCGGTCGCCCGGTGGTTCGAACAAACGTTCGGGTCACCGACCGAACCACAACTGCGTGGCTGGCCGGCCATTCAATCCGGCCGGCATGCGCTGATTTCCGCGCCGACTGGCTCGGGCAAAACCCTGGCGGCGTTTCTCGCTTCTCTCGATGCACTGTTTCGACGAGGCGCGGAAGATCATTTGCCTGATGAGACGCAGGTCGTTTACGTCTCGCCGCTCAAGGCGTTGAGCAACGATATCCGAAAGAATCTTCAAGAACCGCTATCCGGGATTCGTGCGTTACTAGGCGAGGCAAATGGCCACGACATTGATGTTCGCGCCGAAGTGCGCACTGGCGATACGACTGCGGCACAACGCCAAGCACTGATCAAAAGGCCGCCGCACATTCTGGTTACCACGCCGGAATCGCTATATCTGCTGCTTACGTCCGAATCCGGCCGGAGAATGTTGGGCACCGCGCGCACCCTTATCCTTGATGAGATTCATGCGGTGGTGGATGACCGCCGCGGCGCGCACCTCGCACTAAGCGTCGAACGTTTGGCCGCGCTAGTGCAAGGTCCGCTGCAGCGGATCGGTTTATCCGCAACGCAGAAACCGATCCAAGAAGTAGCGCGTTTCCTCGTCGGCACTCGCGCCGTGGACGAAGCCGGCAATCCGGATTGCGAGATCATCGATATTGGTCATCGCCGTGAGTTAGATCTGGCGATCGAAATGCCGAAGTCGCCGCTTGAGGCCGTGATGTCGAATGAAGTTTGGGAGGAAGTCTACCGTCGGCTCGCAGAGTTAATCGAGGCGCATCGAACGACTTTGGTTTTCGTCAACACACGTCGCATGGCGGAGCGTGTCACACATCACCTGAGCGAGTTGCTGGGCGCCGACGCTGTCACTTCACACCACGGAAGTCTTTCTGCAAAACTGCGACTCGGAGCGGAAGACCGGTTGAAGCGCGGCGAATTGAAAGCGCTCGTCGCTACAGCTTCGCTGGAGTTGGGAATTGATATTGGCTCTGTTGATCTTGTTTGCCAGTTGGGCACGACCCGCTCGATAGCCACATTGCTGCAACGCGTCGGTCGGGCTGAGCATAAGCGCGGCGGTTTGCCGAAAGGTCGGATTTTCCCGTTGAGCCGCGATGAATTGATCGAGTGCGCGGCGCTGCTGCGCTGTGTTAATCGTGGCGAACTCGACCGTCTGACGATTCCTGAAAAACCGCTGGATGTACTCGCGCAGCAAGTCGTTGCCGCAGCTTCGACGGAAGATTGGGATGAGAATGAATTCTTCGAGCTCGTCCGTTCGGCCTGGCCGTATCGCAATCTCACGCGCGGTGAACTCGACCAGGTTGTGACAATGCTTGCCGAAGGTTTCAGCACAAAGCGTGGGCGGCGCTCGGCATTGATTCATCATGACGCGATCAATCATCGTTTACGCGGCCGGCGTGGGGCCCGACTAACTGCACTAACATCCGGCGGAGCCATTCCTGATAACGCCGATTATCGAGTGATCCTCGAGCCGTCGGAAACTTTCGTGGGCACAGTCAACGAAGATTTCGCCGTCGAAAGTCTCGCTGGAGATATTTTTCAACTTGGAAACGCATCGTGGCGAATCCTGCGCGTGAATTCCGGGGTCGTTCGGGTGGAGGACGCAAAAGGTCAGCCACCGGGAATTCCATTTTGGCTGGGCGAAGCTCCCGCGCGAACCCAAGAGCTTTCGTATGCGGTTTCTAATTTGCGGATGGAAATCGAAAAACGTTTGTCCGCACTGGAAGCTGAAAACTTCGCCGCCGAAATCGAGAAGTGGGTCGCTAAAGAATTCCAGTTGCCACAAAACGCCGCGGAACAGGTCGCCGCGTATTTTGCGGACGCATATCGTTCGTTAGGCGCTATCCCATCACAGCAAACGCTGGTGCTCGAGCGCTTCTTCGATGAATCGGGCGGCATGCAGCTCGTTTTGCATGCGCCTTTCGGCAGCCGAATCAATCGCGCCTGGGGTTTGGCACTGCGAAAACGCTTTTGTCGTTCGTTCAATTTCGAGCTGCAGGCAGCAGCGACCGATGATTCGATTGTGATTTCGCTCGGTACTCAGCATTCATTTCCGCTCGACGAAGTTTTCCGGTATCTCAATTCAAAAACAGTTCGTGACCTCTTGGTTCAAGCGTTGCTCGACGCGCCAATGTTCACGATTCGCTGGCGCTGGAACGCAACCCGTTCGCTCGCCGTGCCGCGTTTCCGTGGCGGCGCGAAAATCGCCGCGCCACTGCAACGGATGGAATCGGAAAATCTTTTGGCCGCAGTTTTCCCGGATCAGCTCGCGTGCCTGGAGCACATCGTGGGCGACCGCGAGATCCCGGATCATCCACTGGTGAAGCAGACGATTGATGATTGCCTCACCGAAGCGATGGACATCGACGGACTGGAGGAAGCATTGCGTAAAATGGAGCACGGCGAGATCCGCTGCATCGCACGCGATTTGCCGGAGCCGTCGCCGCTCGCAGCCGAGATCCTAAATGCGCGGCCATACGCATTTCTCGACAACGCGCCGTTGGAAGAACGCCGCACTCAGGCGGTGTACACGCGGCGCGCCTCGGACAGAAACGGCAACGACGGCCTCGGTATTCTCGATGCCGCCGCAATCGAAAAGGTTAAAACGGAAGCTTGGCCCGAAGCAGCGAACCCGGACGAATTGCATGACGCGCTGATGTTGATAGGAGCCTTGCCGCCGGCGGAAATTCAGCGGAACGCGCGCAACGGCAACGCGGAGCACTTCATATCAACGCTCGTAGCCGAGAACCGGGCGACCCGTATTCTCGTGTCTTTGGAGCGCGGCGATCGCGCGACTAAAACTTTTCACATCGCTGCGGAACGGCTTCCGATGCTCCGGGCGATCTATCCGAACGCTGTCTGTGAGCCGGAATTGGTTTTGCCTGATTCTATGCACGGTAAGACTTGGGAACGCGCCGATGCAATTCGCGAATTAGTTCGCGGTCGCATGGAAGTTTGCGGACCAATTACGGTCAGGGAGCTCGCAGATATACTGGTTTTGCAACAGTCGGAAATTGACGCAGCTCTGCTCGCACTCGAAGCGGAAGGTTTTGTGTTGCGCGGCAAATTTCATCCGGGCGCAATTGTAGAGGCGACGCCCTCGTCGGCTGAGGTGACTGCGACGCCCTCGTCGCGGGGTCGTGCCATTCAGCGCGGCGGGGGCGCCGCGTCCACGGAACAAGAATGGTGCGATCGCCGGTTGTTGGCGCGAATTCATCGGCTCACGATTGATCGATTGCGCGCGGAAATTCAGCCGGTCTCGGTTCACGATTTCTATCGTTTTCTTTTTACGTGGCAGCGAGCCGACCAAGAACATCGGGTCGAAGGTCCGGAAGGCTTGCAATCCGTCCTGGAACAGCTCGACGGTTGCGAGTTGCCACTGGCTGCGTGGGAATCGGCAGTGCTCCCGGCGCGTGTGGCCGATTACGATCCCGAGTGGTTGGACCGGCTCTGTTTTTCCGGTCGGGTTGGCTGGGGACGTTTGAGCACGCCGCAAAATTCAAGCGGACGAGCATCGGCGCCATTGCGGACGAGTCCAATCGCACTTTATCTGCGCGAAAATCTCGCCGATTGGCTCACGTTGACTCTGCCGAAGTCGGCAATCGAACTTTCGGTCACCAGCCAAGCTGTGTTTGCGGCACTGCAAAGTGGCGGTGCGCTTTTCTTCAGCGAATTGGTCAGTCGCACCGACAAGTCGGTGTTGCCTTCCCAAGTTGAAGAAGCTTTGTCGCAGCTCGCGGCGCTCGGTCTGGTAACTTCAGACAGTTTCGACGGGTTACGTGCACTTCTCGTTCCCTCCAATAAACGTCCGACCTTTGGCCGAAATACTGCAAAACCCCGGCGCCGAATAAGGCTCGCCAGTATCGAGTTTGCAGGTCGCTGGTCATTGTTGCCAAGGAGCGGTGGATTTCCAGCCGCTACGGGCGAATCAAACGGAACGGGTCCGCGTGAAGCGGCGATTGAAAAATTCGCGCGGGTATTGCTGCGCCGTTACGGGGTTGTTTTTCGGCGATTGCTCGACCGAGAGAGTTTCCCCGTTACGTGGTACGAGCTGGGCCGCATTTATCGGCGATGGGAAGCACGCGGAGAAATTCGAGGCGGTTATTTCGTTGGCGGAGTAAGCGGCGAACAATTCGCGTTGCCGGAGGCGATCGGTCTGTTGCGGTCGATCCGCAAGAGCTCGTCAAAAGGCGAGCTGATCACGTTGAGTGCTGCCGATCCCTTAAATTTACAAGGTGTTCTCACGCCGGGAGCGAGAATCCCTGCGTTCACTGCGAACCGCATTCTGTTTCGCGATGGACTGCCTATTGCTGCACTCGAGTCAGGCGAGATTCGAAAGCTGTCCGACGAGCATATCCCTGATCTGCAAATCGAAAACGCTCTTCGAATCGGCAGGCTGCGGCCGTCGTTGCGGCCCTACTATAAATAGAGCGCCTGTCCGTCGCCCTGTGGGCGGAGCGCGCGTTTCGCACAGCGAAACGGCTACAATTATTTCTTTACGATCTCGGCGTTCTCGATCATGGCGATGCCGCCGCGATCGGCCATTTTGCCCTTCAATGTAACCATCTTGCCGCAGTACTCAGCCAACTGCTCGTTAATCGGCTTGTGTTCGCCGACGACCAGATACGCTTTGCCGTCGCTGACGATCCCGACCGGACCGCCGCTCTTGATGCACTTGGCCCCGCAAGATTGCCCGTGCTTCTCGCCGACAGCGTTGTGATCGACGTAACACATCATATCGACGACTTCGCCGGTCACTTCTTTCGAAGCGGCTGTATCACTGCCGTGTTCGTGTTCCTGCGCAACCGCGAACGCCGAGAACGTCAGTGCTGCGATGAATGTCGCTGCAACGGCGATTTTCATCAGTGTTGGTTTGTCGTTGTTTGAATTGAACATGAGATGAATCTGGCCTGCTCGACGGACCGGTCAATCATTCATTATTCGAGCTTCGTCACTACTTCTGTTTTTCGATCAGCTCAGCGAACTGGTCGAAAAAGTAGGTGGCGTCATGAGGCCCGGGCGCAGCTTCAGGATGATATTGCACACTGAAGATCGGCAGTTCCTTGTGACGCATTCCTTCGACTGTGCCGTCGTTCAAGTTGATGTGCGTCACTTCAACCTCGGAGGGGAGCGACTCCGGATCCACGGTGAAACCGTGATTTTGCGCGGTAATCGCCACTTTGCCAGTGCGCAAATCTTTAACCGGCTGATTCGCGCCGCGATGGCCAAATTTCAATTTGAATGTCGATCCGCCAAAAGCGAACCCGAGAACTTGATGACCAAGACAAATCCCGAAGATTGGTTTCTTGCCCATTAGATCGTGGACAGTTTTGTGCGCGTAAGAGAGTGCCGCGGGATCACCTGGACCGTTAGACAAAAAAATTCCGTCGGGATCGAGGGCCAGCACTTCTTGAGCCGGTGTGTCGGCGGGGACGACGGTCACCTCGAAGCCCTTCTGCCGAAGCAGGCGCAGAATATTTTGCTTTATGCCGTAGTCGTATGCGGCAATTCGGAAGCGGGTTGGTGGCAGGGCTCGTCTTCCCTGTCCGTCCGGCGATTTTTGGATCGACCATGGCGCGCTGAGTTTGTCCCCGGGATCCCAGCGATAAATTTTTTTAGTTGAGACTTCGCGGACGTAATCCATCCCGATCACGCCCTCGCCTTTGATGGCTGTTTGCGTCGCTTCTTCCGGCGAAATCTCTTCGGTTGTGAGGCACGCTTTCATCGCACCGCGAGTGCGCAAATGTCGCGTGAGCGCGCGCGTGTCGATCCCTTTCGCGCCCGGGATATTCCATTTCCGCAAGTATTCATCGAGTGACATTTCCGAGCGCCAGTTGCTTGGGACATCGGTCAGTTCCTCGATGACGAATCCACGCACCTGCGGGGACCGACTTTCCTCGTCGAGCGAGTTAATCCCGTAGTTTCCGATCAACGGATACGTCATCGCGACGATTTGCCCGCGATACGACGGATCCGTCAGCACTTCCTGGTAACCGGTCATTGCGGTGTTGAAGCAAATCTCACCGACGCCTGTGCCTGTCGCGCCAAAAGATTCGCCCTCGAAATATCGACCGTCTTCGAGAGCTATAAGTGTGCGCACGTCACCGCGCAGTATCAATGGTGCGCATGAATTTTCAAATTCTTCTCATCCGAGCATTGCGAGATTGGCTTTGTCACCCCACGAAAAAACCCGAATCGAGATTTCGATTCGGGTTTTTTGAAATCTTACCCCGTCAATGCCGTTTAGGCGGATCACCCGTTCCCTTCGGTAACGGGCGGATGACCGTCGCCGCAGCGTCTGACTTCCAATCAAGGCCTGCCATTTTCTGCGGGCGACCAAGCCTCCTAGTTTTATCAAATAGCGGTTCGGGAATCCTACCTCGTAATCTCGAACATCGCAGGGTAAATGTTCGATCCCGAAATCAAAACCATTTCGGGACCGCTTGAAGAGCCGTCGGTAGAGAGTTGAGAGAAAAGCACTGGTTTTCTTCCCAACCCTCAACGAACGGCTCTGTTTTCAAAGAACTATTCTCGCAGCGTCACTCCCAACTCGCGCTTTAGTCGCTCGCGAATCTTTGCGTGCGCCGCGGTTACTTCCTCGTTTGTGAGTGTGCGATTTTTCGCGCGGTATGTCAATCTATATGCAAGTGATTTTCCGGAAGCAGGCGAAGGTGTTCCTTCGGTTCCTTCAAAAAGGTCGAACACCTGCATGCTTTCAAGCAGCGGTTCCGCAGGCTCTTCTATCCCGCGCAGAATTTCAGCATGCGTCAATTTCTCCGGAACAATCATCGCGATATCGCGCGTGATCGCTGGATAGCGACCGAGCTCTCGGAATTTCTTTGCTGATGCACCTCTGTCCAAAAAAAGATCGGCGTTCACCTCGGCAACGAGCACCGGACCCGGCGCGCTCGATTTGCTTGCCACGAATTGCCCACCGAAGCCAATCCGCTCATCGGCGGACCAAATGTCGACCGCGAGCGCGAAATCAGAGAATTGTCCTGGCCGAAACGACAGATTTGGAATAACGCATTCGAGCGCACCCTTCAGATCAAAGAAGTCTAGGCTGCGCCTAGCCTGTGATCGCCAATTCGGTGCGCTCGCGACATTTCCCCAGAGTAAAATTCCAAGATGCCGTTCCTCTTTTCCAGATGGGGGAACGAATGCACGACCGATCTCGAAGATGAAAACACTCTCGGCGCCGGCACGACTGTTTCGTTCGAGCACGTCGAGCAAACCGCTGATCAAGTTTGGCCGCAACGCGACGTGATCTTCGCTTAGCGGATTGCGTAACTCCATCGCTTCGCTCAAAGCGGAAGCACTTCTCGAAATCAATTTTGAGGTCCGCACCTCGGACAATCCCGATGCAGTCAATCGGTCTCTTAGAAAAAGTGTTTCGACATCGTGTGAACGGTCAGCTGCGCTCGTTGGAATGAAGCGTCCGCGCGTCCTTCCCGGAATCTTGTCTATTCCGTATGCGCGGAGGACTTCTTCGATCAGATCCACGTCACGCTGCAAATCGCGGCGGTAACTAGGAATCTTCCAGGTCGCAGACTTGCTCGTACCCGCGGTTTTCCGCAGCCCGAAACGCGTCAGAATTTCGTCGATAGTTTTGGGGTCAACTGCGACGCCGATTATGCGGGAACATTTTTCGTAGCTCAATGAGACGTCGGCTGGATCAGCTGGAATTTCACCGGCAACATGAATTTCTTTCGCGGGAGTTCCGCCAGCGATGTCGCGCATCAATTCGGCTGCGCGCTGCGACGCTCGCAAAATCATGCCCGGATCCACGCCGCGCTCGAATTGATAGCTTGCGTCACTTTGCAGATTCAAATCGCGCGCCGTCCTGCGAATACTTGCCGGCAGAAAATAAGCGGCCTCGAGCAAAATGTTTTTCGTCGAATCGGTCACACCCGTTTCTTCGCCACCCATCACGCCGCCGATTCCAACCGCACGTTCTTGATCGGCAATTACGCAATTGTCCGGCTTGAGCGAGTAAGTCTTTCCATCGAGCGCGATAAATTTCTCACCGTCGCGCGCAAGCCGCACATCGATGCCGCCCTTCAGTTTGTCGGCGTCAAAGGCATGCGTCGGTTGGCCAAGCTCCAGCATCACGAAGTTCGAGATGTCGACAATGTTGTTGATCGAGCGAACGCCGACGCTCTCAATTTTCGCGCGCAACCATTGCGGGCTGGGACCCACCTTCACGTTGTCGATCTTGCGTAGCGAGAAGAATGGACATTCGTTGGTTGCCGCAATAGTCACGCCGGATTTCTCAGTCTCGATCTTTAGCTCGAGCGCCGTTGTCTTGAGCTTCTTTCCGCTCAACGCTGCGATTTCGCGGGCTAAACCAAAATGGCTTAGCAAATCGCCTCGGTTCGGTGTGATCTCGACGTCCAGAATCGTATCCGCAGGGAAAAGATCGGCGATCGGCGCGCCAACTTTTGCATCGGGCGACAAAATCAACAGGCCGGACGTATCTTCGCCGAGACCGAGCTCGATCGGGCTGCAAAGCATTCCTTCCGACTCGACGCCGCGCAGTTTACTTTTTCGAATCTCCGTCCCGTTCGGCAGCTTTGCGCCTGGAAGCGCGAGAGGAACTTTGTCGCCGACTTTGTAATTCGTCGCGCCGCACACGATTTGGCGCTTCGTGCCGCTGCCGTCGTCCACTTCGCAAACTGTGAGCCGGTCAGCATTCGGGTGACGCGAGGACGCGGTGATTTGCGAAACAATCACCTTGTCGATGTTTGCGCCGCGCATCTCGATATTTTTGGTTTCAATCCCGGCGCGAGTCAGCAATTCGGCGATCTCGTCGGGTTTTTCGGGAAGATCGGCAAACTCGCGCAGCCAGTTAACGGAGAATTTCATGCGAACTGGCGGAGAAACCGCAAATCGTTTTGCGCGAACAAGCGGATATCAGGGATCTCGAATAGAATCATCGCCAGCCGATCCATGCCGAGCCCGAATGCATAGCCGCTCCACTTTTCGGGATCGTAAGCATTATCGCCACGCGCTTTGTTGACCGCTTCAAAAACGGCGGGATGCACCATGCCGCACCCGGCCACTTCGATCCACTGCTCGCCGCCTTTCAGAGCTTTCGATCGGACGTAAACCTCCAGACTTGGCTCGGTAAACGGAAAGAAATGCGGCCGAAATTGCACTTCGGTTTCGGCACCAAAGAGTTCCCGCATGAAAAATTCAAGCTCGCCTTTCAAATCGGCGACGCTGACGTTTTCATCGACATACAATCCTTCGATCTGATGAAACTGTGGGCTGTGCGTTGCATCGAGTTCGTCGCGCCGATACGCCGCACCTGAGGCAATCACGCGAATCGGAGGCGGCGCCGATTCCATCGCGCGGATTTGCACGGTGGACGTGTGGGTTCGCAGAAGTCGCCCATCAGGCAAATAAAATGTGTCCTGTTCATTGCGGGCAGGGTGATCTGGCGGAGTATTCAGAGCATCGAAGCAGTACCACTCGGTTTCGACATCAGGACCTTCGGCGAGCGCAAAACCCATTCGTCTAAAAATCTGAATTCCGCGCTCGTGCATTTGATGAAGCGGATGCAAAGAACCAATGTAGTGTGGCGTTCCCGGAAGCGAAATGTCGATGCTCGCGAGGGCTTCAGATTCTTTTTCAGCACGAACTGTTTCTCCGTGTTGGTCAAGCGCCGCAGTAACGGCATTGCGCGCTTGGTTGAGCAATTTACCGACGACCGGGCGTTCCTCTTTGCCGAGCGTTTTCATCCGCTCGCCCCATTCGGAGATGCTGCCGCTTTTGCCGAGATATTTCACACGGACTCCTTCGAGTGATCTCTCGTCGCGCGCAGCTTCAACCTCGCGCAGCGCGTCGTCGCGCAGTTGTTCGAGCGGGTGCATGGATTTCGTGATTCGTTAAATCGTTACATCGGGAAATCGAATCTCGATTCACCAATCTCGATTTACGAATCAGGCCGCCTTCTTTTTCGATTTCGCTTTGTCTTTCAGCGCGCTCTTCGCTTGATCAATAATCGATTTAAATGCGGCTTCGTCGGTGACCGCGAGGTCGGCGAGAATTTTGCGGTCCAGTCCAATACCGGCAGCTTTCAGTCCTTCGGCCAGGCGGCTGTAAGTCATGCCGTTCGCGCGTGCGGCGGCGTTGAGACGTTGGATCCAAAGATAACGAAATGTGCGCTTGCGAGTTTTGCGGTCGCGATAGGCCCAATACTGCGCCTTCATGACCGCGTCTTTGGCGTAACGAAAAAGTTTTGAGCGGCGGCCGCGGTAGCCCTTCGCCTTTTTCAGCATTCGTTTCCGGCGCGCACGGCTTGCCGGGGCGTTTGTAGCTCTTGGCATTGTTGTTTTGCCCCGGGAATTTTTCGGGGCTCCTCATTCAGTGAGCTGTTGTTCCGTTATCGATCTTTCCGGCCTCGCTCACTGATTTATCCCACAGACGCGGGACAGGCGGATAGATCGCGGGCCGGAAACTAAATGCTGAACGCAAAATGACAAACGCTTTTCATTCGGATTTGGGCATTCCTTGGCTATCGTGCATTCGAGATTCGTTGTTGGTTTTTCGCCACATGACCCACGCCACGACGCCGACTGCCGCGCCGCCTAAATGCGCGGCCGATGAGACGGAACTCATTCCTGCTCTCTGCTCGAGAGTGCCGATGATTTGGAACAAAATCCAAAGAACGAAAACGAACCAGGCGGGCAATCGAATCCAGCGAAACCAGATGAAACCCCAGCGCATCAGAAAAGCGAGTCGCATTCGCGGAAAATTCAGTGCGTAAAACGTAATGACGCCGGCAATTCCGCCGCTCGCGCCGATGCAAGGCATCTGCGACCGAGGATCAAGAGCGATATGCGCCAGGTCGCCGATGAATGCTGCCAGTGCAATGAGCGCCAGATAACGCAGGGGCCGCAGAGAATTTTCCACGGCATGGCCAAACGCCAGCAGGAAATACATGTTCCCAGCAAGATGAATGATGCCTGCGTGAAGGAAAAAAGATGTGACGAACGTGAGTCCATCGAGCCGCGTCGCCTGCGCTGGAATCAATCCGAATCGTTGAACGACCTCGCGAAGATGTGGAAAAGCCAGGAGACTGGCGCAAATGATGGCAGCGGAAAGCAGCCATGTCGTCCACGGTCTTCGCTGCTCTTCTGGTGCATCGAACTCGACCGGCATTCCAAGGAACGCGGCGATCTGTTTCCACGATTCCTCGGGCGCGGCGCTGTCGAGATCCGGGCCCTCGGCTTGTTTGGACAACCGCTCGACTTCGGCAATCGCGAGCTTCTCGCGCGCTTTTTGCGGAAGTTCGGCAGCGACCGGTTCCGGCTGGCGCGGAACGAGCGTGTCAACTTCGTGAGCGTCGAACCAGATGAAATGGCAGTGCTGGCAGACGTCCACGCTGATTTCCCCTTGGTCGGATAAGGAGACGCCCATCATCGGCTGGCGGCACGATGGACAAGGCAGGCCGACGCGTCCCTCGCCTCGCATCGCATGCAGCCATAGCGGATTGATGGATTCCGGCGTGAAGCGTTTGCGCAGTAGCTCGATGGTCACTGCGCGACCGCCGCAGACATCGCATCCATAGAAAACTCCACCGGAAGTCCGCACTTCTTTCAGCGGCACATGGCAGCGCGGGCAGAGGAACTCTGAGCCATCAGGCATGTTGATCTGAGTAATGAGAAGTGATTGGGGAGAAGTGAGAAGCAAATTCTGCAACTTCTCACATGTCAGGTTTCACTTCGCAGGTGTTACTAATCGCCTGTCATTCCGCGGTGTTTTGCTATAATCGCCCATGCAGTGGTTCAGCCGAGCTCGGTTGTTGGTGCTAACGCTGATTTGTCTCTTTTGGACTGGTCTGATTGTTGTTGGGCATTTCTTCCCAACTGCCCCGTTCATATCGGTGCCGTGGCGCGGCGAACAGAGCTTTGAAGATTTGCTTCGGCGCGAGGGCAGGAAGACCACGCCACCGCGCGATTTCGTTTTCCTGGGAATTGATCAAAGCACGTTGCAGTTGCCGCCGTTGACTCCGGAAGAACTGGCGGGCAGTCGTGGGCTGCAATTGCTGAGCGAGCGGCCGTACCCCTGGTCACGCGAACTCTGGGCGCTTTTGCTCGATCGGCTCTTCGCGGCAGGTGCGCGTGGT
>JBBQRI010000015.1:0-22000 GCA_038214915.1 Chthoniobacterales bacterium
CGCAACAGCAATACCATTGTTTACGCGCGACGGTTGCGAATTCTGAGCCGCGCGTTGTGCGCGTCTCACGATTGATCGCGGCAAAAAACGACCAAGAAAACTATCATCAAAGCACGCCAGAAACGGAATGATCGTGAGATAGTTGAGAAACGAAAGATTGCCGCTGATGATGAGAAAAATCTGGAACGTGACCAGGAGCACGCCGGCAATGTGCCGCGCCGTTCGAGGGCCGAAAGAAAACCATGGCACGATTAGCTCGACGAAGTGATTCCAAAGTACTTCAAATTTGTGGAACCAAAGCGGGGTAAAATGCAGATATCGACTGACCGGATTTGGGATGGGCTGTGTCTCGTAATAGTAGTAAAGACATGTGAGATCGCGCCAGCAGGGGTCGCCGCGCAATTTGATCAGACCGGCGCCAAACATGACGCGAAAACCGAGCCACCGAAAAAGCCAGATCACGAGGATCGGCGGCCTGGACTTGGGAAAGGGCCGGCCAGCGAGCAGTGGACAAAGAAAGATCGATAAGAATCCCGTCTCGAGCAGCTGAATTTCCCAGCCGTAGCAGTACCAAATCTGTCCGATGTGAACGATCGACATGTACATCGCCCAAAGGACCGCCAGCAGGATTGCGTTGGCGTACCCACCGAGAACAATGAGCGACAGCGCAAACCCAACCCAGGAGAAGATCGACAATGCATCGTCGGAAATTTCGAACCAAAAAAACGTCGGCACTCGCAACATGCCGGCGCTTTGCGAGCCCAGTTGCGTTTGAACCGCGTTCAGAAAATGCGTGGCCGGCGTTAACCCGTGCTCGCCAATCAGGGGGACGAGCTGCTTCGCTGCGACTAAAAATGCGACCGCATAGACGAACCCAAGCAGCCGCAGGATGACAAATCGGGTCAGCCAGTAGGAATTCCCAGCTGTGAACAGTCTTTGGAGAATGCCTCCGCTCTTGCTCATCCAGGAATTCTGCTTACCAGCAGGCGAACTGAGCTTCAACGCTCAACATATATTCATAATCCAAGTCAGTCGCATGTTCGCGCGCGTTGACACTGAGTGTGATGAGATTCAGCTTCCTGCCTTCCGCCAAGGTAGCTCAGTGGTAGAGCGGCCCCGAAAGCTTTCGGGGTTGGTCGTTCAGTAAAATTCGTTAAACTTTCGCACAAAATAACAGCCAGGGTAGCTCAGTGGTAGAGCAGGGGACTCATAAGCCCTTGGTCGGGAGTTCGACTCTCCCCCCTGGCAGTGTCTATGCCTTGGGTTGACATCATTCGAGGGTCCATCGGCCGACACTACATCGGTTCAGCCATTGATCTTGACGCTCGGTTTGCACAGCATTTGCGCGGACACACGGCAACCACGAGGCGCCTTGGCGATAAACTTCAGATCGTCGCCAAGAAAGAAGTCCCTTCAGTCGGAGACGCGCGCAAACTGGAGCGTATTCTAAAGCGAAAGAAAAATCCAAGGCTCGCGATTTACCATCTTCAGCGGTAAAGCAGCCCCGAAAGCTTTCGGGGTTGATCGGGAGTTCGACTCTCCCCCCCGGCACTGCCCTACTCCTTGGGTTTGGTAAGATATGGCTCTAACTCCTTTTCGGCGCCGCGGACCGCGGCCATGAAGCAAATGCCGCTGTGTTCGGTCACCGCGCCTGTCCAGCCTTCCTGATGAACATAGCGCCAGCCGGGAAACCGCAGCACTGCTCCGCTTTTGCTGTCTCTCTCGGCCGGAAAGAGAAAGAACTGCATGCGTTTCTCTGAGATCCAAATTTGAGCGATACGCCGTGCTTCGTCGTCTTCAAAAACGCGGCAACCAATGGTGCCAAAGTCGGCGAACTCTGCCGGAACATCGTAGTGCTCCAAGCCGTGTTTCATAAAAAACAGGTCGCTTAATGTTCCTGCTTCAGCGTTCACCGGATCCAGCATCAACGGTCGCGTCGAAGCAGCGACCCCCAACAATTTGCGAGCTGTCACCGAGCCCGGGAAATCGTTTAAGTGGCTAACGAAATTGAACACGAACACTCCTGCGATCACCGCAACGGCGATGCTGATCGCTAGCACGGCGGGGTTGCGCAGCATGTTTTTCCAAGTCCGCTTGGAGGCGGGGACCAGATCTTTTTCCGAGAACCACTCGGCAGACTCGGCGGGAATGGAAATAAGACGAACCACGCGCGCGAGGGCGCGATCGAAATTCTGTTGATCGACAAATTCGGCGGACTCGTCTGCACGAGATATTGCCGAGCGCATGGGACGGTCGGCCAATTGACGCGCGCTGATCGGAGCGCAATTCAAAAGAGAGCGTTGCCGGCCCATCGACGACAGTAGCTTCATACCTTGCTCGGTTGAGAAAATTTCGAATCGAGCCATGCCTGCAATTGCCGGCGGCCTTTAGCGAGAAAACGCGAAAACTCGCTTAGCTTCAGTTCGGCGATATCGAGGATTTCTCGGTAGTCGAATTCGTCCAGATAAAAAAGTGCCAGTGCGCTGCGCTGCGGGTCCGGGGCAGTTGAAATCCAAATCGCCAGCTGCATGGGATCGAGGCGCTGAATTTGTGATTCAGCCTTTGGAGCGACATCGCGCTCATCCATTTCAACCGACTCCGGTTGCAAGTCACTTTTCGTCGCTTCCAAGCAGCGCCATCGCGCGTCGCGGAACAGCCAGAACGGTTCGCTCGGCAGTTCCCCGCGGGCAGCGCGCACCGCAGCCTCACGCAACGTCGCGTGAAAAACTTCCTGTGCCTTCCGCGAGTCGCCGAGCATCAGGAAACAAAAGCGATAAAGCTGTGGCAGATTTTGTTTTCGTTCCGGCACGCCAGATGGTCCCCGAAAAACTTCGCGCACTCTACGTGACGGGGGTGACGCAGGCAATCCTGCGTGCGTGAATTCGGTTCGCGGACGAATTGTCTGCGTCACGAGCTTCGCAGCGTTTTCATACGCCGCGCCACTTCCTCGGCGTTTTCCCTGCTGTTGAACGCCGAGATGCGGAAGTAACCTTCGCCTTGCGCCCCAAAACCCGCGCCCGGTGTTATGACGACGTTCAGCTCGCGCAACATCCGGTCGAACAGTTGCCAGCTTGACAGGCCGTCCGGTGTTTTCACCCAGATGTAAGGCGCATTGACTCCTCCGAAAGCCTCCAGGCCAACATCAGCGGCGGCGTGGCGAAGGACTTTGGCATTTCCCATGTAATGATCGATGAGCGCATGAACTTGTTTACGGCCCTCAGCGGAATACAACGCTTCAGCGCCGCGTTGCACCAGGTAAGCAACGCTGTTCGATTTCGTGCTCCAACGACGCTGCCAAAGCGGATGCAGCGGGAGTTGTCGTCCCTCAGCGTTTCGCCCGAGCACCGATTTCGGCATCACGGTAAATCCACAGCGCACACCGGTGAAGCCGCCGTTCTTGGAAAAGCTGCGCAATTCAATTGCGCATGTGAGCGCACCCGGGATGTCGAAAATAGAATGCGGAACTTCAGGATCGGAAATGTACGCCTCGTACGCGGCATCGAAGAGCAAAAGCGCATCGTGCTCGTGCGCGTAATCGACCCAGCGCGCGAGCTGCGCGCGCGATGCGACGGCACCAGTTGGATTGTTTGGAAAACAAAGATAGACGAGGTCGACGTGCTCCTTAGGTGGCTCGGGCACGAAATTGTTTTTCGCCGTACAGGGCAAATAATAAATGCCCTCGTAGCTGCTATCCTTTCGTGCCGGGCCCGTGTGGCCCGCCATCACGTTTGTGTCCACGTACACCGGATAGACTGGATCGGGGACCGCGACCTTGTTTTGGCCGCCGAGAATATCGAGGACGTAACCGCAATCGTTTTTTGATCCGTCAGAAACGAAAATTTCGTCGTCAGCGATCTGAATATTCCGATCACGGTAGTCGCGTTGCGCGATGGTTGATCTGAGAAACTCGTAGCCCTGTTCTGGACCATAGCCGCGAAAACTTTCGCGGTGTCCCAGCTCATCGATCGCGCGCTTCATTGCTTCGATAGCTGCGGGCGGAAGCGGCTCGGTAACATCACCGATCCCGCAGCGGATCAATCGCTTGGCACCTTCAGGATGAGCTTCGCAGAATTCGTGCACGCGCCGCGCCACCTCCGGAAAGAGATAGCCGGCCTGAAGTTTCAGGTAATTTTCGTTTAGATAAGCCATCGTTGTAGCGGCGTTTGTGGCAAACGCCGAACCTAAAAAAATAGACGCTTGGCACAAGCGCCTCTACAACGCTTGCCCTGCTCAGTAGTTCTTGGCCACCGCGTCCCAATTCACCACATTCCACCACGCCTTGAGATAGTCGGGCCGGCGGTTTTGATATTTCAGATAATAAGCGTGTTCCCACACGTCGACGCCGAGGATCGGCGAGTTACCGTCCATCAGAGGACTGTCCTGGTTTGGCGTCGAGATGATTTCGAGATTTCCATTCTTGTTTTTGATCAGCCACGCCCAGCCGCTGCCAAACCTGCCCACGCCGGCTGCGGCAACTTTCTCTTTGAACTCATCGAAGCTGCCGAACGCGGATTTGATGTCATCGGCGAGTTTGCCTTTAGGCTCGCCGCCGGCCTTCGGGCCCATGATGTTCCAAAAGAACGAGTGATTGGAATGGCCGCCGCCGTTGTTCCGCACGACTGTGCGAATGTTTTCCGGCACGGCATTGAGGTCACTGATCAGTTCTTCTACGGTTTTCTTCTCTAGATCGGTGCCCTTGATAGCCTTGTTCAGGTTATCGACGTAAGCCTGGTGATGCTTCGTGTAGTGGATTTCCATTGTGCGCGCATCGATGTGCGGCTCCAACGCATCATACGCGTAGGGTAATTTAGGTAGTTCGTAAGCCATAATCGTTACTGTTAGATCGAATTACACCGAGCGACAGGTTTTATTTTTCGGCCTGAGCACGACGACCGCTCGCTGCCGTCCCCTTTTACCGGTCGCAGCGATAAAATCCTGGGTGATACGCCACTCCGCTGCGATGATTCAGATATGTCGCGAGAGCTAAGAGCGGGAAATTCTGGCGATACATGTCGTACTTCAAATAGAAGGTGCGCGGGAAACCGGTGCCAGTGATTTCATCTTCATCCCACGAGCCGTCGGGCTTTTGCGAGCGAAGCAGGTAACGCAGGCCACGTTGAACACTCGGCCGATCCAAGTCGCCGCAGGCGCAGATGCCCATAATCGCCCAAGCGGTTTGCGACGCAGTGCTTGGACCGATTCCTTTGGTCGATGGATTTTCGTAGGTGCCACAGGTCTCACCCCAGCCGCCGTCATTGTTTTGGCAGCTCTCGAGCCAATCGCGTCCGCGCAAAATCCAGTCCTGAGTCATATCTTCGCCGATTGCCCGCAGGCCACGAAGCACCTGCCAAGTGCCGTAGATGTAATTCACTCCCCATCGTCCGTACCACGAACCATCGTCACCCTGAGTGGCGACTAAGTATTCGATTGCGTCGCGAACGCATTTCGCATTGCGATCGAAACCGATGTAGCCGAGCAACTCGAGCGTGCGCGCAGTCAAGTCGCTGCAGGTGGGATCGAGAATCGCATTGTGATCCGCAAACGGCATATCTTCCAACCACGGAGTTGTCACGTCCTTGTCGAAGGCCGCCCAGCCGCCGTCGCGACATTGGAAACTGAGCTGCCACCCAAGCGCGCGACGAAACAAATCGTTCAGTGACTGTGAGTCTTCGGGTTGAACAAGCCTCAGTGCCATTAACACCATCGCGGTGTCATCAGTGTCGGCGTAATAGACGTTGTTGTACTCGAACGCCCAGCCGCTGGCTTCGGGATACGAATTGTTGATCGCCCAATCGCCGCGGATTCGCACTTCCTTGTTGACCAGCCATTCGGCCGCTTTTTGCAGTGCGGGATGTTCTGGTGAAAGACCAGAGTCTGCGAGCGAAATGATCGTAATGGCTGTATCCCAAACTGGGGAGAGACACGGTTGAATTCTGAAATCGTCGGGATCGTCAACAAACAAGCCGTCGAAATCTTTTTCAGCCTTCGCGTAAACTGGATTTGTTTTTGAATACCCAAGCGAACGCAGTGCAATCATGCAGTTCAGCATGGCGGGATACACCGTGGCAAGACCGTCGCTCCCCTCTCTGATGCGCTCGAGCATCCAACGCTCCGCTACCTCTAAGGCGCGCTGCCGCAGTAAGCCGATCCGAAGCGGTTGCAGAAATTTTAAGGTGTCGTCAAGGCGGAGGAAGAAATTGCGCCAAGTCCAGAAGTTTTCGCTGCGCGGTAGACGCAAATCGGCCTGCTCAGTGCCGAGGGGATATAGCTCGTGCAGTTGCTTTTCGCCGGGCAAAATCCGCGTGGGCTTAAAATGATTGATAATTGACAGCGGAATGAGCATCGCCCGGCTCCACGACGACATTTTGTAAATGTGAAAAGGAGCCCAGCTCGGCAGGAGCACCATCTCCACCGGAATCGCCGGCAAATATTTCCACGGGAACACACCAAGCAACGCAAGGTAAAGCTTGCTGAAAGTGTTCATCTGCGGAATCCCGCCCAGGCGCATGATGGTCGCGCGCGCTTCCTGCATAAACGGCGCATCCACAGAACAACCGGCAAGCTTTAGGGCAAAATACGCCTTCACGGACGCATTAATCTCGCTCGGCCCACCGTGATAAATGTTCCAGCCGCCGTCGGGCAGTTGGCGTTTAAGAATGTGACGGACGCAACGTCGCTGTAGTTGCGCGTCCACTTCGCCGCACCAATGCATGAACACGACGTAGTCGGAGCACAGCGTGCTATCGACCATCAGCTCGCCGCACCAGTGCCCGTCAGCTTTTTGCTGCCGCAAAAGATTTTCCTGAGCGAGCAAAATCGCCCGCGAGATCGCTTCGTCCGCTGCCGAGTAGGATTCGCATATCTCGGGCGAGCTCGGTAAGACTATCAACTGATTCGACGGCATCTCGATGCTTTAGGAGGCTTTCGCGGCTGGCTCAGCGCGCTTGCCGGTGAGATGACCATTTCCAGAGCTGACACCGTTGTAGGCGAGCACTTCACTGCCGCGTCCAGCCGGCTTCGGCTTCGCACCGAAATTGAACTTGATTGTTTTCCAAGTGTCGCCGCGCTGAGCTTGCAAGCCGAGAGTTGCAGTGGGCTCGTAGCCGCAATGCACCATGCAGTTTTCGCACCGGCTGTCGCGCGCGACCCCATTGACGACTCCGTACCGCTTCCAGTCGGTCTGTTCCAGCAGCTCCGCGTAGCTTGAGAAATGGCCGTCGGTCATCAAATAACACGGACCCTTCCAGCCACGGATGTTCCGCGTGGGAATTGCCCAGGCTGAACAGGTCAGGTCCCGTTTGCCGGCGAGAAATTCGAAATAGACCGGTGTTCCGAAAAACGGGTACTGCTTCATCCAGTTTTCGATTTTTCGGAATTTCTGAACGGTCATAGCGCGGGTGAGGAAGAAATCTTCCGGCCGCAAATTGAGCCGTGTGGTCATGTCTTGCTTGGCAGCGTCATAGTCGTAGCCGGGAGTGATGGTGTGTCCGTCAACCCCAAGATCTGACAGGTAATCGAACATCCGCTCGATCTCCTGCATATCGGTCTCTTTATAGATCGTCGTATTGGTCGCGACCTGATATCCTAGCACTTTTGCCATTTTGATGGCCAGAATGCACTCTTTGAAAACGCCCTCGCGCTCGACGATCAGGTCGTGTGTTCGCTCCAGGCCATCAAGATGCACGTTCCAATACATCCAGTTACTTGGCCCGATAGTTGGCTTTGCAGGGTCTTTCGGCCCCTTACGGATTTCAGCGGCGTCTTTTTCGGAAATCAATCCGGCTTTAAGAAGCACATCGATTTTCGCCTCGAATTTTTTGCCGCTGCCGTTTTGGGCGTTGCTCAATTCTTTCGCCAGCCATTCGCGCATTTTCTTCCGCATGAATACAGCGTTGGTGCAGATGTAAACGATCCGTCTTTGCGCGAGCAATCCTTCGACCAATGCTTCGATATGCGGATAGACCAGCGGCTCGCCGCCGCAGATGGAAATCATTGGCGCGTTGCATTCTTGAGCTGCCGCCAGGCAGTCCTCGAGGCTCATTACGTCCTTGAGCGACGTAGAGTATTCGCGAATCCGCCCGCAACCGGTGCAAGTGAGATTGCACGTATGCAACGGCTCGAGCTGAAGCACCGTGGCAAATTTCTTGGTACCACGCAGCTTGTGCCCGATCACGTACGCAGCAATTTTCGCTGTGAGCGGAAGAGGAAATCTCATAAAAGCGAGGATTTTACCGAGAGGCGCTCGGGGTGTCAATGAGCCGACCCGTTTGTTCTGTGAATCGGCCTCCGGTGTTTTTTTGGACCTGCATTCGGACTCTAGCGTGTTGGTCCCGAATAGCAAAATAAACCTGCGACTACGTTGGATTGGTGTGGTTAAATTGAGGCAATGGGAGTCTAACCAATCGAGGAATCAAGCATATGAAAAGATTATTCTTAGCAGCATTTGCCGTCGGGCTGATTGGCTGCGCAAACCAACCCGCGCCCCCGCCCGGTCCGGCCGTGACCGGCGGTTACCCTTATTCACGGTATGCTTATACGGCGGACGTATGGGGCCATCGTAGCCCCGCCTATAAGGATTTGAGCACGGCCCAATTGCAGCAGCGCCGCCTAGAACTCTATGGGATGACTCCGATGACCCAGACTCGACAGGGCGTACCGGCTTATATCTACCACGGGCAAGCCCAGCCTGCGCAAGACGAGATCAAGGCAATCGAAGTTGAGTTGAATTGGCGTTATCAGCATGGTGATAAAACCGCGGAATTGAAGGAATTTTGGCCATCATCGCGCAGGCATATTGCCAGCGGCCCAGAAACTGTTTTTTAACTTCGAGTCATTTCGAAGTGATGTAATCGGCGATACCGCAGGTCGGATGGATTACGAGGCCTGCCACCCGCGGCGGATCAAACTGACGGCGATGGCGGCTAGTAGGAGCGCCACTATTTTCGACACCCCGCGTAACCCTTGTCTGCCCATCCAGCGCGCGACAAAATCGGCATTCCAGAACGCGACCACGACCAGCGCGAGATTGACCAGAAGCGCCGCAATGGTAAACACCAGGCCGACCGTATCGACCAGGATCAGGAGCGCTGTCAGTAGCGCCGGCCCGGCTATCAAAGGCATCCCAAGCGGGACAACACCAAAGTCGTCGGTGGCTTCGCGACTCGCGGGCGCGACATTGAGCAACTCCCGCCCGGCCAACCCGAGCAAAATCAGGCCGCCCGCGACCTGAAAATCCGCCACGGTGATTCCCAGTGCGGTAAAAATAATTTTTCCGAGGAATATAAAGCCAACTGAGACGCAGAGCGCCGTGAAGATCGCGACGAAACCCTGTCGCTGCCGTTGTTCGCGCGGAGCGTCCCCAGCCAGACCCATAAACATGGCCACCAGCCCAACGACATCTATCGCGACAAAAATCGGAATAAAGGCAACGAAAAATTTATGGACCATGGTTTTAAGCGTTCTCGCAGAGTCGCGGCTTTCGCCAGAGATGAACACAGTTGAAACACAGATTCATCAAAATTCCTTCTGCCATTAGTGAAAATCTGTGTAAATCTTTGGCCTGTTTTGCTCTTCCACTCCAATGTCGAACGATTCCAGTAAAGCCGCATTTGTTCACGTTCCACTCATTCTGCTCGCTTCGAGCTTAGTCGTTTCCGCCGGCGAATTGAAAACAGTCGATCATTTTCGCGCCGCCGCGGCAAAGGCAAATGCCGTGTTGACTATTCCCGATTGGGAGAAAACGCCGGAAGCGATTGAGACCGCAATGAAAAACGCGATTTCGAAAGCCAACGCCGCGTTGAATCAGATCGGTGCCCAAGATCCAAACAAGGTGACTTTCAAGAGCACTGTGGCCGCGCTGGATGACGTCACTTACGAGGCAAGTCTGGCGGCGAATAGGGCTACCCTCATCAAAGAAACCAACACGAACCCCGCCATGCGTACTGCTGCTGAAAACGCCGTGAAAGCGTTTCAGGACTGGGTGGTCGGCGTCGATTATCGGGAGGACGTTTATAAGGCGATTAAGGGATTTGCTGATACGCATCCAAAGCTCACTGGCGAAGACGAAAAGCTGCTCAAGGAAACGCTACGCGATTATCGCCGTGCCGGTTTGGAGTTGCCTCCCGACAAGCGCAAGGAAGTTGAGGAACTGCGCAAGGAGCTGGCGAAGCTGGGAACAGATTTCGACACCAACATCGTTAAGTCCAACGCTCCGGTCATGTTCAGCAAAGCCGATCTCGATGGGCTTCCGGAAAGCTTCTTCGCCTCGCCGGGCATCAAAACCGGCGACGACGTTTACACCGTGATGGCAAATGTAACCTGGCAATTCAACACCGTGCAGGAAAACGCCAAAAGCGAGGCGACGCGCAAACAGCTGTACATCGTTCGCGAAACGCTCGCGAAAGACAAAAACGTGTCTCTTCTGAATCAAATGCTGACGCTCCGAAACGAGATCGCGCTGCGCCTCGGTTACAAGTCGTGGGACGATTACCAGACGGAAGTCAAAATGGCCAAAATCGGTACGAATGCGGAAAAGTACATCAACGATCTGGTCGCAGGCATCCAGCCAAAATTCGACAGTGAAGTTGCGGAACTGCAAAAGTTGAAGGCTGCCGATACCAATGATCCTAACGCCAAAATCATGGTCTGGGACTGGCGGTACTACAGCAACCAACTAAACAAGCAAAAATACGCCGTCGATAAGGAAGCGTTGCGCGCGTATTTCCCGTTCCAAAAAGTCCTCGACGGAATGTTCAACATTTATCAGAGCATCTTCGGTCTGAAATTCGAAAAGGTCGTCGCACCGTACAAATGGTTTGACGATCTCCAGCTGTATCTCGTCGCCGATTCAGCCACGGGCGAGCCGCTCGGGATGTTTTATCTCGACATGTTCCCGCGCGAGGGAAAATTCAATCACTTCGCGCAATTCGACATCATCAGCGGCAAGCTTTTGCCGAACGGAAAATATCAGCGGCCCACTGTTGCCTTGCTCTGCAATTTCCCACCCGCGAGTGGCGATACTCCATCGTTGATGACGCATCAGGACGTGGAGACGCTTTTCCACGAGTTTGGTCATGCTCTGCATTCCATTGTCACTCGCGCCAAGTATGGGCGCTTCGCGGGAACGCATGTCCCGGGTGATTTTGTTGAAGCGCCGTCGCAGATGTTGCAAAACTGGGTTTGGGACAAAAAAGTGCTGGATACTTTCGCTGCCGATTACCGCGATCCGTCCAAAAAAATTCCCGCAGAAATCGTCAAGAAGCTAAACGACGCGAAGCTGGCAAACGCCGGCGTGCTTTATCGGCGGCAGTTCGCGTTCGCCTCACTCGATCTTGCTCTGCACGATCCACATCCCGAAGAGATGCCATACGATTCCGTGGCGATATCGAACCCGATCTTGGAAAAAGTCTTTTTGCCGATTGATCCAAGCACAACGTTCGTCTCCTACTTTGGTCATCTGAACGGCTATGATGCCGGTTACTATGGTTATGCCTGGGCAGATGCGATTGCCGCAGACATGGCAACCGTTTTTGAAAAGGCAAAGGACGGTTACCTCGATAAACAGGCTGGAATGAAATTGCGCCGCGAAATTTACGAGCCCGGCGATTCGCGTGATGTCAACGAGTCGATCGAAAAATTCCTGGGTCGCAAACAATCGATCGAACCATTTTTGAAGAAAATCGGCATAGGCACGCAGGATAAAAAGAAAGCAGTAGGCGGGCCGTCAGCAGAAACGAAATAGCCGAATCTGCGACTACGCTTGCACTGCGGTGAATTAGATGATTCAATCGAATTGCAGTTACTAAAATCCGAATGGGCTCGCTTAAAAAACGAAGGAAAGCAAAAATTGCCAAGCACAAGCGCCGCAAACGCATGAAGGCGCACCGGCATAAAAAGCGACTGCGCTACAAGTTGTAAGACACGGTCTCATTTGCTTTTGCTAGCGAAGCTGCCGCCCCTGCTGGTTTGCCGAAACGCGCCAGGAAGATAAGATTAAGCGTGAGGGAGCAGAAAAAGTGGTGCGTTTGCTGCGCCTGCCGAAAGCTTCTTTTCGCGCTGAGTTTTCTGGTTGCGGCAACGGTTGCGGAGGCGCAAGCGCCCAAGGCTTCACCTGCAAAAGTTCCTCGCGCCCATCCTGGAAAACCCGTCGCGCGCCACGATGATTCGGTTGGATCGAAACCGGCTCCAGACCTCGCGTTGCGACCGCAAGGCGCGCATAAAGCGGACGCGCTGGCGCGTTTCGTTGAGGGGATGGCGTTCGAGGAAAACGGCGAGATGGAGCGCGCCTTGGAAGCCTATCGAAAAGTCCTCAATGTCGATCCGGGTCAGTCAGAGCTCGCTTCGCGCGTGGCCGGTTTGCTGATACAGCAGGATGATTTCCCACAGGCGATCGACGTGCTGAAGGACGCAATCAAGGCAAACCCAAAAAACGCCGAGCCGTATCAGCAACTTGCTTTCATATACACGAGGTATCTGAAGAGAACGGACCAGGCGATTGATTACGCCAATCGCGCCATCGCTCTGAATCCCGGAGACGTGGAAGGTTACCAGCGCCTCGTTGAAATCGAACTCGCAGCCGGACAAGAGAGAAGGGCGATCGAGGCTCTGGATCGCGCTCTGAAAATTCAGAGCAGTGATCCAAATTTCTGGATACGCCTTGGAAAACTTTACGTCGCCATTCTCTTTAAGTCCGATTCACAGCCAAAACCCGACGAACTGAAAAAGACTAATGAGATTTTCAAAAGAGCAGCGGAAAATTCCGGGGATGATCCGGGCATCCTCAAGGACGTAGCCGATTATTACGCGGCATCGCAGCAACTGAAGGAAGCGATCCCGCTTTACCTGCGTGTTCTCGAATTGCAACCGGACGACGCGAACGCGCGAGAGAAGCTGGCCACCGGTTTTGTCCTGACAAACCAGAGAGACAAAGCGGTTGAGATGCTCGAGCAAATCATCAAGGAGCACCCGGAGAAATATCAACCGTACGATTTACTGGCTCAGGTGCTCGACGAGGAAGCGCGATCTCTTCAACGCGCGAATCGGATCGAGGAAGCCAAAGCGAAGTTCGCCAAGGTCGCGGCCAATTATGAGCAAAGCCTCCTGATAAATCCAAATCACGCCGGCACCTATGTGCGCCTGGCGGAACTGCTTCTCGGCGCTTTACGAGCCCCCGACCGCGCAGTGAAATTGCTGGGCGAAGCCCGGCGCAGATTCCCCGGCGCACCGGAGATAGTTTACTACCTGGGGATCGCACAACGTGAAGCGAAGCAAAGCCAGCAAGCCGTGGCCACTTTCGAGGAGGCGCTGCACGAAGCACAACTCGAGGAGGACGACGATTTCGTAAACGGGAAATTTTACTTCAATTATGGAGCAGCTGCCGAACAGGCGGGCCTGTACAACAAGGCGGCCGATCTGTTTCGTAAATCAATTGCGCTCGATCCTGAGAACTCGGCCGAGGCCTGTAACTATCTGGGTTACATGTGGGCGGATCACAACATGAATCTGGAGGAAGCTGAAACGATGATCAGACGCGCATTACAAAGCGAACCCAACAACGCTTCCTACCTCGATAGTCTCGGCTGGGTAGGATTTCGGAAAGGTCAGTTCGATCGAGCTTTGGACGACCTGCTCCGCGCCGCGAAGACTGCAGTGCGCGAAGATCCCGTCGTGTTTGAACACATCGGCGACACTTATTTAAAATTGAATCGGACCCGGGAGGCATTGGAAGCCTGGCAGAAAGCGCTGTCGCTCGATCCGAAAAACAAGAATCTAGCGGACAAGATCCAGGCTGCGAAAAAGATGATCGGAAAGGATTTACCGGCAAACACTAATCCGACTTAACGAGCGCACTGAAATAAAATATCGAGCACTAACATCGAACGCCGCCGCCCAGGTCCAACGTAACCGCTGCACCCGCCCGCATTCGAGATTCGCGCTTAACGCCCAGAGATGAAGGAATATCCCACGCTGTGGCAACGCAAGATGATGTGGGCGGCGTTGACTGCCTGTTTCGTCGTTGTTCTCGTCGTCATCATTGCCGCTGTGATCTGGGCCGGCGCCAGCATCATCAGTTTTCTCCAGCCGATCCTCATCCCGGTGGCGATCGCCGCAATTCTTGCCTATCTGCTCGATCCGCTGGTGACGAAAATGTCTCGCGGAACGCTTACTCGCACCAAGGCTATTGCGCTGGTTTTCGCAATTGGGCTTTTTGCACTAGGCGGATTAGCAGCATGGCTCGTTCCGACGATCTCGGTCCAGAGCGAGAATTTCGCCAGGCAAATCCCCTCCTACACCGAACGGGCTCGTGATTACATCGTCGATCTTATCTATCGGTTCGACCAGTCATTCGGGTTGCTGGGCGCGGGACAGACGAAATCCGCGTCGAAGAATCTTACCAATTTCCTGATCGGCCCAGGGCCATCTCCTTCTCCGCACCGACAGACGACGACAAGTCCGACCGGATCGCCGCAACCCACTGCGCCCCCCACTCAAGTAATCGCCCCGACCCAACCCAAGCTGAGCAGCGCCGAACGCCAGCGGATTCAAGCGTACGTGGAAAAACAAATGCCCAAGTTACAGGAGGCGCTACCGACTCTACTCGGAAAACTGTGGGACATTTCGAAGACAAGCATCGGCGGATTTCTCGGCGTAACCGGCTTCTTGCTCAGTCTTATCCTGGTCCCCGTTTATTTATTTTTTCTACTCAAAGAAAAGCCGCGCATTGAGGAAAGGTGGACAGATTATCTTCCGTTGCGAGCGTCGCCGCTGAAGAACGAAGTGGCGGATGTAATATTACAAATCAACTCGTACGTTGTCGCGTACTTCCGCGGTCAGCTACTTGTCTGTCTGATTGACGGCATTCTCATTGGCACCGCCCTCACACTATTCGGACTCAACTTTGCAGCAGTTATCGGCGCACTGGTGGTGGTGCTCACCATGATTCCGTACATCGGGATCATCATCTGCTGGGTGCCGGCTGTTCTCATCGCCGCATTTCAATGGGGTGATTGGACTCACCCAATCATCGTGACCGCCATTTTTATTGTCATACAGAATCTGGAAGGCCTTTTCTACGCGCCACGGATTGTCGGAAACTACGTTGGCTTACATCCGATGACAGTAATTGTGTCGATCTTTGTCTGGGGCTTGATCATTGGTGGAGTCATCGGTCCGCTCCTTGCTGTGCCGCTTACTGCCACGCTGAAGGTGTTTTTCGGACGTTACGTTTGGGGCCGGCATTTGCGGGAACAATCTCTGCCTATCGAAACGATTCTCACATCTGAAGAAGTCGAAGTGCCGACTCATCGTTAGCGCAACAAACAGTCTGTATGAAAGGGAGAAGTGGACCGACGGGCGTCGCGACAACGCACCAAGGCTCGGTTCAACTCGAGCATGCGGAACAAGGGAGAGGCCGGCAATCGTCGAGCGACCCACACTCGATGTTTCAGCGGCATCTCAGAAGAGGTCGCCTGACCGTAGCAATTGCAGGATTGACAATCGCTTTCTTGGTAGGCGTTTTCTTCGTTAGTTACGGCTCAAAGCTGTATGAGAACTGGCGCGAACGCCGTTTGCTACATCAAGCAACTACACTTTTGCAGGAGGGAAAGCTCAGCAAAGCAGCGCAAATGGCGCAGGAACTCGCCCGCCGGCATCCGGATTCTCTCGCAGCGCTGTCCATCCTGGCGGACACAGCGGAAAGACAAAACCTGGAAGAGGCCGTTGCATGGCGCGAGCGGATAGCGCGATTGCTGCCAAAAGACCCCGAGAGTCAGCTTAACTTTGCCTCCGCGGCGCTCCGCTTTGGGAAGCTCGATCTCGCTCGCGAAGCGCTTAATCGAGTGTCTCCGGGCGATCTGGACAGCGCAGCCTTTCATGTCGTTGCTGGTTGGTTGGCGAGCGCGGAAGGTAATTTTGCCGAGCAGGAAGAACAATTCGCAGCTGCGGTAAAGAAAGAACCAAAGAACGACCTCTATCAATTCAATCTCGCAGCACTGCAAATTCGTTCCAAAGACGCGGAAAAGAGCAAGGACGCTCGCGATACGCTCGAGCGACTTATCACCATAGCGCCGTACCGAACTGGCGCGCTAAGAGCATTACTCAATGATGCTGTGGAACGCAATGACCGCACTGCTGCGGATAGCTTGGCGCAAGAGCTCCAAATGTCCCCAGAGGTCACATTCGGCGATTACCTGCTTTGCCTGAAATTTTACCGAAAGCTAGACGAGAAAAAATTCCGGCAGCTCCTTGAGAAAGTGAAACCGTTTGCCGCGCGTAATGCATCTGATCTCGCATCGCTGATCGAGTGGATGAATCAGAACGGACTCGCTGGAGACGTTGTGAAATGGGTCGACAAGTTGCCGCCAACACGACCGAGTTCGCCGCCTGCTTCTGTTGCCGTCGCGGATGCTTATGCAACTGCGAAGAATTGGTCGCGTCTGAAACGCTGGACGCGAATCGGAAATTGGGGCGACGCCGAATACCTGCGTCTGGCGCACGACGCAATCGCGGAGCGGCACTTGCGTTCCGGCAACGACTCGAGCGCGAACTCTGAGTTCGAAACGCTTTGGCAGTCCGCAGCTGAATTGTCAGAGGACGTGCCGGAACGTGAACTTATGCTCGCCCGGCTCGCCACGAAATGGCAACTGTCGGACCAGGCCGAAGAACTCTGGGTTCGCGTCGAAGAAAATCCGACGATGCGCCGTGAAGCGCTCGACAATCTTCGCCAGCTGTATCGTGCCAAGAACGAAACGACCAAGCTGTACGCAGTTCTCCAACGGCTTCATGAAAGTTCGCCTAACGAGGCACCGATCACAGCAGACCTGGCGCGACTAGGCCTGAACCTTGGTGAAAATACTGAAAGCTCACATCAACTCGCGAAAAAGGCTTATGACCGCGCGCCGAATGAGGTCGATTGTGCGATAACGTACGCGTTTTCACTTCATCGCCTTGCCAGAAATGCAGAGGCTCTTGTCATTATCCAAAGTGTGCCGCCTGAGCGGTTGCACGATGCCCACGCAGCCGTGTACGTCGCGCTGGTGCTCGTCGAGGGAAACGAACTCGACGGAGCAAAGGACTACATTGCTACCGCCGAAAACGCCAAACTTTATCCGGAAGAGAAAAAGCTGCTCGAAGAAGCGAAGACGAAGCTCATCGCGGCACCTGCAATTCCGTCGCCGGCAGAGCCGCCGCCCAGCGGAACACCCGCGCTGTAGAGTCCGCTGTCCTCAGCGGGTTTACTGGCATTCAGCTGGAATCGCGTCATTCTTTTTCTTAATTGCATCTGTCCAATCCGCGATGTCTTTCTGTGTCAGACGCGATCGCCGGACAAAGAAGCTGCTGCAACAACATGCCAGGCCTCAACGTCTGCGCCGGATTCCGTAGGCAAAACGCAGCGCACAGCTTTAATTGCATCGAAAGTCACCTCGAAAAGTGCAACGTTGATTGAAGCTGCCAGTTCGCGCCGGATTGGGGCTGCCAACTTCTGGTAGAGCAAACTCAAGTGCGGATTTAGTTGGTACTGCGACGAATCGTTCGCCGCCTCGCGAATTATGTCATTGATCTTCCGAAGTTCTGCGCTCATGGCGAATTGCACAAAGAGCGTTTTGATAAACTCATCGGACTGATCAATTCCAAGCGGTGTTAGCCCGATGAGTTTGCATTTGTGCGCCGCGTCACCGAGCGCGTTCTTAGCGGCATCAGTGCGATCTGCTCCGACATGAATCGTTACGTGCGGCTCGAAAACGGGCGCATCGTATCGACGTGCGAGATCGTTGACGATTTGTTGAAAGAAGCTGTGTGCCGGCTCGGACGGAATAAGCCAGTACGCAATGACGGTTTGCCTGCTCACGAGACCGCTACGGGTTCCGTTCAACTCCACTTTTGCAGCTCGACAATGTTACCTTCAGGATCGCGCGCGTAAACCAGACGAATCCGACCGACGCCTTTTACTTCCGCCGTGGCAATTTCTCCTACTGCGCTCCCGCCGGCCGCCATCACTGCTTGTAGCGCTTCATCCACGTTGTCCACCGCGAATGCAATGTGGGCGAATCCGCACTCGTTAGCTCTCGGCAGTCCGCGTTCGATCAACTGATCGTAGCTGAAGATCTCCAGCGTAGGCCCATCATCGCCGTATCCAGGTAACCGGAGATGAACGCCACGAAGACGGGCGTTCGGAACCGAATTCACTTTGTCAAGCCACGCCGCACACAAGTCACGTTCGGGACCTTTGGGTTGGCATCCGAACACGTCGCGATAGAATCGGACCAGTCTTTTCCAATCTCTGGCGATCAGATTGGTGTGCACGTATTTCGCGCGGATTGGCATTCGCTTTTCTTCCGGTTAAGTTTCCGCCGATAGTAACATCAAGTTGCCTATGCCGACGAATGTTTTGGGAACGGAATTGAAATGTTGTTGTCGCGATCCGATGACCGGTTTTTATCGCGACGGCTATTGCCGAACAGGACCAGAGGACGTGGGGCAGCACACGGTTTGCGTGCAACTCACGGAGGAATTTTTGGATTTCTCTGTGCTAGACGGAAACGATTTGGTCACACCGCGTCCGGAGTGGGGTTTTCCCGGATTGAAGCCAGGCGATAAGTGGTGTGTGTGCGTCACCCGCTGGAAAAGCGCGCTGGATCACAACCGCGCGGCGCCTGTGGATCTGGAAGCAACGCATGCTTCGGCGCTCGAGTTCGTCACGCTGGAAGAACTAAAGGCGCACGCGGTAACGCAAGCCTAACAAAACCGCTGCAGACTGGCCGCGGTTGAATCCCGTTGAGTTTGCCGCCACGCTAAGGACGAATTGAAGCTTCCTTTTAGTCTTTTCCTGGCGCTCCGGTATTTGAAACCGAAGCGCACATTTCTCTCGATCATCACGTTGATCTCGGTCATTGGCGTAATGCTCGGCGTGACCGTGCTGATCCTTGTGATTGCGGTCATGACCGGATTCGATCGGGAGCTGCGTCAGAAAGTCATCGATTTCGATGCGCACATTCTAGTCACTTCCGAGGACGTGTTCCGCGACTGGCGCGCGCTCAAAACCAAAATCGACAAAACGCCGGGCGTGGTCGCCACCGCCCCTTTTGTGCAAGGACCGGTGATTGTGGAATTCCATACCCGACGGCTTGCACCGCTGATTCGGGGGATTGATCCCGAGCAGGAAGAGAAAGTAATTCCACTCCAAAAGTTCATCAAATTCGGCAAGCTCGATCTGGAAGGCGAATCAACGGTGCTCGGGATTGAACTGGCGCGAAAACTCGGAGTCAACATCGGCGATAAGGTGACAATTTATTCGCCGGGCAATCTCGGCCAGGTCCTCGACAGCATTAAGAAACTGGAGAACGCGAAGGGCGAAGAAGAGAAAAAAGCCATCGACGAATTGCGCGATGTAATTCTTCCGAAAGACCTGACTGTCACCGGCATTTTTGAGACCGGCCATTACCTGCACGATTCCGAATTTCTGCTCGTGCCCGTTTACATCGCCCAAGAACTATACGGTCTGGACGACGCGTTGCACGGAATCACGGTGAAGACCGACAACCCATACGGCGCCGAACGCGTGAAACAGGAGATCCAGCAATTCCTCGAGCCGCCGCAGTACGCCCAGACCTGGATCGATATGAATCGCCAATATTTCGAAGCGGTGCGGCTGGAACGCACGGTGATGTTTTTCCTTTTGTTCTTCATCGTGATCGTGGCGGCTTTTGGAATCATGAGCACGCTCATCACCGTAACGGTACAAAAGCGGCACGAGATCGGAATTGTGAAAGCGCTCGGGGCGAACATTGCGCAAATTGTCTGGGTGTTCCTTGGCCAGGGAACAATTGTCGGCCTTTTTGGAACGATCACGGGCTTGGGCCTTGGGATGACGTTGATCCGTTACCGCAACGAGTTTAGTCGCTGGCTGGCATCGACGTTGCACATCGAGATTTTCCCGCGCGAAGTCTATCAATTCTCGTCGATCCCGGCCGAGGTTATCCCACATGACGTTGCTATCATCTGTATCAGCGCCTTCTTAATCTGTTCGTTCGCGGCGCTGATCCCCGCTTACTTCGCCGCGCGCCTCGATCCGGTAAAAGCGCTGCGGTACGATTGATGTTGTAGAGGAAAGCACTCAGTTCGCGAGAGGCGTAAGCGTATCCTTCCGGCCATTCGCTCTGGCGCGGGCCGGCAACGTTCAGAATATTGATCTTGTTCTTGTCGATAAAATCGCCAATCAACTTAGCGGCACCTTCAGCCGAGATTTTTGACGCGTCGATCAACTCGTGCGGCCGCTTTAGCTGAAGGCAAAAGTAAACGGTTTGCGCAGTTCCGCCGCGAAGATGGTCACAGTAAACTACGACAGTTCCATCAGAATTTTTGACGTTCTGCAACGTGCGTTCGGTGAAACTGCCGCCTGGTAATTCCCGAATTGGGTAGTAATCCGGAATCTTGCCAAATTCATCGAGTCGTCCGGTCGGACACCAACCGCTACAATTAATCCCACGCCCGAGCGCAACATCGAGCGCGGCGCGATCAACGCCTGTTTGCCCGCCCGAGATGATCTTGAGTGCCTTCACTGTAGCGGCGCGCGACCGAGCCTAATCGCCTGTCGGAACGATGTCCGCGCGCTCGATCATCAGAATCACCGTTCGTTCGGGCGCGCGCGTCCGATGCCGCACGCCTCTCGGCACGACGAAGCCCTGTCGCGGCGCAAGATCGATTACGCGATCTTCGAGATCGATCACGAACCGTCCATCGAGCACAAAGAAGAATTCATCGATGTCTTTGTGTTCATGCCAGTGATATTCGCCTTGCACGACCGCCATCCTGACGACTGAATCGTTCACCTTGCAAAGCGTCTGGTTGTACCATTTGTCGGTGCAAGCATCCGCGAGCTTCTGCACATCAATCAATTCGAGCGGCCCGTGTAGAATGTTCAGGTACGTTTTGTATGGAAACTCTTCAACAGGGGTTTTCGTGGGCATAGGCTTGAATTACCAATGGGCCGTGTTCTCCAAATTCAATTTCCTGCGTTCCTGCTTTCCTGATTCATTCTTCGCCGTCGAAATAATCGGTCTCCTGACCCTTGATGACGACGCGATCGGCGGCTGACGATTTATTCACCTTCCATTTCCCGCTATCGGGATAATAACCTGATTCGCCGATCGGATTATCGGCGATGACATAAAAAACGAAATCTTCGTCGCCTGAGTTGATCAGCTGATGCGGTTCGTCTGGACCGAAGATGAACGCGTCGCCGGGCACAACTTCGGTTTTGCCGTCCTTGTGGCGAACAGTGCCCTTGCCGGAAATCACCAAATACAATTCCCATTGGGCCGAGTGCGCGTGGTAAGGAAAATTGCTTTTGCCACGAGGCACTCGGTTCAATTCGAGATCAAACGGATGCCGCTTTGATAAGTCGAGTGAGGCTGGCTCGCGCCCTAGCGCTTCGGAAATTCCTTTGAAGGAGACCGCGTATTTTCCGCCCGGCGATTGCCACGGCTCCTCTTTGATTTCGTTCAGGTTAACTTTTTTCACGGCTGTAAATCACCGCAGAGGTCGCAGAGAAGGATTCAAAATTTCTCCGCGTTCTCTTGCGTCCTCTGCGGTTAAAGATTCATTCTTCGCCATCGAAGTAATCAGTCTCCGTTCCTTTCACGACCACTTCTTCCCACGCATCTTTTGTCACTGCCCATTTTCCGCTGTCGGGATAATAACAGGAATCACCCGTCGCGCCGCCGCTGCGCGGATTGTCGGCGATCACGTGATAAATAAAATCCTCATTGCCAGTATTGCTAAGCTGATGTGCCTCGCCAGGCTGAAACAGAAACGCGTCGCCAGGTCCAACTTCGGTCATCCCGTTCTTATCCCGCACATTGCCGCGACCGGAAATAACCAGATAGAGTTCCGATTCCGCCGCATGCGCGTGATAGGGGCAAAGAAATTTGCCTTTCGGTATCCGCACTAGCGCCAAATCGAAAGGATGCCGCTTCGACAGATCCAGCGACTCCGGTTCGCGCCC
>JBBQRI010000016.1:0-21992 GCA_038214915.1 Chthoniobacterales bacterium
GCGCTAATCCAAATGTCATCAATATAAAACGCCACGGATGGGGCTCGTGAATAATCCCAGAGCGATTGGTCAAAGAACCGTGGCCGCACAAGGTAACTTCCGCACCCGGTGATTACGGCCACGGAGCGCGGCTCGCGAAGGTTCTGCGCGTGAATCATTTTGGCGTCGTCCCAATCTAAAGTAGACGGCATGGCAGCGCCGCGGAAGCAAAGGGCTGCGTTCGGCAATTGTTCGCTGTAGAAAAGATAAGTTTCAAGCGCATCACGCGGATAAAGCCGATCGTCGTCTACCACCATGATCAACGTATTCTCCCGCCCCGCCGCCAGCTCGTCCTGAATCGCACCGATAAACTTCGTTGCTGGTCCCCAATCCTCGCGGCAACGCAAAACACGCACGCGCGGTAACCGGGAAATATATTTCGGCACGACATAAGGCCGCTGCTCCCGAATCGAAAATTCCGGAATGGCCAGGACGATCTCATCCGGCGGGCGCGTTTGCATTAGAAGGGATCGAATCGTCGGCGTCAAATTGTTGATCCGGTCGGGCACCGTCGATAGTGACGCGATAACGCGCCGGTTATCAAACTTGCGATTGGCGGCCAATGTTTCGCGAATGAAGCGGACTTGTCGCCGACGCTTTCTATTACGGGGAAGCAGACGCTTAATACCAAGCGCACCCAGGATCACAAGAACAACCGAAATTAGCGGCAACATTGAGACAAGATTGAGATCTTAAAGCCTGGCAGGCCTTAACACGACTCGCACAATAACGAGAGTGTTGCACAGGACATTCTTGCATCGGAGGGATAGTTAAAATAGGAATCAATGCGGGATCAACACGCAATGCCTCCCGTGGCGCGAGACCCATTTTCCAAATCGTGAAAAGAGTTTTTATCACTGGTGCAAGCTCCGGCATCGGCCTCTCCATGGCTAAGTTACTTGTGGCGGAGGGTCACGAGGTCTGGGGCACATCGCGCAATTTGGAGCGCATCCCGAAAATGCCGCGGTGGCATCCGGTCCGTCTTGATCTCGCCGATCCGCTTTCCGTCGAGGCGGCATTCAATACCGCGCTGACCGACGCTGGTTACTTCGATGTTTTGATTAACAATGCAGGGGCCGGTCACTTTGACCCCGCCGAGCTGGTTCCAATGGAAACGATTGCGAGCCAGTTTCAAATTCTCGTTTTCGGCCAAATCCAATTGATGCAACTCGCACTCCGCCACATGCAGGCGCGTGGTGAAGGTTTGATCATTAACGTCACTTCGTTAGCTTCCCGGCTTCCAGTGCCGTTCATGGCGGCTTACAACTCCGCGAAAGCGGCCATGGCATCCTTTACCATGTCAATCCAGCTAGAGCTCGGTAATTCCCGCGTGCACGTTGTGGATCTTCAGCCGGCCGACATTCGTACCGAATTTAACCAGGGCGTGATCAAGAGCACCGAGGGTAATCCCCATTATGACAAAAAAATCGCGAAGACTTGGGAAATCACTGAGCGCAACATGAAGAACGCTCCGACCCCAGACCTCGTCGCCAGGAATGTTCTCAGATTAGTCAACTCTGCTCAGCCGCCGCCGCGTATAACAGTTGGCGATGCATTCCAATCAAAAATTGCTCCTTTGATTTTCAAATTTCTTCCGCAACGCCTCCGATTGTGGGGATTGAAGAGGTATTACCAGATATGACTGCTATCTCTGAAGCGGTCATCTTGATGGCCGGCGAGGGTTCGCGTCTGCGCGGATCGGACAACACCTTTCTAAAGCCCTTCGTCCAATTGCTTGGCCGTCCGTTAATTTCATATGTGCTAGACGCCCTGATCCGCGCAGGGATCAAAACCGTCAACTTCGTGGTCGGCTACGAAAGCGGGCGTATGATCGAGCAGGCCAGGCAATTGATTCCTACTGGCCTCAGCGTGTCCTTCATCGAAAACCGTGACTGGCAAAAACAAAATGGCATCTCGCTTCTTGCCGCCGCTGACTGCGTCAGCAAACCTTTTTTTCTCACGATGAGCGACCATCTTTTCGACGGTGCCGTTGTCGATCGTTTGCTTGATTCTTCTGAACCGGGTGTCCTTAACATCGCTGTAGATCGAAAACTCGATTCCATTTTCGATTTGGAAGACGCTATGAAAGTCCAAACCTCCGGAAATAGGATCACCAATATTGGGAAAAACCTGCGGCACTACGATGCGATTGATACCGGCTTGTTCGTTTGTCCCGTGCAAATCTTCGACTATCTCGAGCGGGCGAAGTCCGAAAGCCTCCGGAGCGATTGCAGCCTGGCTGACACAGTTCAATTGATGGCCGGCGATAAGAATGTCCGAGCCATCGATATAGGCGACGCTTGGTGGCAGGATGTGGATACCCCGCAGATGCTGAAATATGCAGTGAGACGGATGTCGGAACGCATGCAGAGCGCGGCCACTTAAACGGGACGCACCAATAGTCCACCCGACGGCATGCAGTTACGATCGCGGCTCCCGTGTGACGATATCGCCTCGGTCGCTGCTGCCCCTGATTACAGCGAACGCGCTGAGAACCAGGCTCGCACCGGCAATAGTCACCCAAAGGTGAAGGATCCACGGGGCCAGACCGAGTAACGCAAGCATTAAAAAAACAACCAGAGCCATGTCGCGTTTAGTTAGCTGAAAGAGCCACCAGACAAATCGTTCGCCTAGATGGAGCAAGCCGGAATGGCCGATCATTCCGTGGTGTCTCGCGTAAAACGACTCATCCAACGTGGACGGAGCAACCACCGTTTGGCTCTTACCAGCTCGCAAAAGCACCTCGTTGGCAGTAATCAGAACTGCACACACAATTCCTTCACTGGAACGATGAAGCCCCAACCCGAGAGCGAGAACGTAGAGGAGGCTTGCTACGAAATCACAAAAGTAATCCAATCGTTCGCCGAACTTTGATTCCAGGTTCTTGGCACGCGCAATTTCGCCGTCGCAACCATCAAGAATACTGAACGCTTGAAAAATTGCCGCCCCGATGACGATGCTGACGTAATTTCCGCGCACCAAAAATACGCAGGCTATTAGCGGCAAAACAAAGATCGATATCGTCCACGCGTTGGGATGAATCGGAAACTTGACCAGGGAGCGCGTTACCCAGCGCGAAATCGGCCGGTTCAAAAACCGTGAAACGAAACCGTCCTGAGGCTTGCTCATTAGGTCAGTGTCCGCTTGAAAATTCGATACGTCTTGTAGCGCTCTGCCCCGATTGCTTCGAGAAAACGGTTGATCATGAAATTATCTTCGAGTGTCATGCTCAGTTCTCCCGTGAACCCGCGCTTGATCATCCCTTCTTCGACGATCCGCAGCACCAGCATTTCGGCAATCCCGGCGCGGCGATATTTTTCGATCACGCCCAGCGCGATAAGCCGCGCGGTTCGTATGCTGCTCTTGTGATAGAGAAGTTTCACAAGGCCGATGGGCAAACCAAAGGTGGTGAGCCGGCCATCGATATGGCGGAGGGCCACGTTGATGTCGGGCACGCCCAGGATGAAGCCTGCTGGCTCGTCACCGACCTCCGCGATGAGTGCAAACTCCGGAATGACCAGCGGCTTGAGCTCGTGCGTCATGAACTCCATCTCAGCTTCCGTGAACGGCACAAATCCCCAGTTCTTTTCCCATGCCTGATTGTAAATTTCACGGAGCCGTCTGCTTTCATCCTGAAGATTTGAGAGATTGGCCGGACGAAAAGTGACAGCGCAATGCCTGTGAACGCGAGCCGCGAGCCGTCGCAACTGCGCCACGGCTTTTGATGGATCAGCAAACCACCACGCGTACCAATCCTTCGCTTTTGTAAAACCACAGCTCTCGATCAGGTCCCTAAAGTAGGGCGGATTATGTGCGGTCAGTATCGTTGGAGGAAACTGAAACCCATCGATCAACAAACCGCAGACGTAATTCGTGGAATAATCGATCGGGCCCATCATTTCAGTTCGACCTCGGTTGCGAAGCCAACTGGCCGCAGTATCAAAAAGGGCAGCCGCTACGTCGTGATCGTCAATGCACTCGAACAGGCCGAAACAGCCTACATTCGTTTCGTGCAACGAATTGTAATTCGGATCGTCGCTGGCCATGATTCGACCGGCGATTTTGCCGTTTTTTCGCGCCAGGAATAACGCGGCGTCGCCATGCCTGTAGAACGGATGCCGCTTGCGATCGAGAAACCCTTTGCGTTCGATGATCAGCGGCGGTACCCACGCCGAATCATTCGTATAAATTTGCCACTGAAATTTGATGAATGCGTCGCGCTCACGGCGGGACGTCACCTCTGAAACTTCGATGTTCAACACAAATGGGGAAGCTAGGTGGAATGTCGCGCCACCAAGAGCTGCTCCAGGGATTCAGCCATTTTTTCCTGACGCGCGATCAGATAAACGAACAACACATTCAGCGGGATGAGTTCGAACCAAAAATAATAAATCGGCTGCCCAAGGAACAGCAGAAGAAACAAAACCAGCATGCGCGTGTTGGTCATTAACAGACGCCACCACTTGAGCATGTGGCCGGCAGCAGCTCGATAGCGCTGTTCCAGCCAGCCGGGGATTTGGCCGTGGAACACTGTGTTTGCGGTCTCGCACAGCTTTTTGAGACCGGGTGCGAGCATTTCCTGTTGCAGAGTGAAATTCAAATAGAGCGCGAGAAGAAGCTTGTCCCATGCTCGCTGTCCCCAACTCAACTTTCGATAGTCAGAGCGCAGTGCAGAGGAGGAATCTATTCCGTTGCGTACTCCGCCCGCAAAGTAGAGGAATGCGGTGCGGTAATAATCAGCTGCTGCCCCCTGCAACGCGTGACTGATCGCCGCGCCGAGCGCTAAAAGCCAGATCGCCGGTGACGCACCTGCAAACGCACAGCGAAGCGTCAAATGAATGTAAACGCTCGCGAATACCAAATGATCGGCAACGCTGTCAATGATGCGACCTTTGCGGCTTTCCTGGTGAGTCAACCGCGCGAGCTGACCGTCCGCGTTGTCGAGCGCATTCGCGCAGACATGCAGCACCATCCCCGCGATGTTGATGCCGAGATTGCGGTAAAAATAAAGATGTCCTGCCATGACACCGCAGACACCCGCCAGCAGACTGACGCCCGCCGGCGTCAGCTTCAGATGCGCGAAAAATTCGGCTAACCGAAATCCCAGCGGGCGATAGAAATAAACGTCGACAGCGCCTTCCACTTCGCGCGCTTTGTAAGTGGCTGCGATCCGGGAATGACGTGCCTCAACCTGCTGAGACATCATCAGGCGCTTTGCTTTTGCAGTAACGACGGAACGAGAGTGTCCTCGAGAATATTTAGCGCTTCGTCCAGATCCGCGCGGGTATGTTTGGCTGTGACACACGCGCGGAAACAGATTCGATTTTGCGGGACAGCCGGATAGTCCACGGGCGCGACCCAAAGACCGCGGCGCCGCAGTTCGTGCCCCAGCCGATACATCCGCTCGCGATCACCAATGACAATTGGCATCACGTAAGTCGTCGATGCCCCGGTATCGAATCCGAGCTTGCGAAGCTGCGCATGGAAGTAATCCGCGTTTTCCCAAAGTTTCGCGCGCAGCTCCGGCTGGCTCGTCCCGAGCTCCAGCGCTTTGAGAATTGCGGCGATCACGACCGATGGCAGCGCGCACGAGTATACGTACGGATGCGCGTAAAAACGCAGATACTGAAGCGTCTCCTTCGAACCGGCGACGAAACCGCCCAACGCTCCGAACGCTTTTGAAAACGTGCCGTACACCAGCGGGAACCGGTCTTCAACGCCGAAGTGCTCAGCAGCTCCCCGACCGTGCTCACCGCACGCGAGCATCGAATGCGCTTCGTCAATGAAAACGCTCGCGCCGTGGGCATCAGCCACATCAAGCACTTCCCGTAAAGCTCCGAAATCGCCGTCCATCGAATAAATGCCTTCGACGACCACGAGTTGACGCCGGCCCTTTTGACGGCTCAATGCCACGTCGAGTGAAGCGGGATCGTTATGCTCAAATTTTTCCGTGCGACATCGCGACAAGATCGCGCCATCGCGAAGGCTCAGATGGGATCGATTATCGAGAATGGCGACATCGCTTTTGCGTAACAGCCCCGAGATTGTTCCCAGCGCGCCGCCAAAGCCGCTGTTGAATAGCATGGCGTCGTCGCGGTTGAGAAATTTCGCGACGCGACGTTCGAGTTCGCGATGAAGATCGGTCATGCCCGAAAGCATCGGCGACCCACACGCGCCCATTCCGTGGGTGCGCAGCGCCTCGTGCGAGGCAGCTAACACTTCGGGGTGGTTCGCAAGACCGAGATAATTGTATGAACAGAGGTTGATTACTGACCGCGGTTTCCCGGCGTAAGTAATTGTGGTGCGTGCGTCTGCGCCAGAGAGCAGCTCGGGCTCGTACAATTCAACGGCCCACCCGCAGAGCTGCATCCAGTTTGTAAAGCTCTGCGGGGGTTGTAGGGGGTCGTCACTTTCGCCTCCCAGGAAATTACTCAGACTAAGCTTTGCCGGGTCGTCAACGTTCATCGAACCGTACATTTTCTTGCGCTCGCAAACGTCCCAACAGAGGGGGTTTCCCAGCAAAACTGATAATTTTTTCCTTCACTAGATTCCTTACGACTTTCTCCGCTGCATCGACAAGCCACGGAGTTTCGTGTCGGGGCAAGCAATGTAAGGGTTTTCGGATTTCAGACAAGGTTTTAGTACAGCTCTAGCTCCTCCAGTTCGAGCGACATCTACCGGGCGATACGAAGGCGACGATTACCGACGGGTCGTCCGGAAGACGTAGTCCCACAATGGCGAGCTGATGCCGTAACCCACGTGATCATCTTTGTAATGATGGCGAAGATGATACTGCTTCAGCCACAGTAATACGCCGCGTTTCATCGGAAAATGGTGAGTCGCGTAATGGAGCATGTCGTAACAGACATAGCCAAACACCAACCCGGCGAACACGCTGGACGAAAAGCGCCCGAAGATTAGCAGGAACATGGCGTAGAAAAAGAATGCGAGCGGCACACTCACACTGGGCGGCATAACAAGTCTTCTTGCATCGTTTGGATAATCGTGATGCACGCCGTGAATGATATAGTGCAGCCGTTTTCCCACGCGCGTTTTCGGTTCGTAATGGAAGATGTGTCGGTGGATCAGATATTCGAGCAGCGTCCAGAGGACCATACCCAGCAGGAAAAGTCCCACGACAACAAACACCGGGAATCCTTGCCTCCAAATGGCCACATAAAGCATGAAGCCGACGACAGGCAGGTAGAGAATCAACGGAGTCGCTGGGTGCACGCGCGAAAAGAATTCCATGAAATCGCTGTCGAACATTCGGACCGTTTCGTTTTTCGCCGAGACGTAAAGGGGCGGCCTGGCCGGTTTCGTCAAGCCAGGGTGTGCCGGGGAGAGTGTGCCCGTGTGGTCTAATCGCTCCGCCATGACTACAAGCTAATGGGTCGGGCACTCAGATCAAGATTGCCGGCATCGCTGCTCATCATCTGCGAACCCGCATTAGACCCGTCTTTTTGTTTCATCCGCTCGACTCGCGAATAGAGACTGTATCGCTTGTCAAAAATGAACTGGAAGAGAAGGCGGCTCCATGAGGAGTGATACTTCAGATTCTCATAAAACTCCGGCGCCATTGCGCGCAGCTTCGGCAGATTGTTCCACGGGATCGACGGCAAATCGTGGTGCTCGTTGTGATAACCCATGTTCAGTGCCACCCAATTGATTGGCCCATAGTAGCTGAACGTCTCCTGGTCGAAATCGTATGTGTAATGCTCCTGAATCCAGCGTGCCCCCACCGGGTGCAGCCCAAGGGAAAACAAAAACGCGAACACGAGATAAAGAAATCCGGCCCAACCGCAGAAATAAACGATTGCTACGTCATATGCGATCGCACACGCAAAATTGATTGAGAACCAGCGGTCCCACATCTTGATCGCTTTGAGTCGAGGCGGACGCGTGACCTGAAAGAATGGAAACAGCATCAGCCAGATCGCTTTTCGATACCATGAGTTGCCCACCAGGCGGGCCTCCCAATGGTTCGCCAGGTCCGCGTCCCAATCGTAGTCGCCTTGATGGGAATGATGTTTCAAATGAAAAACGCGAAAACCCATCGCGCCCGGTGTGATGTTTGGAAGGTCGGCGATTATCGCGACCATCTTATTCCAGCTCGGGCTCCGGAAAATCAGGTTATGCGTCGCATCATGAATGATGACGTAGTTGGCGTGGTTGCCGAACGCGCCGATACAGAAAGCGAGAAGCAGACTTAGCCACCAGTAACCGAAACCCAACTGACCCATTCCGAATGCGAGCGCCGTCTGTACAAGTAGGATCGCGACCGCGATCAGCGCAGTCCACGGATTCCGCACCATCAACTCGCGAACCTCGGGATGCGCCTTGATGATCGCCCGCGCCCGCCCCGGGTGCGGCTGCTCAGATTCAGACTGGAAAAACGCGACCTGCATCACTCTCAAAGTATTGCATCGTTGCCGCATCCTCAATCGCCCTTTTCGTAATCTGGAACCGGTCGCATTGACTATTGGGGCGTGCTTATGCTTCGGTTGTGTGCATCAGGTTGACCGCCAAAATGAAGCTCGTGCAATTTCCGCGTTCGCGCTCCCGATCGACATTGCGCCTCACAACCGCATCGGTTTGGCCGCTGGCGTATCTCCTGCCGCCGCAGAGTCCCCTAATCGCCGCCGAGCCGCTGGCCAAGGGCATTCAAGGACTCGTTCTTCATCGAAGAAGGGTTCAAACAGGAGCCCGGCGTGGTGTAGCACATACTTATTGTGCCAATCGATTTCACCATGGCTCGCGTGAAATCGCACCGAGTTTTACTCAGGAATGGCAGGTCTTCAGTCAGACACACCAGGTCTCGTACACGATTCCGTACTCTTTACGGAAGACGATAACGGCATGGAAGACATGCGGCTCCACTACCGTCTGTAGGCATTTACGGAAGACAAATATACGCCAGCGTTCGCGGTGAACACGAACGCATAGTAACCCGTTGGCCCAAAGACTCGACGCCAGCGGGTCTGAATTGTAAACGGTTTTGGCAGCGCCGCAGCGGTGAAAGCCTTCGCTTCTTCCCCGAGTTTTACGGCGTCAGCCCTCGTTAGCCCGAAGTAAGCCGCCTGCTCGTCCGAGCGCTTCCCGCGGGATCGTGACTCAGTTGTATCAACGAAATAGAGGCGAAACGTCTCCAACCGACCATTGGGCAAGCGCACGCGGAAACTATCGCCATCCGTCCACTCGTCGGGAGCGAGCACGCATCCGTCGAATCGTTCAAACGGTTTTGCGGGGAGAGCCTTTGTGCCGACGTCCCACCAACGCTAACCAATAAGAGCAGCGCGAGCCAGAACAAGGCAGAGCAGTATCGAAAGATCATTACCGAACGCTTCACGTATCATTTTGTCGTTGCCGGGTGGAGAATAAAAAAGGCAGAATCCCACATATGAAAACGAACACATTCTCTTTGATTCTCGTTTCTCTGCTCACCAGCTTCGCGTTTTTACAGCCAGCGCAAGCAGTGGTCCCGCCGCCGGATGGAGGGTATCCCAACTTTAACACGGCCGAAGGACAGAACGCACTTTTTAGTCTGACTACCGGCGCCGCCAATACAGCAGTTGGCTGGTTTTCGCTCAAGAGCGCCACCACCGGCAGCTTCAATACCGGCGTTGGCGCGGGAACGCTGCTTCTGAACACCGGAGTCGAAAATACGGCGATCGGCACTGCCGCACTTTTACTCAACACCGCCAGCGGCAATACAGCGATTGGCTCCAGAGCGCTTCTCAACAACACGACTGGGGGCACGGTCGGAAAAATCCAAGGACTAGATTTCGGTCCTAATGTGGCTGTCGGATCGCAGGCACTTGAGAGCAACACGGTAGCCAGTGCCAACACCGCTGTGGGTTATCAGGCACTTAGGAGTTTTACAACCGGGCCCGTGGGGGGTGGTGAGCAGCTCGGGCTCTGCACGGCTGTCGGCTTTCAAGCTCTCGCCAATGCCACCGGGGAAGCAAACGCCAACAGCGGATTTGGTTACCAAGCACTCATGAACAACATCGAGGGCCCAAACAACACGGCGATCGGTTTTCGAGCTCTCATGGGCAACACGACCGGCGGCGGCAACGCAGCCATCGGCTCGTATGCACTCGAGGACCACACCGAGGGCGACTTCAATACCGCTATCGGTTTTCGTGCGCTCGGGGCCAACATGACCGGCAGTGGAAACACGGCTGTGGGGGCGTCTGCCGGCAGCGCAGTCAGCACGGCCAGTAACGTTATCTGCATCGGCGCCACCGGCGCAGATGTCAGCAACAGCTGCTATATCGGGAACATTGCAGGTCAGACCGTTGGGGCGGGTGGGACTACCTGTTACGTCGACAATGATGGCAAGCTGGGTGTGTTTCTCTCCGCGCGTAGGTTTAAGACAGACGTTGCGGACATGAGCGCTGTCAGTGAGGGGCTCCTGGCCCTGCGGCCGGTCACGTTCCATTACAAGCCCGAACTGGATAAGACGGGCATCCCGCAGTTCGGTCTCGTGGCTGAGGAGGTAGAAACGGTGAACCCTGATTTAGTGACCCGAGATAAGCAGGGAAAAGTCAGCACTGTACGCTACGAGGCGATCAACGTGATGTTACTCAACGAGTTTCTCAAGGAGCACAAAAGAGTGGAGGAACAGCAAGCAACGATCTCGCAGTTAAAGCAGGACTTGCAAGCGACGGCGGCACGCCAGCAAAAGCAAATTGACGCGCTTACTTCGGGACTGCAGAAAGTCAGCGCACAGCTTGAAGTGAGCAAGTCCGCACCGCAAACAGTCCTGAACAATCGCTAACGCCTTTGCCCGGCCGATTTTTGAAAGGGCACTGAAAGGCGTGTCGCTTCACTCGCGTCGTCGCGCGCGAAGCGACCCTAACGGGATTCGAACCCGTGTTACCGCCGTGAAAGGGCGGTGTCCTGGGCCTCTAGACGATAGGGTCACAAAGCCGGTCAATATCGGAATTGCCATCGTTCCGCGCAAGGCAAATTGGTAGGCGAATTTGGGCTGGGCGGACATGTCGCCGCAATCCAGACGGCGCTTCGCTTTCAGTGTCCCGGTCCGAACTCGTGAACCAGCTTGGCTGTCCGCGCGGTTCCGCCTTTGTGTTCGTTCAACGCTGCATGCGCATTTTCCACGAGACGCTGGCGCGACTCGCTGTCGCGGAGAAGCTCGCCAACGGCACGCTCGAGCGAGTCGGTATCGTTAACCTGCATTGCGGCATTATTTGAAACCAGCGTTTTAGCCAGCGTTGCGAAGTTTTCCATATGCGGACCAAACACAACAGGTTTGCCTGCGAAAATCGGCTCCACAGGATTTTGTCCCCCGTGCGCAGTTAGGCTTTTCCCGATGAACACCACAGTGGCGATGCCGTACCAGCGTTGAAGTTCACCAGTCGTATCGAGAAGCATGCAATCCGCATCGGCTGCGCAGGTGAGCGCTTCGCTGGCGAGCGTCACGCGCAAGGGCAAAGTGTCCAAGTGCGCGCGGATTTCTTGCAGCCGTTCGACGTGCCGCGGCGCGATAAACAACCGCAGCGACGGAAATTGCTCGCGCAGCCGAAAAAAAACTCTGATCAGGATTTCTTCTTCACCACGGTGCGTGCTGCCACCGAAGAGCACGAGTGAATCCGGGCTGAACGCGTTCGACCCGCCTTCGTCCAACTTCGGCGAGGCAGGCACGGATGCGGCTACAGCGTGGCTTTGTGCCTGAACGTCAGGGTCGAATTTGATGCTGCCGGTCACATGCATTCGGTTTCGCGGAACACCGAGCGCCGCCCATCGCTCGACATCTCGCCGTTCTGGTACACACACCAAATCGAGGAGCCGAAATGTTGGCGCGGCAAAAAACCGAAACCGTCGATAGCGTCGCTCAGAACGCGGAGACAATCGCGCGTTGACCAGCGCGAGGGGGATCCGGCGGGCGTGCGCTGCGGCGGCGAGATTGGGCCAAACCTCCGCTTCAACAAGAACAATCCGCGCAGGACGAATAACGGAAAACGCACGGTACATAATTGGCCAGTAATCCAGCGGTGTGTACATGACTTCGATCCAAGGCGGCGCAGTTTTGCGCGCCAACGCGAACCCGGTCGTTGTGGTTGTGGTCAACACGCCGTGCAAATCCGGTTCGAGTGCGCGTAACGCATTCGCGAGTTTCAACGCAATGTTTACTTCTCCTACGCTCACTGCGTGCAGCCATGTTGGGCGTTTGTTCGAAAGCCGGTCCCGCACCTCGCCGTCGTAAATTCCCACTCGTTGGCCAAATTTCTCGCGGTAACCGCCGCGGCGAATCATCTTGGCGCAATACCCCGGCAAAAAGATCAAGAGTCCGAGCGGCCAAAACAGATTATAAATGAACCGAATCATCAGGTGCAGATCGGTTCCAGAAACAGAACTTCTGTGGCGCCGTAAGTTTTCTGCCGAAGAATGCGCCAAAGCTCCGTTTGAGGGAGAGCCTCGGTGGGCGTCTTCTCTAAGACGAAAATGCCGTTTGGCTCCAGCAACTGTGGCAGATTTTCGTTGTTCAAAAGCTTCTCAGAATGACTTTCGTTATGCTGGGTTTTTTCATAAGGCGGATCCGCGAAAATGATTTGAAATTTCTCCGCGTCCGATCGTTGCCGTAAAAAATCAAAAACATCCTGGTGTCGAACGCGCCCTTTTAATTTTGTTTTGGCGAGATTTTTCTCGATTGCTTCTGCCGATTGGCGATCATCTTCAAGAAATATTGCGGAGGCCGCCCCACGGCTCAGCGCTTCGATCCCAAGCGCGCCGCTCCCCGCGAAAAGATCGAGCACTCGCGCGCCGATGATCGCCTCACCCAAGCTCGAAAAGATAGCCGCTTTGACGCGGTCCATTGTCGGGCGGACACCGCGCTTCGGAACTGCCAGGCGGACTCCGCCGGCGCTGCCGGCGATCACCCTCATGGCGACGCAACTGGACTTGGCGTCGCAGTGGCTTCCGGCACCGCTACCTCCGGCGGCAAAGAAGGCGAGGGCACAGCGGTCGTCGCACCTTCAATGGCCTTCTTTTTCTTTTTCGGCCGGTCCTTTTTTCCGCCGAAGAAGCTGTTGAGCATGCTGCTGATATCCCGGCCGACGACTTGCGCGACTAAGTTTGTACTTGGCCGCTCAATAGTGCCGCCGACCTGAAACTCGATGGCTGAATAGCCCGGGTCGTCGATGCGATGAAAGTTGTCGCGAATTGCTTTGAAGAGTTGACCGCGAATTCTGTCGTTGATCGCGAGTTGCGAATTAAGTTGCAGTGTCCCGTCAAACGCAACAGTACCCGACGAGGTGAGACGAATATTTGGAGAACGCAAAACCAGCTCATCAATCGTGACCAGCCCCGGGCGCAAGTGATATTTTGCATTCGCCTGCTCCAGCTGAAGTTCCTGCAGTTCCTCGATCTGCAAAATCTGCCCGAGTAACACGAGTAATCTGTATTGCTGGACTCGGCCGTCCCGCAGGAAAATTTCGCCTTTTCCAACAAGCGCGTCCGGATCGCCAGTTTTTCCCGAGGCTTGGAAACTTCCCTCCAATTTGCCCTTCACCATTCCCTTTGGGCCGCCGGCATTTTCGACAAGCTGATCGGCGAGCACGTCATGAAAGTTTACGCTCGTAGTAAATGGGGAATCCTCCGCCTCTGGCTGCATCGCAAAGTAACCGTTCACTTCGCCTTCTGCGACACGAGCAGAAATTTTCGAGAGCTCGAGAACATCGGGTTCGTAGCGTAGGGGTGAACGGAGCTGGTCCAGAAAAAAGCGGTCCCGTAATGAAACTCGGGCCACCTTTGCATCTCCCCGGAGCGCCATTGCGCTACGGATGCTGGTGCGAAAATCCACCCCTGCAAAACTCGCAACGAGCTTCCCGGTTTGATCCAAAAAAGTGAAATCGCCGTCCTTCACGGTTACTCGTCGAACTTCCGGAGAAACGGCCAATTTTGGTTCGCGTCCGGGTGGTTCATCCTTAACAGTCACTTTTGGCGAAGATGGAACACTGGTTGGATTCGTCACAGCGGGGGTGTTCGTTTCAACAAATTCTATTCCTGCTTCTGCTTGCGAGGTCACCGGAACCTGATTTGTCGAAACCGTGTGTGCGCGCGCTGCTCGCGTATCAGGCAGACGCCATTTTCCTTCTGTGTTCTGCGGCCACACAACCCTGGGACCAACCAGCGAAACTTCCTTGATCACCAGCCGCCGCGAAAAGAGCGAAAGGAAACGAACGCGCAGCTGGAATGTTCTTGCCTCCAGGAAATGCTTCGGCCCGACTGACACGGTTTGCGGAATCGTGATGCCGCTAAGTTCAAGTCCGCCCCAGGGAGTGACGCTCATGCTGCGAATTTTGAGCGGAACGCCGAGGCTGCGACTCAGTTCCTGCTGAATCTTTGCTTGTGCCCCTTGTGATTGCACATACAGGTTCACGCCGAGCAAAACCACCGCACCGAGTCCAATCAATGCCCCCAGAGCGATCAGTAGCAGCCGGCGCAATTTTTGCACCCTCAGACGTTACGCAGCCCCAGTTTGAAGCAAAGACCAAAGGCCCTGACTACTTTTTACGTGACTGACATTGTTATCATTCTCAATCCAACCGCGGGAAATCTCGAAACTGTTCGGGACTGGCAGGAGCGAGTCGAATCAATCGTCGGCCGTTGGCCGATCCGCATCACCTCGCATGCTGGCGAGGCGGAAGCGCTCGCGAGACGTGCCGTCGAGGAAGGTTTTGGACGCGTGGTTGCAGCTGGCGGCGACGGAACCGTGAATCATGTGGCAAACGGAATCGCCGGCAGCAATGCTGCTCTGGGCATTCTCCCTATGGGAACGGTCAACGTTTTCGCGATGGAGCTCGGTCTGCCCGCGAACGATCTCGAGCGTTGCTGGGAAATTGTCCAGGCCGGAAACGTGCGTCTTGTTGATCTACCGAGCGCGAACGGAAAATACTTCGTCCAACTCGGTGGAATTGGGCTCGATGCGCAAGCCGTCAAAGAAACCACTCTTGCGTTCAAGCGCAGTCTTGGCCCGCTCAGTTATCTTATTTCCGCAGCACACATCGCAGCGCGTCAACCTCCGCAGCTTTTAATTGAGTCGGAGGACGCGCCTATGCGGGAAGGATCGTTTGTGCTTATCGGGAACGGGCGCCTCTACGGCGGACCTTTCCCATTTTTCAAGCAGGCTGTTGTCGATGACGGCTTACTTGATGTGGTTGTGTTCAAGCGGCTCGGGTTTCTCGAGATCATCAAATATCTACATGACGTTGTATTCAGCTCCGACATCCGCGTTCCGGAAATTGAATATTTTCAGACGCGTCAACTTCGCGTAAGCAGCGAGCAGGACGTTCCCGTGGAGTTGGATGGTGAATTAGCCGGTAATTGCCCGGTTGACTTTCAGATGCACGAAAAAGCCCTTCCCGTGTTGTCGCCTGCAGCATCGCCGTAGCGCGCACACTGTGCATTTCAATCTGAGCTCAGACACGTGAGCGAAATCTGAAATGATAATGGGCCCCTGTCCGAGCACTGCGACAACTGGTTTTTCGCACGGAACCGCGTGATGTTCTGCGCGATGGATCACCGTGCGGGCTGGATTCGGGAAAAAGCAGCCACATCGCTGAACCCTTCACAGGTAGAGACCACTTTGGTTCAGCTCAACGAACAATGGCCGGCAAAGGCGATGTCCCTTGCCGAAGTGGTCCAACAATTTCCCTTAGGCGAAGCAGCCCTGCTGCATCTTCTGGCGGCGTCGAGCATCTGCGCAGCGCGGTTGACGCGCAATCCTGAAACGCTGTTGTGGCTGGCTCAGCCTGAGGTGTGCCTCGCATCGCGTGGCCGCGCGGAAATGCTCGCTGAAGTGCACGCTCTGACGAGTGATTCTGAGGTCGACAACAATTTCGGAGCACTACGGTTTTGGAAAGGCCGCGAAATGACGCGCGTGGCCGTGCGCGAACTGGCCGCGGTCGCACCGCTGGAAGAGACCACCGGGGAGCTTTCGCAGATCGCAGAGATTTGCCTTCGTCGCGTGTTCGAATTTTGGGACGCCGAACTGCGGCAACGTTACGGCTCGCCAAAAGCGGAGTTTGCGATTCTTGCGCTCGGGAAACTCGGCGGAGGCGAACTCAATCACAGTTCGGACGTTGACCTTCTTTTTCTCTACAGCGACGAAGGCCAACTCACGCCGCACATTTCCTATCATCAGTTTTTCAATCGATTGGGAAACAAGATTCTCGAAACATTTTCGAGGCCGCATCCCGCCGGCTCGCTGTTTCGAGTGGACCTGCGGTTGCGTCCCGAAGGCTCGGCAGGTCCTTTGGCTCGTTCTCTCGAGAGCATGGAAAACTATTACTCTGGGTTCGGCGAAACGTGGGAACGGATTGCGCTCATCAAGGCGCGCAGAATCGCCGGCAGTCGCGAGTTGGCTTATGATTTCCTGCGGCTACATCAGCCGTTCATTTACCCAAAGAGTGCAACGCCCGATTTGCTCGATGAGATTGCGAAAATCAAACACCGCATCGAGCGCGACGTGGTTGGGCCGGAAAAGCTGAAGCGCGACGTAAAACTTGGGCGCGGCGGCATTCGCGACATCGAGTTCATCGTGCAAACGCTGCAGCTTATCCATGGCGCGCGTAATCCGTTTTTGCAGGAACCGAGCATGCTCAAGGCGCTCCGCGCACTACGAGAACTGGATTTGCTCCCGCGCGAAGACGTTCTGGCGTTGGATGATGCGTATCGATTCCTCCGCCGCGTTGAACACCGCCTGCAGATCGAAGCCGAACAGCAGACCCACACTGTTCCGGACGAGCCGGACGCACTGAGCCGGCTCGCGCACAGCCTTCGCTTTTTGTCGGCGAGGGATTTCACCGCGGCACTGCACAACCGAATGGGATCGGTGCGTCCAATATTTCACCGGATTATCTCTGAAAGCCCTGCACAGCCCGCCAAAATCAATGTTGAATTTTTCAAGGATTCAAAACGAGCAGAGAAAGCCCTCACAGAGCTCGAACGAGGTGCAACGAGTTTTCATGTCGCCACGCGAACTCGCCAGATATTCCAAAGACTGCGCCCGATTTTGCTGGATTGGATCGGCAAAGCTGCCGACCCCGATGCGACTCTGAACCAGTTCCTTCGATTCGTGGAAACCTACGGCCTGCGCAGTTTGCTTTTCGAACTGCTTGTTACGAATCCGAAGTTGCTTGAGCTGGTCGTAAAAACCCTCGATGCCAGCCGATTTGCAGGTGATCTCCTGATTCGCCGACCGCAACTGCTGGAAGACATTACCAGGGACCCAACCTTTGATGAACCGCGATCGGTGGAAGAAAATCTAGGTCGGCTCGATTCGTTAGGCGCAAGCGCGAACAATCTCGATCCGATACGCGCTTACCGTCAGCGGCAATTCTTGCGCATCATCCTTCGCGATGTACTGGGACTCGTCCAACCAGCAGGAACCTTTGTTGAGCTCTCCGATGTCGCAGAAGCGTGCCTGGTTTTTGTCGCGAAACTCCTCGCAAGCGAGCAATTGACCATCATCGCGCTCGGAAAGTTTGGAGGCCGCGAGGTTAGCTACGGCGCCGACCTGGACGTTTTGTTCATAGGCGAAGACGTTCGCGCCGCGCAGAATCTCATGATCGCCATGGCGCAGCCAACTGCAGAGGGTAATATCTGGGCGCTGGACGCCAGGCTGCGTCCTGAAGGAGAAAAAGGCCCTGTTGTCTGCTCCCTTGAAACTTATGAATCGTACTACGCCAGCCGCGCGCAGCTATGGGAGATGCAGGCGCTCACTCGGGCGCGTGCCATCAGTGGGCCGCTAAAAAATGAATTCATGAAAGTCGCAAAAGCCGTCTGGCGTCGCGCATGCCAGGATCCCGACCTTTTCATGAAAATCGATGACATGGTGCAGCGAATTCGGCGAGATCGCGGAAGCGGATCAGATTTTCTCGATATAAAAACCGGAGTTGGCGGCATCATAGAAGCGGAGTTTCTCGTTCAAGCGTTGCAGATGCGCGCAAACATCTGGGAACAGAACTGGGAGCGTGCCGTCGACGGATTGCACCAGAGCGGGCATCTGCACAAGTCGGACGTTGCAAAGCTAAAAAATTCTTACGCGTTTCTGCGCCGCTGTGAACTTGTGTTGCGTCGATACGACAACAGAAGCATTTCAACGCTTCCGAGCGATCCAGACGAAGAACGAAACTTTGCCATCCGTCTTGGCTATAATGAATTTGACGCTTTCCGTCGCGACTACCTCACTGCTCGTGAGGCGATTCACACATTCTACCAACGGCGCATTACACCGGCTTAACCGCGGTAACGATTAACGTTCGCCCAAGTAGCAGTTGGGGCGAATTCATCGTTCGAACAGCCCAGGCATTCCGCTCATCCAGGGTACCGTAGGTACTCTTATCCCGATGATAAACAATCCAGTTTGTGGCGTGCAGAGGAACGATGAGGAACGGAAATGCCAGGATAGAGCGGCGCTGGTATTTATCCACGGTCACTCTCAAATCGCTAAAACCAGCGCTGAGGAGGGCGTGCGAGAGATAGAACCAGCTCACTGGGTTGATGTGACCGCGCGTGGTGTGAATGGCGGATTCGTCAGGCGCCAGAGGGCCAAACAAATTATAAAAGCCGGACGACAGATAGCGCAGACGGGAGCGCAGATTCAAAATATTTGGGGTCGAAAATACCGCGACGCCACCTGGTTGGAGAACGCGATAAATTTCCCGGACGACTTCTCGATAATTTTCCAAGTGCTCGACCGTTTCGATGCAGGTAACGAGCGTGAAGCGATTATCACTGTAGGGAAGCGGTTCGCGATTCAGATCGACGGTGTGGATCTCGGCACCCGGAACGGAGAGCAATTTATCCGTGTAATCGCATCCGAAAGAACGAAACGGATAGTGAGCTCGAACCAGGCGCATTAATTCCCCCGTCCCGCTACCCACATCGAGGTAGTCGCCGCTGGTTGGCAACGCGGGCGCAGTCGCGATTGCGCGGAGGACTGCTTGATGAATCCCTGATGTGCTTAGCTCGGAAATCTCGCGCCGTCGCTTTCTCCCAAAGATCTTTCGGAGCTTCTTGGAAACCCTTCGAGTGCGCACAGCGAATTGTGAACCGTCTCCGAGCGCGCGTCGAGATCGGTAATCGTCTGCGAACCAATCAGCCCGGAATGCCTTTGAGCATCTCCGCGTTCGTCGGGAATTTTTTCACGAACATTAACAGTCGCTGAATTGCTTCCTCTGGCTTGTGTCCGGCCAGACCGCGCCGGATGAGATTGATTTTCTCCAGCTCCCACGGTTGCAACAACAGTTCTTCGCGGCGCGTTCCAGACAAAAAGATGTCGATGGCCGGATAAATCCGCTGATCGCTGATTTTTCGGTCGAGCACCATTTCCATGTTTCCGGTGCCTTTGAACTCCTGAAAGATCAGCTCATCCATGCGGCTGCCGGTTTCAATCAGCGCCGTGGCGACAATCGTGAGCGAACCCGCTTCCTCGGTGTTGCGAGCGGCTGCGAAAATCTTTCGTGGAATTTCCATGGCACGAGCATCGATGCCACCGCTCATCGTGCGGCCGCCACCGCCCATGGCGTTATTAAAAGCACGAGCCGTGCGCGTGATGGAATCGAGGAGTATGAATACATGTTTCCCAGCTTCGACCAGTCGTTTGGCGCGCTCGATCGCCAGTTGAGAAATCCGCGTGTGACTCTTTATATCGGCGTCGTTGGAACTGGCCATGAGCTGCGCTGTCGGATGCGAACGACGAAAATCAGTCACTTCTTCAGGACGTTCATCGACTAGAAGAATAATGAGTTCCATTTCGGGGTGATTCTTAGCGACCGCTTCGGCGATGTGATGCAACAGCGTCGTCTTGCCTGTCCGCGGCGACGCGACAATCAGACCGCGCTGGCCCATTCCCAGCGGCGTCATCAAATCCATGATCCGCGTGGTGTAACGATCCGGGACTGTCTCGAGCTTGATGCGTTTGTTCGGGTTGATCGTCGTTAATTCTTCAAAAGGGCGAAGCCCCTGATATTTCGTCGGCTCCTCGCCATTGGTCGTCACCAACTTCATCAGTTGCGGACCACGGCTGCCGCGTCGGATTTCGCCGTTGATCCACATGCCGTCGCGCAAGGCAAAGCGTCGCACAATTTCCGGGGTGACAAAGATATCCTGTGGCGTCTGCACAAAATTGCGTTTTGGATCGCGCAGGAATCCGAAGCCTTTGCCGGAAATTTCAATAATGCCCTCGCCGAATTCCGGTTCGACCTGAACCTGTTCGCCGGTTTCGCTAGCGCCCTCAGCGGCTTCTCGGCCTGCCGTGCCGGGCTGATCGAGAGTCTCGACAGCGACATCTCCGCCGGCGTTATTGGTGTTTACGGGAGAAGAATTTGGCGATTCTTCGGAATTACCGGGCCTAATCCGATCGCCGCGGTAACGCCTTCTCGGGAATCGGCGGCGCGGACGAGGATGACGTTGCTCCGGCGATGCGGACTCAGTTTCCAACGGCGCAGGCTGGTTTTCGTTTTCTTCGTTCATAAGCTAAAGATTGTTCGCTGCAGTTGGGGGGCAGCGCCCTAAAAGTTTTGTAAGCAGTAGTTTTTCAGGCCGGCAACTTGGCCAGCAATTCGTCGGGAATATCTAGATTTGAATAGACGTTTTGCACGTCGTCGTCCTCTTCGAGCGCGTCACATAACCGCAACACCTGGCGCGCCACGGTCTCGTCCCTGACCGCGACTATAGTATCCGGGATAAACGTAAACCTTTGCCCATCGGTACTGACGCCTGCCTTCTTGAGCGCTTCAGCTACGACGTAGAGCTGATCGTGGGAAGTGGTAATAACATATTGATCTTCCTCGGTTGTCAACTCTTCTGCGCCAGCTTCCAAGGCGATGTCCAGAAGCCGATCCTCGTCAATGCTCAACCGCGGAACGGTGATCTGCCCTTTTCGGTGGAACATGTACGAGACGCTGCCAGTCGAAGCGAGGTTGCCGTTGTTCTGGGTGAAGATTCTCCGGACTTCCCCTCCCGTACGATTTCTGTTGTCTGTCGCCGTCTCGACCATAATGGCCACGCCACCGGGCGCGTAACCTTCATATGTGATTTCATCGAGTTGCTCGCCGTCCTTACCCTCGCCCGTGCCGCGTTTGATCGCGCGGTCAATGTTGTCATTCGGCATACTCTGCGCTCGCGCCACTTGGATAGCGCTGCGCAGACGCGGGTTGGCGCTCGGATCACCGCCGCCGGTTTTTGCCGCGAGGGTGATTTCCTTGGATGATTTGCTGAAGATCTTGCCGCGTTTCGCGTCGATCGCGCCCTTAAAGCGTTTGACCTTCGACCATTTGCTATGTCCCGCCATAGGTGTGCGGAGTTATTTACACCTGAAAACTTACGAGCAGTGTTCACCTCGCGAGAGAAATGACTTGCGAGGGGAGAATTTACCGCGCCAATTAATCGCACGAAAAGTTATTTCGTCAATCTCTACTCTCGCACGAGAGTGGGCGCTTTATGCTGCGTGCCGCGACGTCGCGGGCGAGAGGAAAATTAACGAACGCCCGTGTCGATGGTCATATCCACGCGCACCGTCTGATTTGAAACCACCGTGAACGGTTGCGCCGTGGCGCGAATGTGACCATGGCCGCGGCGTTCGGTATCCAGAACATAATCCCCTGGCGGTAACGAGGCGCGATAATTTCCATTTTCGTCCGCTGTGATCCGCGCAATCTCTCTTTTTGGATCAGGACTCAAGATGATCAGGCGATAATCCGTGTAATTCTCTGCTGTCATTCTAGATGGCGTTTCATCCGCAAGCTCGACCTCCCTCGCCGAAATAATTCTTAAATGTCCCTCCAAAAGCCCGTTTGGCTGAGCATCAGCAGAGCTCATGGCGAGAGTCAGCAACAGGCAAGTAAAGATAGCGTTACTGAACAAAATTGACATGACTGCAAAAAGGGCGGGATAGATTTCCACCTATCCCGCCCCGGAATGTA
>JBBQRI010000017.1:0-21850 GCA_038214915.1 Chthoniobacterales bacterium
CGGGACCGCGGCAGCGGCGGCAGGCGCAGCCGCGTTGAATCAATGGTGGGAACGCCGAGCGGACGCGCTCATGCACCGCACAAGGACACGACCGATTCCGGCGGGGCGCATGGCGCCGCTTCAAGCGCTCGTGCTGGGCGCGACGTTGTCGGTTTCCGGGGTCGTTTATCTGGCCATTATTTGCAACGCGCTCAGCGCGGTGCTGACGGCAATCACCATCGTGATTTACATTTTTGCGTACACACCGCTGAAGCGCACCAGCACTGCCAATACGGCTGTCGGCGCGATTCCAGGCGCAATCCCGCCGATGATCGGCTGGGCGGCTGCGCGCGGAGACATCGGTCCGGGGGCGTGGAGTCTCTTCATTATCGTGTTTTTGTGGCAGATGCCGCACTTCTTCGCCATCGCGTGGATGTGCCGCGAAGATTATTTGCGCGCGGGGTTCCGCATGATTTCAAGCGACGATTCCAGCGGCGAACGCAGCGCCAGTCAGAGTGTGTTCTTCTGCATTCTCCTCCTGGTGCTCGCCGGTCTGCCCGCATTTGTTGGAGTTGCCAGTTACGTCTATCAGCCAATCGAGCTTTTGCTCGGTGGACTATTCGTCGCGGTCGCGATGCGTTTTCTGCGACTGCGAACGCCGAGCGCTGCACGTCTACTGTTTTTCGCATCGATAGCGTATCTACCGTTGTTATTGGCGGCTTTGGTTCTGGCGAAATTATGAACACGACTTCTACTACAATGAATCGTGCGCCATCACGCAGCGGTATCGCCTGGAAAATGACGCTGATCCTGATCCCGATTGTCACGCTGGTCATGCTGCTATGGTTGCGAAATCTCGAGGTGTCAGCGCTGCGTCAGCGGACGGTTTCCTCTTACGGCACGGTGCCCACTTTTCAGCTTACCAATCAAAACGGACAGCCGTTTGGGTCAGGGCAGTTGGCCGGTAAAATTTGGATCGCGGATTTTATTTACACAACGTGCCCGGGGCCGTGCCCGATGATCAGCGGCCGGATGAGCGAATTGCAAAAGCCGCTAGAAAAAAGCGACGTGCATTTGGTTTCGTTCAGTGTCGATCCGGAGAAGGACACACCGGCTGTTTTGCGTGGCTATGCGGGGAAATTACAAGCCGAGCCGGGACGCTGGGATTTTCTCACCGGACCAAAATCCGCGATCTACAAACTCTCCCATGACGGTTTTAAACTGGCGGTGTCAGACGGAAGCGATGCCCAGGGACTTCCTGTGCACAGCACACGAATGGTCCTCGTGGATCGACATGGTCAAATCCGCGGCTTTTACGACGCAATGGATCCTGAGGGGATAACGAAACTGCTTGCTGACACCAACCATTTGCTGCGCGAGCAACCCAAGTAAAGTTCATCCCACCGGTTCCAGCCCGGCGCCAGGCCCTTCATCACAAACCGTGCGTAGATAATCGCGGTACTCATTTTTCGGTAATCCGTCGATGATCTTTTCGAGGTCGGATTGGCTAATGAAACCCATTCGCAGCGCGACCTCCTCGAGGCATGCGATCTTCAAGCCCTGCCGATGCTCGATGGTGGCGATATAGTTGCTGGCCTCGAGTAGTGCCGTTGTGGTTCCGGTATCAAGCCAGGCCATGCCGCGGCTGAGCAGTTTCACGTGCAACTGGTTCTGCTTCAGATACAGCAAGTTTAGGTCCGTAATTTCCAGTTCGTTACGCGCTGACGGGCGCAATGTCCGACACAGATTAACGACTTGGTTGTCGTAAACATAAAGTCCCGGGACAGCGAAGGAGCTTTTCGGTTGTTTCGGCTTTTCTTCGAGGCTGATGGCTCTGCCGTTACTGTCGAACTCGACCACGCCATACCGCTCAGGATCGCGAACTTGATAGCCGAAAATGCAGGCGCCACGCTCGATGGCGAGCGCGTCGCGATAGAAGTCGAGTTTTCCGTAGAAAATGTTGTCGCCTAAGATCAGCGACGCGCCGGAGTCGCCAACAAATTTCGCCCCGATCAGGAATGCCTGCGCGATTCCTTCCGGCTTCGCTTGCTCGGCGTAATCGATTCGAATTCCGAGCTGTGTTCCATCGCCCAGATAATGTTGGAGCATCGGCAAATCTTTTGGCGTGGAAATGATCAGCACCTCGCGCAGACCGCCGAGCATCAGCGTCGCGAGCGGATAGCAAATCATTGGCTTATCGTAAATCGGGAGCAGCTGTTTGCAGACGATTTTGGTCAACGGATAAAGACGCGTCCCCGCACCGCCGGCGAGCAGAATGGCTTTTTTCATTTTGGATTTGAGATTTTGGATTTTCGATCGCTGCCGCTCCAGCGCAAAAGCAGTTCCGCCCATTGCTGCCAAAAACGCGAGCCTGTCGTCAAATCGATATGAGTCTTTTGAGTGATTTGCCCGAGCGTTTTCTGCGGAGCAGAACGGAATGTTGTTTTGTCCAGAAAGAACGTGCCACCGAGTTGCTCGACCAATTTCCGGCTGCTCGGACGACCGCCCACACATTCGGACAACGAGTTCTGGATCCACTCGCGCGATAACTCTGATCGCGGCTCGATCGTCGCGCTTACTGTCACACCGAGGACCTTCTTTAACATGAGCGCGCAAACCAGCGCACGGGAGCTCGTAGCGTGAACATGCGATATGTTTTTCTCTTGAAATAATTTCCGGAGCACGAGCGCAAACCGCCCCTGACGGAGGAAAATTGCGCCTGGGGCGCGGCTGCTCTGCTGTGCGCGGTCTTCCTCCAACTCTTGCGCCAAAGCCGGGTTTGTCCGCCATTCCGCTTCCAACACCATCGCATCGGGCAGAAATTCAAATGAAGGCGCGACTCGTTCCATGGCGCCAGTGAGCCTCACACTGGAATTCAATTCGCAGACGAACGGGAGAATGGGCACGTTCCGGCGTTTCATTTCCTCAACCTCGCGCTCCAAGAGTGGCAATTCGCAATCAGGCCACCGATCTATCAGATACGCGATTTCTGTAGCCGCTTCGCTATGCAAAGCGCGACGACGACTGGATTCGGTCGCAGCCAGTAATGGCGATCGCGAAACGCTCACGTCGCCCGCAGAGCGACGGCTACAACTTCGCTCGAGCATCTCCATCAGCGGCGCCACCGTCTGCTCAATTCGGAAATCCTGCTCGATCCGGGCACGCCCAGAATGCCCAAAGCGCAATCGCAGCTCAGGGTCGCGCAGCAACTGTTCGAGTGCGTAAGCAAGCGCAGTAGAATCGCCGGGCGGAGCTAACATTCCGGTCTGGCCGTCAACGACTAATTCGGGAATTCCGGCCAGACGAGTTGAAACGACCGGCCGCGTCGAAGCCATGGCTTCGAGAATCACGGTGGGAAAAACATCGGTGGCTCCCTGTGCGTCGGTAGTTGAAGCCAAGGCGAAAATGTCAGCGGCCTGCAGTTTTTCCAAGACCGCGTCTTGTGATAGTGAACCGAGCAAATTCACTCGCGACGCGAGGTCCAGTTGCTCGATCTTCGCCTGGAGTGTCTCGCGCAGCGGACCGTCGCCAATGATGTCGCAGACAAAATCGATTCGGCGGCGCGCGAGTTCGGCGCAAGCGTCGATGAGATCGTCGAAACCCTTGAATGGAACCAGGCGGCCGACGCTCACGATCTGCGGGATGCGATCACCATTGCAGGAGCGAGGCGCCGGAAAACGTTCGAGATCGATGCCATTGTAAACCCTGTGAATTTTCGCCGCGGAATTGGGACAACGCTGGCGGAGCAAGTCGCGGCTGTAGTCGGTTTCGGCTGCGACGAATTCCGCTGCGGCGCAGATCTCGCGTAGTAAATCGTCGCTGCCGAGATCTTTCATAAAATCCTGCCCATGCGCCGTGACGCTGAACGGAATCCCTGAAATTTCCTTCAGGAAAACCGCGGTATGCGCCGCACGATTTGCGAAATGCACGTGCACATGATCGACGCCGCTGCGGGCAAAGAACCCGGCAAAGTACAAGGCATTGCGCGCGCGCTGTTCTGCCTTGGCGATCGGCCCATATCGGCCCTCGTGCTGCTCGACGAGGTCGCGCGGCCATTTGCGGGTAGTTTTCGCGTTCCGCTCAAGGATCCTTAAAATCTCCTGCGGCGGCGCGTAATGAATTGGTGCGCTTAACTTGGAAATGTATTCATGGCGCAAACTGGTGAGTGGCGGATATACTGAACCGATCACCAGCTCGATGCCCCGCTGCCCCAGCTCGAGCATTTCTGCGTCGCAAAATGTTTGCGAGGTTACTGGGTAGCGCGAATACAGATAACCGAGCCGCATTGAGATCGATGATTACGCGTAGCCCGTCGAATAGCAATGACCTGTGGTGGCAGGCGTGCCGACTGCTCCTTCAACACCGCAGCCGACACCCCGAAAGCATTCGGGCTACAATCAGGAAAAACGCACGTCTTTGCCCGGATCCATCTCGAAATCCAACACCAGCGAATCCTCCGTGTTGGGCTTGATCACTTCCTCCACGAATTTTACGTAGATCGAGTCTTCTCGGAACATGGCGAACTTATCCATCGACTCAAAATCGATGGCGATGAAGAATGGCCAGTCGGTTTCCGGGTCGATTCGCTTGCCGCATTTGATGCTGAGCACCTCGGGAATTTTCAGGAGCTGCATCCGCGCGTTCATCATCATCTCCTCCACCCGGGCGGGGGTGACCTCCTGCTTCAATCTATAGAGAACGATATGGTGAACCATGAGGGTAAAGCTAATAGGCGTTTCCAACGCCGCGTGCAAGTGCGAATCCATGCCTCAGAGAACGATGGCGTCCGCATATGAATCTGGTGTGATTGCCGCAAGAGAGAATGACGCTAATCTTCGGCATGGACAACGGTTCTGCAGGCGAGTCGACGAGTTTTGTCGTTTTGCCACTCGACAGAGAAAAGTCACACCGCCGTGAGAGATGATTTCACAAGAAAGCACCGCAAACGTCTCTGCCAAACTTGAATATCCCGCGTGCCTGATATGCGGCAGCGACCGGCGCGAGTTTCCGTTTCGTTTGCACGACCCGTACAGTGTCGTGCGCTGTACAACCTGTGGATTTTTTTATCTTTACCCGCGGGTCATCGAGGGCGCGATGCAAGAGGCGTATCGCCAGCCTTCATATTACGAAGGCGGTGCGTATGGTTACGCGGACACGAGCTACACGGCGCAGGAATCTGCGTTACGCGCAACGTTCAAACGCCTGCTGCATAATCTTGCCGCCCGCCGTTTGACCGGCGGCACTCTTCTAGAGGTCGGCTGCGGCTATGGGTACCTGCTTGACGAGGCCCGGCTGTATTTCGATCATCGTGTTGGCACGGAATTTTCATTAGATGGTGCAGAAATCGCCCGCGCGACAGGTGCAGAAGTATTTGTTGGAGGAATCGAACAGATTTCCGCGGAACGTAAGTTCGACTGCGTCCTTGCGGTCCAAGTAATCGAACACGTCTACCAGCCGTTGGCGTTTGTTAAGCAATTGATAAGACATACGCAACCGGGCGGTCATATTGTGATTGCGACGCCCGATATAGGAGGCGTATTGCGGAAGGCCATGGGCCGGCATTGGCCATCATTTAAGGTGCCGGAGCACGTGGGTTATTTCGATTTTCGGACCTTAAGCCGGCTGATGGAAAACGCTGGATTGAGTGATGTTCGCCGGCTGCCTTACCCTCATGCCTTTCCATTGGGTCTGATAACGGCTAAGTTTGGTTTGAATATACCTTCTGCGCTTGGGTGCCTTAAGATATGGGTGCCTGCTACCACCGTTGCCGTTTATGGACGAGTCTCGAGAGATTAGGACGGACCCGAGGGCCCCGCTCCTTTCAATTGTTATGCCGGTTTTTCGCGAAGGCGCTGAACTGGCTGGTTTTCTTTCAGCAGTTCGTAGCGCCGCGCAGGAGTGTAACCTCCCGTATGAGCTTCTCCTTATCGACGATGGGTCACCGGACGACACCTGGCGAGTGATAGAAGCGGAGGTTACACGTGGTCGGCTGTTGCGCGCTCTGCGGTTGACCCGGAATTTTGGCAAAGAATCGGCGTTATGTGCAGGACTAGAGCACGCGCAGGGCGACGCAGTGATCGTTATGGATGCCGACGGCCAACACCCACCGTCTCTGATACCGAACATGGTTCGCCTTTGGCAGAGTTCTGGAGCTGATGTCGTCGAAGCAGTTAAGCAGAGGCGTGGGCGGGAGTCGCTATCAAGCAAATTGGGTGCCCAGCTATTCTACTTTATCTTAAACAAACTCTCAGGATTTCATTTTAAAGGCGCATCCGATTTCAAGCTGATGAATCGCAAAGCTGTCGATGCGTGGTTAAAAATGCATGAGCGCAACGTGTTCTTTCGCGGAATGACTGTATGGATGGGGTTCACTACCGTACAGATTCCATTTGAGGTCGTGCCACGCTCAGCGGGTCAATCGGCCTGGTCAGTCTTGAAACGCCTACAGCTAGCTCTGGTCGGAATTACTGCTTTCTCGTCGTTCCCGTTACACCTTGTCACCTTTGCGGGCATCGTTTTTCTTGGAATATCAGTTCTCTTGGGACTGCAAACGTTATATCTGAAGCTAGTGGGCCGTGCTGTCAGCGGTTTTGCTACGGTTATTCTCTTGCAGCTGATCGTCGGGAGCCTGCTAATGATTAGCCTTGGCATTATCGGCGAATACCTGGCTCGTATTTACGAGGAAGTAAAAGGTCGCCCACGATATTTGGTGCGCGAATCGATCGAACCTAAGCGGTCGGAAGATCTCAGCAGTCACTGAGCTCAAAGAGGGCTAACCGGCAACGCCCTTACGCGCTCCTGTAACTCACGAATATTATGATTCGTGATGTTCAATACGTAGAACATCCTGGCTTTACCTGCAAAGATACATGAAATGGAGTCCTCGCTTCCGAGATCGCGAAACGCTTGGAACATTTTGATTATCCTCGCTGTTTTCGGATCTCGTTCCCAGATCAGCTTCAGGTTTTTATCGGCCGGCACATAGTTGAGAATGGCCCTTTTATTCGCGTTCCATACGTCTTGCTCGGTCATGACCCAGAAGAAGGGATAGCCGGCACAAAACGATAGGATTTTGGCATCATCGTAATCATGCAAAAACAGGTGAATGATTGAATAAGCATTATCCTGGCAGATCAGTGTTTCATACTGCGGATCGGGAACTCCTTGAATATGATTGAACTCGTCGCGTTCCAGCCGAGGAGGACCGGGATGTTCGTTTCCAGCTACAACACTCTTCAAAAACCGCGAGACGGCGACCTCCTCCTGCGCATAATGGTGAATCGAAAACGGATTCTTCGTTTTGCCGTAGATGTATCGAAACGACGGGACTAGTCCGTGTAACAATATCAATCCGGACGTGACACAAAAAACAATCTGCACGCCCGGCCATCGTTGAAGGTTCAACAGCGCCGCAAACGTGAAACTCATTAACATGACCCAAAATGGGATTGCTAGAAGCAGGCGATTTTCGTAAGAGGTAGCAATAAAGGCGCCAAGAACAGGAATTGTCGCCAGCAGTACGATTTCAAAGCGCTTTTGCCAAAGCGCGAGCAGCAGGCCGGGCAGTAAAAGCCAATAGTATGGTAGGGGAATCGGCAAAGTATCGGGAATAAAAAAGCGAAGGGCCGGCACAGTGAAGAAGCAGTCGAAAAGCTGTTTGGTGTAAGGTCTGATGCCGGCTGGAAAGGGAGTAATCCGCATTGCACGCCAGAAGTTCTGCACAAAGGCCGATTCGTAATAAGTGTACGCTGCTCGATTGAACCAGATGTAAAAGACGATTGGCGTGGCAGCCGCTGCAAAACCGTAAAAGACTAATGCCAGCGACTTCCATGTAGCTCGTTGTGTTAAGCTTTTCCAATGAAACGCACCGTACAATGGTCCGGCGATTACCAGCGCCAACAAGTATTGCTTCCCGGATATGGAGCTAGCCAGGCAGAGCCCTGCGGCGATCCCGCCCAGCGACAGGAAAAGAGAGGACGCGAGTCTAAATCCCAGGTGTAGGAAGTAGAGCGAAGCCACGGCCAAGGCCACCGCCAACGGGTATCGGTAGCCGGCGAAGGTATAAATGAACGCGAAAGGCAGAAAACTAAAGATCAGCGCCGTGATAGAAGTGACAATGTGGGACTTAAAAAACAGGTGAACTAGAAGAAGCGTAAATATAAATGTCGCTAACCAAATACAAAAAAGCGCTGCTTCATAAGACAAGATGTTAAAGCCGAATAGGCGAAGGAACCCCAAAACATAGTAATGAAATAGCGTTTCCCGGGAGATAGGAGCATGAAACCAAGCCGGCTGGTACGGATGACCGATGACACAGCTTTTGAGGTACCAGAGGTCCCAGCCGGACTCGTCAAAGAGCGCGTTTCCGTTCCAAGGTGCCGTACGAAAATTCCACAGGTGCGAAACTACAAAGAACAGGATCCAGAACAGTAAGAATGCTGTTCTTGGCTTTATTGAGGCCTTTAAACTCACAGCCAATTCACGCGGTCCTGGCAGAAAAGCCAACATCACAAAGAGCATGCTGAGCAGCCAGCCAATTGGCTGCCACAAACTTCCCCAAGGCGATTTGCGGTAATGCGCAGCTGCGGCAAACGCGCACGTTACCGTCGAAACAAATGACAAGCCGAGTAAAAGAATTCTCGGAGTGCCAAGTTGTGATTTCAGGGGCGGCGATTCCAAAACCTGCGGCCGTTGTGCAGCTTCAGATCAAGTTAAGTCAGTTATGCGAAATCACCGGAGGTTGGTTTAGAGATCGATGGCGGTGACGCGATTACCGATCATGTTTAGAACGTAGAGTTTTCCGTTCGCCAAGGCCAGCGCCGATGGCCCGTCGAGCCGCTCCGGGGGTCTTGGCGTCAGACTGCTAATCTTATTGCCATTCAAATCATACACGAGCACTGCGCCCATGTTCGCACTGGATGCGTATAATCGACTTTTTGTCGAATCTATAGCCAGATCTTCCAAGCCATGTGTGCGTCCCCACTCCGGAACCGACCATTTGGTTAAAAACTTTCCATTCGAGTCAAAGATCTGTATTCGTCTGTTGATTGGATCGGCCACATAGACTTTGTTGGTTTTCGGATCAATTGCTACAGACGTCGGGTCGTCAAACTGGCCATCCCCACTTCCTTTGCTGCCCCAAACTGTCAGCACCCGGCCCTCAGCGCTAAACTTAGCGATTCGCGTGCGACCTTGATCGACGACATAGACCGAATCATCCGGGCCGACAGCAATCCGGCGCGGGCCGTAGAACCCAGGCGCTGGCCCCTTCCACTCGTCGACGACAGTGCCGTCGGACGCCAGCTTCTCCACAACGTGCTTGGAAGCGTCTGCCACGTAGATGTTGCCAGGTTTGTCGATGGCGATTCCGTTCGGGGCGCCTAATTGTCCATAGCCGATTCCCTTGATTCCTATCGTGCTAAGAAAGCCGCCAGTTGGTGAGAATTTCTCGATTCGGCCGTTGTTCGTGTCGGCGACCAGAATGTTTCGACTGGCATCAACAGCAATTCCCGTTGGGGCATCAAATTGCCCCCGGTCGCCTCCTCTACCACCGTCAAACATGTTACTCACGCCCTCAGGGAGGGAGCTCAGATTGGTAGGCGGTGTGTCTGGTATCTTGTAAATGATTAGTGAGTTATACCTGTTTTGTTTGTCCTCAAATATTTTTGGGAAATAAGTCGCATAAAGCTGTTCGTTCGGTCGCTTGATGAATGAAGCCTGGCGAACAGCGCCATCGAAGCCCACGTAATTGATGCCGTTCTCTCTCAAAAGGCGATACACTTTCCAAGGGTCCCTGTTCTCGAACAATTCCGTGTAAACTCTGTCGCGCTTGCTCGCGTCATATCCCGCCGACCACGCATAGTAGGGCCAGCCGTAAAACACTCGGCGGCCGGCCATCAGAATAGGATGGTTAACAAACCGGTCTGTCAGAAAAATCTCCCGTGGTGTAGTATTCTTGTTAAGCCAGTCCATTAACGGATCGTTCTTGTAGGTTACCTCGCTCCAACCGTTATTGTGGACTGGAAAGAAATCGATGACGCCGCCCGGAATGATTAACAGGGCGGTAACAATCGCTGCGAATTTTCCAGGCAACGTGGTCCCGCCCAGCGAAAGGTGCCACAAACGCCACAGCGCAAAAGCGACAAAGAGATTCGCGATAATGACCCAAATGTGGATGAACTTTTGGTTACCAAGAACCTCGATGGTGAACTGGAAGCAAAAGGCAACGGCAATGAGACTCAAGAATGCCAGGAAAAATCGCCTTTGCAGATTAGTCGCGAACCCCAGCGCCAGCGCAATCAACAACCACTTGAAGCCAAACGTGAACCCAAGGTACTTGGCCACATTGGCGAGGGTAGGATGATCTATCGTGTAGCCCCAATGAAGGAGCTTTGGCATGTACGCTCTACCGGTCCCGGTGCTCAGAAAGAGCATCTGTGGCAACGCGATCAATCCTGCTGTAACGGCTAGCGCCAGCATTTGAAGTCGCAGCGGACACAGAATGAATAACAATCCGAGAATCGCGGCGGCGGCGATGAACACCGCGCTGTTCCACATCGGCAGTAAACTCAGAAGTGCACCCGAAAAAATGAACGGTCGTAAAGTAGCGATAAAAGGCTCTGCAGCGATCCTGGTTTCTTCTGTCGATTGTGTGGCCACCGATACCGAAGGCATCTCGACTTGCGATTCTCGAACATCTCCACTTGGATTAGCTGAAACCGCAAGGGGCGCGGTGTCGGGCAATCCGTTTGCCTGGGCCGTCATTGGTTCGGTAGCAGCGCGTGCCTCCGCTCGCTTAGCCGCCACCGCTCGGTAGCGGATCACGAGAAAAACCAGGACGAGGAGTAGTATCCCGATCGCACTGGCGAAGTGTCGCTGATTGAGATAAGTCACCTGCGACCACGTACCCCAAGCTTCACCGCGATACGGAAAGATCGTCTGAAGATAGTCCCGTTGATGGGTGATCGCTTGAATAGCCGCCCGAACTGAAGCTTGCTTGCGAAGAAACGGGACGTAAGAGAGCGACCCGAAAAAGAAAAAGAGCAGCGAACCAAGGCGGCCTACTGCGCGCGAATTGAAAAGCACTTCTCCAAGTGTCATCACGATCACGAGCATCGCCACGAGTGTGGTTATGCTAAGTAGATTCAAGCTCCACGCTGGATCGAGTCCGAGGAATTCCAGATTGCCCGCCTGAAAATAAAACAAGAAGTGGTAACGGATCCGGTCGCCGGAGAAATGCGGATATTCCGTGGGAAAATTGTGTCCTACGGCAAAGCTCTGTATCAGCGCTGTGTTTGGACCGAAATCGCTGTACTCAGGGTTGGCGATCCGAAGTTTACCCGCCTTGGTATTGAACGAGGCAAACATCATCCACGATACTAGGACCACGTATCCTGCTATGAGTAGCCAATCGGCTATGCTCGACCCCCGAGGCCGTGGGAGAAACAACTTCGATGGCTTTGGATAGGTTTCGCCCGGAGTGCTTTTAACAAATCGGCCTTTCCATTTAGGCCAGGACAGAAGTGCGACCGATGCTACGAAGAATAATAGATTGGCCCACAAAAGAGGTCGTGACGTCCAGAAAAAAGCCAACCCCGCCAGGTACGTGAACCATGAGCTTGCCATTAGCCCCACGAGGATTGCTGCCGCACAGCGGTGTGCAACGGACTCGAACTGATAAAAACGCCTGCAAAGGAAGTCACCGACACAAGCGGCCAGCGCGAAATAAATCAGAGCCAGCATTCCCAACTCCTCGATTTAAGACTCGCATCCACCTTCGCACGAGGCTTCGGTCCAGCAGGCATAAGCGCAAATCGTAAGCGCTCGATTTTTTTCGTCAAACACGTCCGCATTTTCCCGCAGAGATGAACCCGTAAATCATGCCACTCTCCAACCTGGCATTCTGGTTACGGTTGGATTTTGTCGGTCCACAAGAATAGCCAGGTAGCGGTTGCGTTAATCGCGACTGAAACAGCGAAAAGTGAAATCTCGGTGACAGTTATCGTGGGCGGTCCGTTTCCTGTGAGCAAAAGGAACATCCACGGAAGAAGAATCATGGCGTAGCGATACGAGAATTGCCATCCACCAGGATTTCCGTGGCACCAAAGAATGAACGTCAAAAGTGCGATCGCAATCCAGCACATCACCCGGTATTTTCCGCCGTTTCTAAAAAGAAGGAAGAGGAAGGGACTGCTCAGAAGGATCGAACACCCAAATGGATCAAAACTAAGGAAGGGAAAATTGGGGTCATCGCTGAAACCTTGAAATAACATTTTGTGGATGTTCCAGGGAATCGCGTGGAGTGAAAACAGCCCGTGTTCGTACCAAGGTTCCTCTCGCACTTCAGGGATATGAAAGTAACCAAAATCAAAGATTGAATGAAATCGGGCGAAATTATAAGCGGCAGTCAGCAGTACCAATGCTACGGGCAGAGTTAAAAAGTCGATAACCATTGATGCGTTCACACGAAGCCCTTGTTTAATTCGAGTGGTGCGCGACTTGCCGGCAGCATTTTCGTTTGAGCGGCGCCAGAAAAGATAAAGGTAGAAAGGTGCTGTCATGAGCAGCTCGGTCCGGTTTCCAACAGCAAGCGCGAAAAAGGCCCCAGCGATGAACGGCGACGGTCGCACCAACGTGAAATAAAGAGCTGCGGTTTCTCCTAATAGCGCGAGACCGAGAGCGATTTGCCATGCACCGCCCATTCCAAGGTTGCACCAGGTCCACGTTGCAAAAACTGGAAAAAGCGCCAACAAAATTCGCCGGACGAGTGGCTTCGGTTTGAGGCTCGAGTAGTCGGGTCCGAATGCTTTCGCGAGCTGAAAGAAGAAATAAACGCAAGCTCCGGCAATCAACGCGCCCAGAATGCGCGCGGGGAAATTGTGGAGCAGCGATGCTTTTTGGAGGAGGGCAACCGGCACCATGCTTATCACGGCGCCCAGAGGAAACGCTGAATAATACCTGTGCCCGTAAGGAATCATTTCATTGAGCCACTCGGGGGGTTTTTCCCGAAGGCCCAGGTCGCCGCGCAACAAGGCCGAGGCGATCTCGAGGGTGTAATCCAGATCGTGCAGCGTCGAGTTGGTTGAGAAGTAAAAGGCGAACGCCGCAAGTAGCGACACGCCGACTGCAATCCAAAACTCGCGGGCTTTATGACCTTTTGATATTTCTTCGGCGGTCATTCTTTTCAATTAACACGGTGAACTTGAGACAATGAAAGCGATGCGAAGACGCATCGCACTCCACAACATTTCGTGCGAATTCGACCGCGGAACCTTTTGATTTTCGCGAAGCTTTGAATACGCGAGCGTCCTCACGGCGTTTAGACGATCACGTTGGAAGGCGGGGCCGCAACATCTCACTGTCGGTTTCAAAGTGAACGTCGCCCCAAGAGTTTCTCCCAGACCGCCTTGGTTTCTGCGGGCACGTTTTGATCTGCGCCCACCAGCCACGAAACGGTCGCAAGCGAGTTCACGATGACGGACAGAGTGACGAGTCCGATTATCACCTGACGGGAGCGCACCAAGGCAATTCCGCCTGACCTGAGAAATATGACGAAACAGAAAATCAGGAACGGATAGAGATCAGCGGCGTATCGCTGTGCGAGTGCGAAAAACGAAAAGATACAGAGACATTGGATAAGGAGAGCGACGGCTACGCCGCGCTCGAATAGGTGGACGCATTTATCTCGGACAAGGCATATGATGCCCATGACCGCTCCAAAAACAACCCAGGAGGAACACCACAGCACCGAGAGATACACCTCACTAAATGGATTGGAAAAGAGGTGGGGGTAATCATAAGAATGCCGGTCTGCTGCCAGGAAAGGCGGATCTCGTTGAAAGGAGGGAAAACGCAAACTGAAGTAATCAGCAAAGCTATGGAGGATTCGGCGCGGGCTGAACACGCCAAATTCGTGGGCAAATTCGCCATGAACCGGGTTGATGTAATAATCGAAGTTTACTCCTGTGAGGCTGCCGAATCGTGCGTAGCTCAGCCAAATATAAAAACTCAGGGCAGGGCCGAGAGGGAGAAACAGCGCCATAAGATTCCCTACTCGATTCTCCCGCGGTACTGCCGGAGCCAGAAAGAGCACGATCAGGATTAAAGGCGTGCCGAACGTGGCGCGCGAAAGTAGAGCCGCACCGGCGCAAAACGAAAACGCAAGCAGTGACCGCGTTAACGCTACGCCCTCACTTGTTCGAGATCGGCGCGCAAAATAAAGCGCAGTGAGAGACCAAGCGAGCCCCCAGATAATTGCTTCGTCGTAGATGGACAAATTGCCCATTAACAACAGCAACGGTGACCCAAGCGCAAACCCGATTACACAGGCGTTACCGATCCAGTTACGCGCGCGCGACGAAAGCGGGGAAGAACGCAACGCTGTTTGCACCAGACCGGCGAATGCAAACAGCGCGATGACTCCCGCGCAAAATCCTGAAATCCGCGACCATTTCCCGTGTCCCGCTGGATAGATGAAATTCAGCGGAACGCGAAGCAGCGCGGGGAACGGCCCAAAGTACATCCGCACTTTGCCGTTCACGATCATCGTTTCATGTGCGATGGCGGCTGAATCGACTCCCACATCGCCTCGCAAAAAGTGTTCCGCCTGCGAATCGTAGGCACCACCGAGCACCTCCTTAACAAAAATGTCTCCGCCCCCGGTCATGGTGAACAACCAGAGGACCACGCTGAGAAGGAGAGTGACGGGCAGAAGATTCGGCGCCCGGTTGCCGTCAGTGATCTGCACAGGAAGTAATATATGCCGACTGAAATGCGATCAGTCGAGGATGTGAGCAGTTTCGATAGTCATGCGTGGTCGCGGCCGTCCTTCCTGGCAGCTCCCAAGAGATTCAAACAGACTTGTGATACCGCAATCGGATCTGACTTGGCTTGAAGCCGGCGCGAACCAGCATGGGCCACAGATCGCGTTTGTCGTAATACATTTTATGATCGTCGATCTCTACTTTCGGACTGAATCCCAGCCGGAATGCAGACAATTCGAGGAATCGCTTCCCGCTCCACGTCGGGACATTTACCAGCAGCAACCCCGAGCGTCTGAGCAAGCGCCACGCGGATTGGATGACAGATTGCGGCTCGGCCAGGTGTTCCAACACTGAGATGAGCATGACGACGTCCACAGTTTCACTTTCGAGCTTCGGCAGCGTTTGTTCGATTGTGCCTAAATGGAACGTGAATTTCTCCAACGTTTGCAACTCTGGCGCGATCTGAAAATCCACTCCGATGCCTCGTTTCAATTTTGGTTCCAAGGCGATCAACTGCGTGGCGCGATAGCCGCAACCGAGTTCCAACACCTCCAGATCGTTGCGCCGGGGCAGATGCCGATGTATCGCGCGCTGAGATAGCCACACTCCCAGGCGATCGACCGGAGTCAGTCCGTGCTGCCCATAGCTTTCATGCGCGCGCAGAGTCACTGCCGGGATCTTGAGATGACGCGTTTTGCCACTTCCATCAGCAGCGTAAGCCGAACGTTTGGAATCCGAGGATAACGAACAGTAGACCGAGAATAGCAGGGTGCGAAATCGCTTCGAGTTGCAGTCCGCGTTTCAAATAGTGATAGGCCAAATTCCCGAGAAGCACCAAGCCCGCAACGCTGAGACCAGCCGACGCGATCATCCCACGAGCGTACGTCATAATTTTTTGGAGTCGCTGCACGAACCGAGGTTTTAATCCGTGCATGACCCGCGCGAGAACTCCGATTTGTATTGAGCTGTAACCCAAAGTCGCGCAAGTCACTCCGAGCAGCATCCAGTACAGGCTAAAACCAATTCTCCCGATCCTCACGGGCCCGGCTGCCAGGGCGAGGGAAAGCACTAATCCAATTACCAGAAGCACAGCACCGGCCTTGAGCAGGAATGAATCTGCCGCGTAAATCAACATCACTTTCAGGTTGACCCAACCTGCGAGCCACGGGGATCGCCAGCCCACGCGCAAGTGATGGCTCAGTCATCCTTCGCGATCCTTGTAAAACTTGATCGGCATTTCGGCGCTGGCGAGCTTCAACCGCGCCGCTTTCAGGACCATCTCGCTCGCGTATTCCCATCCCTCAGACGTGATGTTGATTTTATCCAACGCTTCGCGTGTCACGCCGCGTATCCCGCAATGAATGTCGGAATAGTTGCTGCGGTAAATACGGTTGAGAATCCAATTAGTGAGAGGCGTGCCGAAATAACGATGCAGTTTTGGCATCGCGTCCTTTTCAATGCTGCCTCGAATCGGCTGCCCATGATGAACTCCGCGCCCTTTCGAAATTCTTCCACGAACGGGGCGATCTCGCGGAAGTCGTACGTCAAATCGGCATCGCCCATTAAGATCCACTTTCCGCGGATGTAAGGAATCGCATCGAGGTACGCACGGCCAACACCTCGTTTTGGCGTGCGGAGATCCTCGCCACCGTGTTCGAGCACGATCGCCGGCGTGTTATCGGTCGAAGCTGTCCACGATGAGGATCTGCCCGGACACCCCGGCACGCAGGAGGCCTTCCTTGCACCACTCCATGAACTCGCCCACGGTGATTTCCGTTCATCGCCGGGATAACGATGCTTAGTTCCACATCGCCAAGCGTCGTGTCGCGCGGCAGGACGTGCTCGATAACTTCAGCGTTGTTCTGGGCGGATCGCTGTAGTACGCGCGTCACGGTAGGATGTAACGAATCGGAGGCCGCCGAGGCAAGGCTCGGGGGCGTTATTTTCTGAAATCGAGCGCGCCTTTTTTGAGGGCGTACACGTAGCCAACCATCAGGACCGTAATAAAACCGAGCATGCTCCAGAAGATCGCGCTGCCTTGCTTGATCGCATCGCGGTAAACGACCGCCCATGGGTACATAAACACGATCTCGAGGTCGAACAGGATGAAGAGCATTGCCACAACATAGAACTTAACGCTGAAGCGTGGCTGCGGTCCGCCCTGCGGAATCATCCCGCATTCATACGCGGTGTCTTTCGCTCGCGTGCGTCTTCCGCGTTTGCCTACGAGGATGCTGACGAGGAGCGCTGAAACAGCAAACAGAGCGACAACAATGATTTGCAGGAGCACCGGCAAATAGTCGCGCAGCATCCGGGAATTTCGCCAGTTCGTCCTGAAAAACCGGCTTACTTTACGCCGGCTTTACGCCGGCCAGATGACCATTCTGCTGTGCAATTGCTTGAGCCAAAGCCGACGGCAAGCCCTTGTATTTCTTGCCATTCTTTTTGACCGCACCGCGCGCCACGAGGTTTTGCAACTTCTCGTAGGCTCGCAGCCGCAGCATTTCCTCGCCGCCGCTGGCAGCATTTCGCGCCCGAAGATTCTCGTGCACAATATCGAATAGCTGCTTGAACTCGAACGAAGAACGCCTCGAGAGGACAGCAACCAGCTCCTCAGTTACCAGATCGGGAACCCGACGGGAGAATGCATTTTTCTTTAGAATAGCCATAGGGGCCGAACGATAGCAGATTTTTGAGAAATTGCAGCAGTTTTCTTCGCTTTCGTTAGGGAAACTCAAGCCGTGCCGGAATGGTACAGCAGGGCGGCTCAAGCCCGCCAGTTTTATAAGTTCCGGACCGGGGCACCGAAAATTCCGCTATTTCACGGCGTCGGAGATGGACTCGGTGCCGGGGGAAGTGCTGTGGCAGGGGCGCCCAAACCAGCCCGCCGCGCAGCAGCCGCACCGAAACTGCTGAAAATGGCAACGCTTATTCCTAATTGGTCCAACGTAACGGGGCCGATTGACTCAGCCATGTAGCCGTCGCGGTCGTATCGCTGCGAAGAGACAATCGGGCTCAGATGTTTTGTGATGACTTCCGGCGCTGGGAGTTTGGTGGGGTCGATCGAGCCAGCAACCGCTGGGACGAATGCCGCAGCCATTAACAACATCGGGCGCAGCGAAGCGTCGAGCCGCGAATACAACTGCGCCGTATCGATGTAGGCAAAAAAGTTCGTGGGCGCTGGCAGCAGGCGCGCGGCTCCCTTGTAAGTTTGAGAGTCTGCAAGTTCAGACGAGCTACCACGTGCGCGCTTAATTGCCTCTTCCACCGACGTGGGATCCAAACCAGCGATTAGAATCCGATCAGACAAAGCGATCGTCGGCGTGATCGCGACAAAGCTGGCAGCAGATTGCTTCGAAAAATAGCGGACGCCATCTTTCTCGGTAGCTGTCCACGAACCATCTTCCTCAGCCCGTAAGAGCACTTCCACGATCTGTCCTGCTTTGCTCGCGTCAGTCACCGGCAGGGTCACAAGCAGCGACGGCCAACGCGCGCTTGGAGGCCAATTAGCCAAAGATCCGAGCTCGATGCCGAATGCCGCTTTCCAAGCAGCGGCGGTGATCCCGCTATCGCTAAGCGCCTGAAAAATTTTCGTACCCGCAAAGGCCGCCACCTGGTTGAGAGTGTCCATTCTTTCCCCGAGATTGAGCAGCATAGCGAGGTAAAGGAACGTCTCTTTCGTTCCGAGAGACAACGACGAGCGCGTGAAGGTCGTGTTCTGCTCCAGCTTCGGCATACCGAGGAAAAACACGTCGTGTATTTTTCCGTTCTCGAATCGCATCGAGCCGGTAATGCAGTGCATTTTCTCGAGCATCGTGCCCTCGCCGGGAGCCGGGGTCGATCCGACAGCAGACCGCAACGCCGCGAGTCGCTGCGAAAACGTCTTTGGCTGCAGATAAAAGAATGCCACGTCGTTGGAGGACCGACGCGAAATGGCTGCACGATACGTCTCGTCCTTGTCGAGGCTGTTATCTGAACTTGATGAACGGCGATCGGCCCGGTCGAGCAATGCCTGCACGTCCGGTGCATCGGTTCCAACGAAAAACCACGGAGGATCATAGGCGGTCGCGATACTGAACGCAGCTGCTTTGGTCACCTCGATTTCGTGACCTTGATACTGCACTTTCTCGCGCTTGAGGCTTGAATTTTGCCCCATTAACATTGAGCGCCATTTGCCAATAATTCGCTCCGCTTCTTCCTGGCTGCCGCGAAAACGAAAGCCGCCGACAATTTTTGGATTGTTATTGTCGATAGAGGTCAGCGCGACGAAGGCGTTCTTGGGTGCGAGCTGTTCGATTTCCAGCAGCGTTTGAGATACCGCATCCGTTTTTGGAGCGTTGCCCAGCGGCTTGCGCAAAAAATCCTGCACCGCAGGTTCCCGGTACAGCTGATAAATGTCGCAGTGCTGCCATTCATCGCGGGCGCGGTGGAAGTCCTGGATTTGCGCAACGAAAATTGTTTCGCGCGGCAGAAGCGCGGCCACGGGAGCGCTCGAGAGTTGTTGCGAAAATTGCCAGTAATACCAACCAGCAAATGCAGCGACGGCCAGTGCGATTAAAAGGAACAGAATTCGCTTCATAGAGATAACTGCCTCACAACAAGAGGATGCTGGATACTCGATGGTCGATAGGCGTTCAACACAAATCCCCGGCTCAAAATCCGGCGATCAATGCCATTTCACCCGCTACGCGCGCGGATGAAATTGGCGATGCACAGCCTTCAGCCGTTGTTGATCGACATGGGTGTAAACCTGTGTCGTCGATATGTCGGCGTGGCCCAGCATCTCCTGGATGATTCGCAAATCCGCGCCGTTGCTTAGCAGATGCGTTGCGAAGCTGTGCCGCAGAAGGTGAGGATAGATGTTCTTTTCCAGTCCGGCCCGCTGCGCGTGCTTTTTAACGATCTGCCAGATCCGCGCTGTGGTTAATTTCATGCCTCGTTCGGAGAGAAAAATTTCGCTGCCACTGCGCGGCTTCACCAGTTTTGGTCGCTCGGTAGAGAGATATGCTGCCAAGGCTTCGCATGCTTTTCGGCCGACGGGCACCAGACGGGTCTTGTTTCCTTTGCCGGTCACGCGCAGCATACGCTCCTGGAAATTGAAACTCTCCAGTCGCGCATTTGCCAGCTCCGAAATGCGCAGCCCGCTGGCGTAAAGCAGTTCGATCATCGCCCGGTCGCGTAATCCATGAACAGCTTTGGTGTCGATGTTTTCCATGAACTGTTCCACTTGCAATTCGTTCAGCGTCTCCGGGAGATACCGCTCTATCCGCGGCAGCGCCAATGCCTCGGCCGGATCACGCTCTATGATTCCCTTGGCTGCGACAAACCGGAAAAAAATCTTGAGCGCAACGACGACCAGCTTGATCGAAGAGGCCGAAAGGCCGGCGCGTTTGCGCTCGGCAAGATACTCACTCATCAACGGCAGGGTCACGCTGCGCGGGTGAGTGATTTTTTTCTTCACACTGCACCATTGCGCGAATTCGCTCAGCGATCTGTGGGTGGAAAGCTGATAATTTTCAGAAAGACCCCGCTCGACTGCGAGAAAACGAATGAACGCGTCGATCGAATCTTCCATCGAGGCAATGCTAGACCACCAGTGTGTAGTGACTAGTGGAAATTTGTGCAACGATTCGCTCGCCCGCATCGCTGCCCAACCGTGAAGTTATTGACAAGCGATCATTAGATGCTGGATGTTTCGTACAATGAGCTTGGATCTCAATACCATTCTGAAGGATTGGCCCTATGAGAGCGGCACCGTCAAAGTGCGCAAAATCACCGGGCTCGACGGTCGCGAAAAATTGCAGCTGCGCGTCGATCTCGGCGTCTTGCAGATGGAAATCACCGGACGCCCCGATGGTCGGCGTCCGCACAATTGCGAATCGCTCCTGGAGTACCATCGCAAACGCGCTGCCCGGGCCGAACAGAAAGGCGAGGCTTACGAGCTTACTCCCGAGCAATGTGCGGAGCTGCAACAGGAAGGGATCCAATATTATCATCGGTATCTGAGCCTGTTTCAGATTAACGATTTCGAAGGCGTGGTGCGCGATACGCAGCGAAATCTCGACCTTTTTAGTTTCGTTAACGAGCACACCGATCGCGAGGATTTTTCCTGGGGCCTGCAACAGTTCCGGCCTTACGTGCTCATGATGAATACGCGCGGCAAGGCCTCCATCTTTCTTGCTCAGGGGAGATTTGCCGACGCCATGGCGGAAATTGAGCGCGGTCGCGAAGCGATTGTGGATTTTTTGCAACAGTCAAACTTTCCGGAACTGGCGTCGAAAAGCGCGGAGGTCGCGTTTCTCGACGAATGGCTTGAGGAAGTCAAAGCGAAACGCCCGCTCTCGAAGCTGGAAATCATGCAGCGCGAAATGGAAACGGCGATCGCGAAGGAACTTTACGAGCGGGCTGCCGAGTTGCGCGACGCAATTAAGATGCTCGAGACGCAAAAGCAGGCGTAAACGATTGGCACAAACCAGCCGTATTCAACGAAGCGTTTACCGATTCGTTAGGCCAGCGGTCGAAACGAGGAGGCGGCCTGCTGCCACCACGAGCAGCAAGATCGGAAATGCAAGGCTAACCCCGTTTAGCGCCAATCCGGCGATGGCGAATTTACCCGTTCGTGTGGGTTTACGGTCGCGCTGAGAGCTGCCAGCAGCCCCGGCATTGCTAGCGCAAAAATGATTAAGGCGAAAACGGCAAAGCCCAAACAATATCGCTACCGCCTTTATTGATGGAGGCATTTCCATTAGCGAGAAACCGACGAAAACTTCAATTCCCCAAGGATACCGCTGCCTAACGAGAAGTACGTCAAAGGATGTGTTCGCGATTATCCGACCGAAGCCGGATCGTCTTTATCTGCAAGTCGTGCCGGGCTCGAACAAAACGTACGGTTTTGCTCTTCGCTCTCATGAGGATTGAGTGCGTGATTGCCGTGACGCCGCCGCGCGCCCGCACACCGGGAAGAAGCGCGCTGTCGCTGATTCCGGTCGCGCAGAAAATGATGTTCTGGCCGTGGGCGAGATCGTCGGCTGAAAAGATGCGGTCGAGATCTTGTTCATGGCGATTGGCGATAAGGCTTTTTCGCTCCTTGTCGTCGCGCGGCCACATTC
>JBBQRI010000018.1:0-20860 GCA_038214915.1 Chthoniobacterales bacterium
TCGCGCCGGTTTACATCACGAACGATCTGCTGGTCGCTGACTCAACGAACGGGTACTTGACCCGATGGATCCCTCAAAGCTATCAGCTTGTGCCGCAAGGGTTGGTTTTCAATCTCGCCACTGACCAAAACTTTCATGAGCCCCCTGATCCGCATCTCCGGGTGCGCGGGTTGGCTGATGGGACGGTGCGTTTTGCGAAGGATGATGTCGTAAACGTCAAGATTTTGCCTGCGTATACGAAAATGCTGACCAATCGTGGAAGGTACCTGGCCTTGTTCAATCAGCACGAGCGCGCCATCCTCGCTTTCAAAGAGGCGTTGGCACTCGATCCGAATCTCGCCGCGGCCCAACTAGGGCTGGCAGGGAGCAAGGCAAAAGTCGCCAAACCATAACAGCGCCAGCCCGTTTGCTCAGGACGCAAATCATCTTTTTGACAAGGGAAAGATAACCGCTACGTTCCGTGTCCCGCTTGCTCGACCGAGCGGGATAATTAAGCAGGAGCCTCGCTATTAAAGTAGCGAATGGCATTTGAACTGCACCGAACAATGCAAACAAATCGAAGCAAACGTTATCGCGCGGCGGCGCAGCAGGTAGATCGAACGAAGAACTACAGTCTCGCCGATTCGGTCGCGACATTGAAGAAATTCTCGCCCACCAAGTTTGATCAGACCGTGACGCTCTCATTTCGCCTTGGGGTTGATCCGAAGCAATCCGATCAGATGGTGCGCGGGACTTGCCCGCTTCCACACGGCAGCGGAAAACAGGTGCGAGTGCTCGTTTTCGCAGAAGGTGAAGCGGCAAAGGCGGCCAAAGAAGCCGGCGCAGAATTCATCGGCATGAAAGATTTGATTCAGAAATGCCAGGAAGGTTTTCAGGATTTTGATGTGGCGATCGCTACACCGGCAGCAATGGCCGAAGTGCGGAAGCTGGGAAAAGTGCTCGGTCCGCGGGGGCTGATGCCCAACCCGCGGACGGGGACCGTCACCGAAGACACTGCGAAAGCGGTGCAGGAGGTGAAAGCCGGCCGCATTGAATTCAAGCTCGACAAGAATGGCAACGTTGCCGTGCCGGTTGGAAAGTTCTCTTTTGAAGAAAATGCGCTGGTGGAGAATGCAAATGCAGTGATTGAAGCCGTGGTCCGAGCTCGTCCACCGACGGCCAAGGGCCGTTACCTTGAAGGTGTGACAATCAGTGCGACTATGTCGCCAGGCGTCCGCGTCGATCCAGCCCCATATCTGAGCGGAGTGTAGGACCGGAAGAATTAGCTCGACAGTATGCGACCAGAAAAAGCCAGCATTGTTTCAGAGTTGTCCGAGGCATTGAAACGCTCGCCTTTTGTGCTCGTGACCGATTATCGCGGAATGAAGGTAGCTGATTTTGGCGAGTTGCGAAATCGACTGGCGCCCGCCCGCGCGGAGGTGCACGTAGTGAAGAACAATTTTCTCAAACTCGCGATGGCGGATTCTGGTTTCCCGGAAGTCGGTGAGCAGTTCGCGGGGCAAACCGCGGTTGTTACAGGCGAAGCAGATGTGGCCCCGGTGGCCAAGATTTTTAAGACATTTGCGACCGAGTTTAAGCTGGCCGCACTCAGGGTTGGCTTTGTTGATCGCGCAGTGCTTTCAACAGCGGAATTGGAAGCTTTGGCGGAATTGCCGACGCGCGAAATTTTGCAGGAACAATTGCTGGGGCTCCTGTTGTCCCCGGCGACGCGTCTAGTGAGTCTGTTCAATGAACCGGCCGCGGCGTTAGCGCGACTATTGAGCGCGAAAGCTGAAAAGGAGGGCGCACGCGCGGCATGAATTTTGTACGGCAGGCATTTTGTCTGTCGGACAAATCCAACACAAACGAAATTGTCCGAGCTGGTGGCTACCGGCTTTAATTCTTCGAAGGCTTTCGGAGGCGGCAACTGGAGGAAAAACTAAAATGGCAGATACAGATAAATTAGTAGAGCAACTCAGTAACCTTTCGGTCTTGGAGATTGCTGGATTGGTCAAGCAGCTTGAGGAAAAATGGGGCGTCAGCGCCGCTGCGCCAGTAGCAGTCGCGGCGGGACCCGCTGCGGGGGCACCTGCGGGAGCACCCCCAGCAGCCGAAGAGAAGACCACGTTTGACGTGATCTTGACAGAAATGGGCGCAAACAAGATTGCAGTGATCAAAGAAGTGCGGAGCGCGGTTCCTGGACTCGGCCTTGCGGAGGCGAAAGCGCTTGTAGAAGGCGCGCCCAAAACAATCAAGGAAGGTGTGACCAAGCAGGAGGCGGATGAGATCAAGAAAAAGATCGAGGCCGCAGGTGCAAAGGTCGAAATCAAATAAACAAATCGAAATTTAGGCGCTGTCGGAGCACGAAATCTGTTGCGCGGCGCCAGATCCATAATAAGGTTAGAACCCACTACAGCCCGCCAGACGTATTTTTAACCCGGCGCTAACGAGGCAAATTACATTACCGGCTACGAGACGGAGGTCGTCGATTTGACAGGTCACCGTTTTGGTGGCATTTTTGCGCCCTTCGCCCATCCCAGAATCGGTAAATCTGCCCGCGTTGGCCCGCGTTTGGTGGAGTCGGTGTGAGGTTTTAGCTCGTCAGCTTAAGCACTATGTCGGAACGTATTTACTTCGGAAGTATCAAGGAAGCCATCGAACCACCTAACCTCATTGAGGTTCAGGCGAATTCATACGTCGATTTTCTTCAGAAAGACGTCCAGTATTCGAAGCGCAAAAATCAGGGGCTTCAGGCTGTTTTCAAGGAAGTTTTCCCTATCGAAAGCTACGATGAAAAGGCCGTCCTTGATTTTAGCCACTACGATATCGGTGAGCCAAAATTGACGCCACTTGAAGCGCAGCGCGAAGGGCAAACCTACAGCGCGCCGCTGCACGTGACGTTCCAGTTGCGGGAGGAGAAAGGCACGAAGGAAGAGAAAGTGTACATGGGTGAGATCCCGCTCATGACGCCGCAGGGTACCTTCGTCATCAATGGTGCGGAACGCGTTGTGGTGAGTCAACTGCATCGTTCTCCCGGCATCGCGTTCGAATCCACCGTCCACGTCAACGGGAAGGTCCTCTATAGCTTCCGCATCATTCCAGACCGCGGCTCGTGGATTGAGGTGCAGTTCGATACGGCTGACCTGCTTTACATTTATCTCGATCGACGCAAGCGCCGTCGAAAATTCCTTGCGACGACTTTCCTGCGCGCACTGGGCTATGGCTCTGACGAGGAGGTCATTAAACTTTTTTACAACATCGAGAACCTGAAGCTGAGCGACAAACTCGACGAAGAACAGCTCGCCAGCAAAGTGCTTACCGCGGATATCCGCGATGGTGAGGTGACGGTCGCGCGCGCGTTTGAGCCCCTGACTCTGGCCACCATTCGCCAGATCATGGCGCTGAATATTCACGAGGCCAAAGTCATCGACATCTCGAACGATGACACGGTCGTGAAGGCGCTTAGAAAGGATCCGGCGCACGATCAGGAAGAGGCTCTCAAAGACATTTACCGGCGTCTCCGTCCAGGCGATCCGCCGACCGTGGCCAACGCCCGCGCTTTACTCAAGCGACTCTTTTTCGATCCGAAGAAATACGATCTTGGCCGAGTAGGCCGCTACAAAATCAATCAGAAACTCGGGATTAACGTCGATTCTTCCGAGCGCATCCTGACCGACAAAGACTTTATCGCAGCGATCAAGTATTTGATCAATCTGCGACGGGGCGAAGGCACGCTCGATGACATTGACCACCTTGGCAGTCGGCGTGTCCGCACTGTGGGCGAATTACTGGCCAACCAGTGCCGGGTCGGTCTTGCTCGCACCGAACGTCTCGTAAAGGAGCGAATGACTCTGTTCGACATCAACGTGGATGGGATGACGCCGCAAAAGCTCATCAATCCCAAAGCTCTCAGCGCGGTCATCAGGGATTTCTTCGGTCGGTCACAGCTGTCGCAATTCATGGATCAGACGAATCCGCTCGCAGAATTGACGCACAAGCGGCGTTTGTCCGCTCTCGGTCCTGGAGGTCTGAGCCGCGAGCGCGCCGGCTTTGAAGTGCGCGACGTTCATCCGTCGCACTACGGCCGTATTTGTCCGATCGAGACGCCCGAAGGCCCTAACATTGGCTTGATCAGCTCAATGAGCACCTTCGCGCGCATCAATGAGTTTGGTTTTATCGAAACACCGTATCGCAAGGTGACGAACGGTCGGGTCACCGATGAGATTGAGTATCTCACTGCTGACCGTGAAGAGAACTTCCTGGTCGCGCAGGCGAATGCGCCCATCGATGGGCGCGGCCATTTCACCGGTGAAAAAGTTTCGGTGCGTTATCGTGGCGATTTCCTCGAAGTCGATCCGTCAAAGGTGAATTACATGGATGTCTCGCCGAAGCAGCTCGTTTCGGTAGCGGCCGGCCTCATCCCGTTTCTAGAACACGACGACGCGAACCGCGCGCTCATGGGTTCCAATATGCAACGCCAAGGCGTGCCGCTGATTGTTTCCGAGATGCCACTCGTCGGCACTGGTCTTGAAGAAAAAGTTGCGCGCGATTCGCACGCAGTTGTTCTGGCGGTCGACAGCGGTAAGGTCGCTTCAGTCACGGCTGACCAAATTATTGTCACAAAGGACGGCCATTTGCCCGAGAGCAAAAAGAAGGTAAAAACCGATTCCGAGTCCGGCATCTACGTTTACGAGCTCCGGAAATTCATGCGGTCGAACGCCGGCACCTGCGTGAATCAGAAACCGATCGTTCGCAAAGGCCAGCATGTGAAGCGCGGCCAAGTCATCGCTGATGGACCGAACACCGATCGTGGCGAACTGGCCCTCGGTCGCAACGTGCTCGTCGCGTTCATGCCGTGGAACGGCTACAACTTCGAGGACGCGATCATGATCTCGGAGAAGGTCGTGAAGGAAGATATTTACACTTCCATTCACATCGATGAGTTCGAGATCGGCGCGCGCGATACGAAGTTGGGCCCCGAGGAAATTACGCGCGATATCCCCAATGTAAGCGAAGAGGCTTTACGCAACTTGGGTCCGGACGGCGTCGTGCGGGTGGGTGCGGAGATAAAGCCAGGGGATATTTTAGTCGGGAAAATTACGCCCAAAAGCGAGACGGAACTGGCTCCAGAAGAGCGGCTGCTTCGGGCCATCTTTGGAGAGAAAGCCGCCGATGTAAAAGACACGTCACTTACGGTGCCCTCCGGTACCTACGGCATCGTGATGGACGTGAAGGTGTCATCCCGCCGGGAAGTTTCACACGAGAAACTTACACCGGCCGAAACCAAACGGCAGCTCAAGACCATCGGCGAAGAACATAAGCGCAAGAGAGAGGGGCTCATTGAGCAGCTCACCGATTCACTTTCCAACGTCCTGCTGGGCGAAAAAATTCCTCTCGACGTCGTAAATGCCAAGAGCGGTGAAATCATTATCCCGTCCAATCGCAAAATCACGAAGACGCTTTTGCGAAAATTGGCGACCGCGCACGATCACATCGAGATCGACCCCAGCCCGATCCGAAACAGGATCCGGGAAATCATTGGCGGATACGAACACAAGTTCGCCGAGCTGGAGCTCGAACGAGATCGCGCGACCGACCGCGTGGAAAGCGGCGAGGAGGTCGAACCGGGGATCATCAAACAGGTGAAAGTTTACATCGCCAGCAAGCGCAAGCTCAGTGTCGGCGACAAAATGGCGGGCCGTCACGGGAACAAAGGCGTTGTGGCGCGCATTGTACCCGAGGAAGACATGCCGTTCCTCGCGGACGGAACACCGGTCGAGATTGTGCTTAATCCGTTAGGCGTCCCGAGCCGTATGAATGTGGGTCAGGTTTTGGAAACGCACCTCGGCGTTGCTGCCAAAGCACTTGGATTCAAAGTGGCCACTCCGGTCTTCGATGGAATCAAGGAAAAACAAATTCGCGACTATCTGAAGGAGGCCAAAAAGAAGGAGGGGTTCACGTGGGTCCAGGAAAACGGAAAGGCGCGCCTATTCGATGGGCGCACCGGCGATCCATTCGATCAGGAAGTCGTAGTTGGCCATATTTACATGATGAAGCTCGGCCACCTTGTGGCGGACAAGATTCATGCGCGGGCGGTGGGACCGTATTCGCTTGTCACTCAACAGCCGCTCGGCGGTAAAGCGCAATATGGTGGCCAACGCTTCGGCGAGATGGAGGTCTGGGCGCTCGAGGCCTATGGTGCTGCCTATACGTTGCAGGAATTGCTGACGGTTAAGTCCGACGACGTGCAGGGCCGGACGCGCATCTACGAGTCAATCGTTAAGGGCGATAACTCGCTCGAAGCTGGAACGCCCGAATCCTTCAACGTGTTGATCAAGGAAATGCAGAGCCTTGGTCTCGACGTGAAGGTCGGCAGCCAGGCGCCCACCTTTATGGAAAGCGTCGCGTAATTTTTACATTCACAACTTATTCGAGAAATCATGAACGAACATTCCTGGCGTGAGTTAGTGGGCGAAGAACGCCCAGTAGGTTTTGATCAAGTCGCAATTGGTATTGCCTCGAGCGACACGATGCGCTCGTGGAGCAAAGGCGAAGTCAAGAATCCGGAGACAATTAATTACCGCACGTTTAAACCGGAGAAGGGCGGACTTTTCTGCGAACGGATTTTTGGGCCGACTCGTGATTGGGAGTGTTCGTGCGGAAAATACAAGCGCATCAAGCACAAAGGCGTGATCTGCGACCGTTGCGGTGTGGAAGTTACACTCGCGCGTGTCCGTCGTGAACGGATGGGCCACATAGAGCTGGCCGTGCCGGTTTCGCACATCTGGTTTTACAAATGCATGCCTTCGCGCATCGGACTGATGCTGGACATGAGTGCGCGTCAGCTTGAGCGCGTGATTTACTACGAAGACTACATCGTCATCGATCCTGGCAAGACGCCATTGCAGAAAACACAACTGCTGAACGAAGTCGAATATCGTGAGGCGCAGGAACAATACGGCGAAGATTTCGTCGCCGGGATGGGCGCTGAGGCGATCAAGAAACTTCTCTCCGAGATCGACCTCAACAAGCTCAACAAAGAGCTGGAGAAAGCCATGGGAGCGACAAAGAGCAAGCAGATTCGCAAGAAACTGGCGAAACGTACCAAGCTTGTTCAAGGCTTTCAGAGTTCACGTGCGCGACCCGAGTGGATGATCCTGGAGGTGCTGCCGGTGATTCCGCCGGATTTGCGTCCCTTGGTCCCACTTGAAGGTGGACGCTTCGCGACTTCGGACCTCAATGATCTTTATCGTCGCGTGATCAATCGTAACAATCGGCTCAAGAATCTGCTGATGCTGAAGACGCCGGATGTCATCATTCGAAACGAGAAACGCATGTTGCAGGAAGCCGTCGACGCTTTGTTCGACAATGGCAGGCACGGTCGAGCTGTAACAGGCGCAGGCAATCGTCCTCTCAAATCACTGAGCGATATGCTCAAGGGCAAAGGCGGGCGGTTCCGTCAGAACTTGTTAGGCAAACGCGTCGATTACTCGGGCCGCTCGGTGATTGTCATCGGACCCGAGCTCAAGCTGAATCAATGCGGGCTGCCGAAGAAGATGGCGTTGGTTCTTTTCGAGCCGTTCATCATTCGTCGGCTGAAAGATCTCGGGTACGTCCACACGGTGCGCAGCGCGAAAAAAATGATTGAGCGCCAGACGCCTGAAGTGTGGGACATTCTCGATGAAGTAACCAGAGGCCATCCGGTGCTCCTGAATCGTGCTCCGACTTTGCACCGTCTCTCGATCCAGGCGTTTGAACCGCAGTTGATCGAAGGCGAGGCCATTCGCATTCACCCGCTTGTTTGCACCGCTTACAACGCCGACTTCGACGGCGACCAAATGGCGGTACACGTGCCGTTATCGGTCGAGGCGCAGTTGGAAGCGCGCATGCTGATGCTCGCGCCGAACAATATTTTCTCTCCATCGAGCGGTAGACCGATTACCACGCCAAGTCAGGACATCACCCTGGGTTGCTATTACATAACTCAAAATCCGCGAGTGCCGAAGAAGGATGGGCGTCATCTATCGCTATTTGCAGAAGCGTACGAAGTCGAATTCGCGATGGTCGAAGGCACGATCAAAACGCATGATCGGATTTTGTTCAAGAACCCCGATCGCGGGCGGCAAACTATTTTTGGAAATTCTGATATCAACGTTATCGAGACAACAGCCGGTCGCGTCATTTTTAATCAAATTTGGCCGAAAGAACTTGGTTTCTTCAACAAAGCAGCGGGCAAGAAACAACTCAGCGATATCATTTGGCGCTGCTATCAAATTGCCGGTCCCGCAGTAACGGTTACCACCCTGGATAAACTCAAAGAGCTCGGGTTTAACGAAGCTACCCGCGCTGGTATCTCGATTGGCATTGAGGACATGATCATTCCGAAACGGAAAGAATCCGAGTTGGAGAATGCGTACAAGCAAGTCAAACAGGTGGACCAGCAATATCGCCGCGGTATCATCACCGACGGCGAGCGGTACAACAAAATCATCGATATTTGGACGCACGCGGGCGATCAAATTTCCAACGTGATGTTCCGGGAGATCGAGGAAAATCAGGATCGCAAGGAGTTCAATCCGATCCATTTGATGGTCGATTCAGGCGCGCGTGGCAATCGCCAGCAAGTGCGGCAGCTCGCCGGCATGCGCGGTTTGATGGCCAAGCCGAGCGGCGAAATCATCGAGCGTCCCATTACGTCAAATTTCCGCGAAGGCTTGACCGTGCTGGAGTACTTTATTTCCACTCACGGTGCGCGCAAAGGTCTCGCCGATACGGCGCTGAAAACTGCCGACTCCGGTTATCTCACCCGCAAACTCGTGGATGCGGCGCAGGATATGATCATCGTTAGGGACGATTGCGGAACCGTAAACGGAATCGTGGTGCGCTCGATTTACGAAGGCGACGAGGAAGTCGTCGACCTTGGCCAGCGCATCATTGGGCGTGTGAGCTGCGAAACAATTGGCGACCCGGTGGAAAAAAAGAAAAAGATCGTCAAAGCAAACCAATACGTCGACGAGAAGATCGCAGCTGAGTTACAGCGCATCGGCGTCGAGCAACTCAAGATCCGGTCGGTGCTCACTTGCGAGTGCGGCCGGGGCGTGTGCGCGATGTGCTACGGTCGCAACCTCGCCACCGGCGATTTCGTGAAACTCGGTGAAGCCGTCGGTATTATCGCCGCGCAGTCCATCGGCGAGCCGGGGACGCAGTTAACGATGCGCACGTTCCACATCGGTGGCACGGCCAGCCAGACATTTAAGCAACCGATCATTAAGGCGAAGAACGACGGCACGGTGCAGTTCAATGATTTGCGGACCGTGCAGGCACTCGACGGAAGTTGGATCGTGTTGAACAAAAACGGCTCGATCAGCGTGCATAACGAAGAAGGTCGCGAATTGGAGCGCTACAACGTCGTCATCGGTTCAGTGATTTCCAAGGGGGACGGCGCGTCTGTGAAGAAGGGCGAAACGTTTGTGCAATGGGACCCATACAACGTGCCGATTCTCACCGACAAGGGCGGAAAGATCGAATTCCGCGACATGATTGCCGGAGTGACAATTAAACGGGAAGTCGATGAAGCAACCGGCCTTATGGGGACCATGGTCATCGAGCACAAGGAGGACCTGCATCCGCAAGTGGTTATTGTAGATGACAAGAAGGATGTCCTTGCTAGCTATTCAATTCCCGCTGGCGCTCACGTCATCGTCGAGGAGGGTCAGAAGATACGGGCAGGTGCGTTGCTGGCGAAAACCCCACGCAAAGTCGCAAAGACAAAGGATATCACAGGCGGTCTGCCGCGGGTTGCGGAATTGTTCGAAGCTCGACGGCCGAAGGATGCGGCTGAGATTGCCAAAATCGACGGCATCGTCGAGTTCGGCGGAACCGTACGCGGCAAACGGAGTTTGGTTCTGAAAGATCCGGACACGGGCGCTGAGGAAGAGCATCTCATTTCGCTTACCAAGCACATCATCGTATTCAAAGGCGATTTCGTGAAGAAGGGTCAACAACTGACCGAAGGCCCCGTTGTGCCGCACGAGATTTTGGAGGTGTGTGGTCCGCAGGAGTTGCAGGAGCACTTGGTGAACGAAGTGCAGGAGGTGTATCGGCTCCAGGGCGTGGAGATCAACGATAAGCACATCGAGATCATCGTGCGCCAAATGTTGCGCAAGGTGAAGATTACCGATCCCGGCGATACATCGCTGCTCTGGGGCGATCAGGTCGATAAACTCGACTTCGATGAAGAGAACAAGAAAGTCGTGGAGAAAGGCGGCAAACCGGCGGAGGCTGTTCCGGTGCTGCTCGGCATCACTAAGGCTTCGTTGGAAACCGACAGCTTTATTTCTGCGGCTTCATTCCAGGATACGACACGTGTGCTCACTGAAGCGGCTACGCTTGGCAAAATCGATAGGCTGCGTGGCTTCAAGGAAAACGTGATCATGGGTCACCTAATTCCTGCCGGAACTGGATTCCCCGAACATCGGCAGCTCAAGCTGGTGGAAAAAGGCGAGCCGATGGGCGCGCCAGTGATGGAAGAAGCCGAACCGCAACCTGCGATCGGTTAGCCTTGTAATTTGTAGCGGGCCTTTTTCAGACGCCGTTTCATGAATTGGCGTTTCACAGAATGGAGCCGGCGGAGCCGCGACATAGAGGGAAGCCCGAACGGGTGAGCGAGCGCTGGCGCGACCGAATCAAACGCCCTACAGTTTGGCTTCGTGTCCATCGTTACCAAAACTGGCGACAAAGGCCAAACGTCGCTGATGTACGGACGGCGGTTATCGAAAGCCGATCCGCGTGTGGACGCCTATGGATGCGTTGATGAGTTGAGCGCCGCGCTTGGTGTCGCACGATCCATTGCGACTGATAATTTCCTTTCGGATCAAATCCTCGCAGCGCAACGAGATTTGATCATCGTGATGGGAGAGCTGGCTACGGCGCCATCCGACCACGAACGCTACGCCAAAGATGGCTTTCATCTCACTACAACAGAGATGGTCGATCGGATCACTTCGGTCGTTTTCGATCTTGAGAAGGACAAATCGCTGTATCCCAAAGACTGGGTCGTGCCCGGTGGGACGCCGGTTTGTGCGGCACTGGATTTTGCTCGCACGATATGCCGCCGTGCAGAGCGTCAGATTGCCGCCTTTGGCGCCAAAGAAGAAGGTCTGAATTCAGAGATCTTACGTTATCTCAATCGGCTTTCCGATCTTTGCTGGGTGCTCGCGAGATACGCGGAAAAGCAGCCTTCCAGCTAGCGGCGTATTGCTGTGAGGCGCCCTGGATTGCGCTGCAATCCGGCATCAAAAATTAGCAACCGTCCGGCAGCAGCTTTGTGCCGGCCATGTTATGCATGGCCCGCATGAAATTTCTATCGGCTTTGGCCGCGTTTTTGTTTTGCGTTTCCAGTGTGGAAGCGCATGAGGCAATTTTTGCCTGGACCTATACCACTGACCTTACACCAAAAGGTCATGGCGAATTCGAGCAATGGATCACGCCGCGTTGGGGGAAGGAAAACGGCAACTACAGGGTGATTGATTTTCGTGAGGAGTTTGAATACGGCGTTACCGACGATTTTCAGATCGCGCTGTATCTGAATCACCACTACGTCCATGCGAACGACGACGTTCCGGTGGCAAATCCGGTCCATCCAAAAAGACGCTTGCCGGGTGTTTTCGAAACCGGCGGCGAGGACGTACACGCGGGACACGATCCCGAGAAGCCGTTCGACAGTTATCACTTCGAATCGGTTTCGTTCGAATCGATTTATCGGCTCCTCAGCCCTTATAAAGCTCCGATAGGACTCGCGCTTTATTTCGAGCCGAGCGTCGGCGATCAGGAAACTGAGTTGGAGTGGAAGATCCTTCTGCAAAAAAATTGGCTCGAGGACCGACTCGTTTGGGCGCTGAACATCAATTACGAACTCGAATTCGAGAAGGAAGAGGAAGGCGAGTGGGAACGCGACGGTGTGTTCGAGTGGTTCACGGGAATTTCGTATCGCTTCATCCGCAATTGGTCAGCCGGCCTTGAATTTTGGAACCATCATGAATTTGCCGATGCCACCGTGCACGAGCACTCGGCGTACTTTGTGGGCCCGACGATTCACTACGGAGGCGAGCGCTGGTGGGCCAGTATCGGTTTTCTTCATCAACTGCCAATCGGCCAGGCTTTCAGCCAGGACAACAAGGAGTTCGCCGCGCACGACGGCTACATTTTCGGTGACGAACACGAGGAATATTACGTGCGCCTGAAAGTCGGATTTAATTTTTAGCGCATGACGAAATCGGAATTCGCTTTCATCGCCCTGCCAATTTCTGCGCTGGTTGCCCCATCCACGTTTGCAGTTCAATACCTGACAGTCGATCAAGCGCAGCGTGCGATTTTTCCTGGCAAATCGTTGACGGCCGCGCCAGTGAAACTCGCTCCGGCTCAACGCAAAGCTATTGAGCAGGCCAGCGGCGTGCGCGTGTTGCACGACGAACAACAAGTCTGGCGCGTCAGCGGTGGCGGCTGGTTCATAGTTGATGAGGTCGTCGGCAAACACGAGTTCATCACCTACGCGGTCGGCCTGAATGCCAATGGCTCAGTCAAACAAATTGAGGTGATGGATTATCGCGAAACCTACGGAGGCGAAATTCGCAATGAAAACTGGCGCGCCCAATTCGTGGGCAAAACGAGTCAGTCGCCATTGAAACTGGATAGGGATATTAAAAATATCAGCGGCGCGACTCTGAGTTGCCGCCACGTCACCGACGGGGTGAAACGTCTTCTCGCGTTCTATGAAATCGCGCTGAAACGCAGCTGATCACAAATGAGGACGAATGGACAAATCGAGATTCGCCGATGTCGGCCAATGCTGGGCACGTTCATGGAGATTCAAGCGTTTGGAACTAGCGCCGCCGAATTGGAAGATGCGGTCGAAGCGGCATTTCTGGCGATCGCGCAAGTGCAGCGATTGATGAGTTTTCACGATCCCGAAAGCGATGTCTCGCGCATGAACCGCGACGCGTGTTACAAACTGGTGCGCCTTCATCCATGGACCTGGCGCGTCTTGAAATCGGCGCAGGAATTTTCTCGTAACACCGATGGCATTTTCGACATCACAATGGGCGGGCAACTGGTGAAATGGAATTATCTTCCGAGGCACGGTGCGCGGTTTGGCATGGGCAGCTGGCGCGATATCATTCTTGAAGCCGCCGGTCATGTCCGATTTCGTCGCCCGTTATTGATTGATTTCGGCGGAATCGCGAAGGGTTTCGCTGTCGATCGCGCGGTTGAAATTTTGAAACGCAAGCGCGTCATGGCAGGGATCGTGAATGCCGGTGGCGACCTCCGTGTTTTCGGATCGGCATCGCAGCTCGTGCACCTTCGCCACCCTAAGCAGCCGAACCGCGCTGCTGGAGCGGTGAGACTTCGCGAGCGTGCGATAGCAACCTCGGGAATCTATTTTTCTCGGACAAAAAACCGCCGTCGTTGCGTGAGCCCAATATTGGACGCACGCACCGGTCGAGCCGCGTGCGAGCTTATCAGCGTGACCGTGGGCGCAGCGGACTGCATGACTGCAGATGCACTGACGAAAGTTGTGTTCGCACTGCGCGGAGAAGCCGCGCCTCTACTGGCGTGGTATTCCGCAGATGCGTTATTGCTCGAGCAAGACGGCGGCCCCTCCTGGATGTTTCACCCAACTTGCGACACGTCCCGCCAGAGTTAATCCGATTGAGGCCCTTTCACAGACGCTTGCTCTACGGCGTACTTGCGCTGCTTTTCTTTAGCGGTGCGGCATGGGCGTATTGGAATGATCTGGTCTCGTCACCTGGCGATTTCGAGATCAGTGCAAAGGCGTGGGCGATGAAAATCCACGGCGCCGCAGCGATGGCGATTTTAGTGCTTGTTGGGATGCTTCTCACCGGTCACGTGCGCTTCGCCTGGCGCGCGCGCCGGAATCGTGGCAACGGGTCGCTGTTCCTTGGCACGTTCGGTATTCTGACCGTCACTGGATACGGGCTTTACTACGCCGGCGGTGAAAGCTTGCGTGCGTGGACGAGCTGGATTCATTTAGCCGTCGGATTGGCGCTGCCGTTACTTTTGATTCTTCACATTTGGCTTGGGAAACGGACAAGGCCAGCGGCTCAGCTGCAAAAACGTCCTTCCTCCGTGGCGAAATTGACATAGCCTGACCGGCGAATTTCAGGTTGCGAACAGGCACGTGATATAGCATCTTCAGCCTCCCGCTCTGGAAGTTCCCTCTCCCGGAATTTTCGCTTATGGCAGAAACAACTGAATTAGTGCCTGAATTATTGGAAGCTGGAGTTCATTTTGGACACCAGACGAAGCGTTGGAATCCCAAGATGAAGCCTTTCATCTTTGAACAGCGCAATCAGATTTACATCATCAATCTTGATGAAACGGTGAGGCAGCTCCGGCGGGCAACCGATTTCCTCCAGGAGGTCGCGCGCCGCGGCGGCCGGATTTTGTTCGTCGGCTGCAAAAAACAGGCGCAGGAAGCAATAAAAGAAGCCGCATTGGCGTGCGGGCAATTCTACGTGAACCAACGCTGGCTGGGCGGCACGCTGACCAATCTTGCCACGATCCGCAAGAGCATCGGCCGATTGAAATACATCGAGCAGATCGAGCAGTCGCCGGAATACAAGAAAATGGGAAAACAAGAATTGGCTGCGCTGAACCGTGAGGCTGCAAAGCTCAGGCGCAACCTCGAGGGAATCCTTGAGATGTCAGTACTGCCTGATGTGCTCGTGGTGATCGACACGCTACGAGAGCAAAACGCCGTCAATGAGGCGCGCCGCCTCGGAATTCTGGTGGTCGCCATCGTGGATACCAACGCCGATCCCGAACTCATCGATTATCCGATTGCGGGGAACGATGATGCCATCCGTGCGATCCGGGTGATTTTGCAAAAACTGGTCGATGCGATTGTTTCGGCCAGCAGCGAGGCCCGCGTCCGCGACCAGGTGGAAATGGCAGGCGTATCGGCCTGACGCTAGCCACTCCAGCGGTTCAACTCTCTGACGTTACAACGATTCTAAGAACCTAATGAACGCAACAACTGAAATCGATCCACAACTGGTCAAACACCTCCGTGAAAAGACCAATGCCGGATTTATGGATTGCAAACGTGCTCTCGTCGAGAGCGGCGGCGACCTGGAGAAGGCCGAAACGATCCTGCGCACGAAAGGCATCGCCACCGCCGCGAAAAAGGCCACGCGTGCGACAAAGGAGGGAATCGTCGCCTCCTACATTCATCTGCAGGGTAAGGTTGGTGTGCTCGTCGAGGTGAATTGCGAGACTGATTTCGTAGCGAGAAACGAGAATTTCCGAGAGTTCGTGAAAGACATCACGCTGCATATCGCCGCCGCACACCCGCTCTACGTCAGCCGCGCCGATGTTCCGGGCAACCTGATCGAAGCGGAACGCGAAATTTACAAGGCACAGGTACAAGGCAAGCCGGCGCAGATTGCGGACAAAATTGTCGAGGGCAAACTCGAAAAATTCTATAGCACCGTTTGCCTGGTCGAACAGGGCTTCATCAAAAATCCCGATATGACAGTTAGCGACTTGCTGAATTCCAAGATTGCCGAATTGGGCGAGAACATCGTCATTCGTCGCTTTGTCAGGTACCTCGTCGGCGAGCCGCTGCCGAGCGAAGCGTAGTTCTTGTAGCGGCGTTGCTGTCAAACGCCGAATTTTGGAAGACGCGCCGCCGCGGCGAGCGTCTCTACAACCCGCGTGCCCATCCGCGCAATCCGTGGTTTATTCTGAGTGGAATGGTGCTGACCGAATACAAACGCAAACGAGACTTCAAAACGACCAGCGAGCCGGCAGGCAAGCCTCTTCCAAAAAAGGTCAAAGGCGCGTCGCGCTTCGTCATTCAAAAGCATGCTGCGCGTCGGTTGCATTACGACTTCCGCCTGGAAATGGAAGGTGTGCTGAAATCGTGGGCACTCCCGAAGGGACTTCCTTGGAAGCGCGGCGAGAAACATCTTGCCGTCGAAGTCGAGGACCATCCGATTGAATATGAAGGCTTCGAGGGGGTGATCCCGGAAGGACAGTATGGTGGCGGCACCGTGATGGTGTGGGAGCGCGGCACCTATTGCGTTTATGGCGAGCAACCCCTGAAATCATTACGGGAAGGTAAGCTGCACGTTCTTCTCGATGGCAAAAAAGCGAAAGGCGAATGGACCCTCGTGCGGATCCGCGGCCGCGACGGCGAAAAGAATCAGTGGCTGATTCTAAAAACCGGCGACGACGCAAAACCAATTTCGAGCAAGCTCGACGATGAATCGGTAAAGACCGGTCGCACGATGAAAGAAATCGCGGACGCGCGCGACGCCGAGTGGCAGTCAGGTCGTGCAGAGGACCAAAGTCCGACGTCGCAATTCAAGGCGCGAATTCGCGATGCGGTTAAAAAAAAAGCAAAAGATGAACCTGTTGGAAAGGCACACTCGCGCGCCGTAGCCTCGGCGAAGGCGGGTCGGCTGTTGATTGCAAAGCAGGGCACGCAAAGCGGTCGTCCTACAATTCCATCGATAGCAAAATTACCCTCGGGAAAACCGCGTTTCGTCGAACCGATGAAAGCGAAACTGGTGGAGAAGGCGCCAGCGACCGGCGAGTGGATTCATGAGCTCAAATTCGATGGCATCCGCCTGATTGCGACCAAAGACCATGGAAAAGTTTCGTTGCTGTCGCGAAACCAAAATGATTTGAGCGTGCGTTTTCCCGAGATCGTCGATGCCGTCAAAAATTTACCCGCAGACGAATGCGTGCTTGATGGCGAAGTGGTCACGCTTGATGAGGAAGGCCGTTCGTCATTCCAGCTTTTGCAAGCGCGCGAGATGGAAGGACGAAAATGGCCCATTTATTTCTATGCGTTCGACCTTCTCCAGCTCGACGGCAAAAGTCTCTTTTCGCTGCCGTTAGAGACGCGGAAGAACGTTTTGGAGGAACTGTGTGCCGGCGCAGGCGACCCCCGGATTCGATACTCCGGCGTGATTGGTGGAGATGCCAACCAGCTCCTCTTGGAAGTGCAACGCCGCGGCTTGGAAGGAATCATCGGCAAATTACACAACTCCGTTTACGAACCCGGAGGGAGAAGCGGCGCATGGATCAAACTCAAATGTGTCAACGAACAGGAATTCGTCATTGGCGGATACACCCCGCCGCAAGGGGCACGAAAACACTTTGGGGCAATTCTCGTCGGCTACTACAGGGCTCGCGATCTCGTATTCGCCGGTAAGGTCGGCACCGGATTTACAACGAAATCATTGGCCACGTTGCACACGAAATTCCGCGCCGAGGAACGTGCCGACTGTCCGTTTGTCGATGTGCCATCAAAGCAAAACGGCCAATGGGTGCTGGGCATCACACCTTCTATGATGAAAAAGATACACTGGATTAACCCGAAGTTTGTCGCCGAAATCAAATTTGCCGAGTGGACGCGGGACGGAAAATTGCGCGCACCCGTATTCTTAGGTTTACGCGACGATAAAAGACCGGGCGAAGTTATTCGCGAAACGCCACCTGCTTGATAGCTATGCGCGCGCGCTGCTGTCAGACCGACGCATTTCTCGAAGCTGAAAGGCAGAGCGTGCGCGCGTTTTCGTTGCCGTACTCGAACATAAGAAGCCGGGGAAATAGATCGAGGGCACATCGACAACTGCCTCTGCTATCGGCAGGGATGATTTGACCCGCTTGGGCTGGGTCGAGAAATTGCAAAGAGGGAGGGCTTAGTTTGGGTATGAGAATTGCACAGGTGGCGCCGCTTTATGAAAGCGTGTCGCCGAAATATTACGGGGGAACAGAACGCGTGGTGTCGTATCTCACCGAGGAACTGGTGAGACAGGGCCACGAAGTGACGCTCTTTGCGAGCGGAGATTCGGAGACGAATGCGCAATTGGTGGCGGCGTGCCGGCGGTCGTTGCGTTTGGATAAACGTTACCCGGGCCAGATGGCCCACCATTTCGCCATGCTGGAGCGTGTTTTCCAGCGCGCGGGCGAACAACGCTTTACGGCTACGCGAATGGCGCATGATTACGTGCAACAAATCGAGCGCCTCATTGCGAGAAACCAAGAAGTTTCGGAGGCCGCGTAATGGCCGGGGGAGAAGTGATTCGTATCCGGAACGAGTTTTACATTCGTTCCTCTTCAGCTCGCGTGGACGTGCGCACGCGGGTTTTGAAACAGGGAGACATGTTTGCTGTTTTCGATCGATTTGGCGATGTCGAAACGTTTGGCACCGGCGAACTCGGATTGTTTTACCAGGACACGCGATTTTTATCCCGGCTGACTTTGAGGCTCGGAAAGGATCGGCCTCTGCTGCTAAGCTCGACGGTCCGAGAGGACAATGCCGTTCTTGCTGTAGACGCTACTAACCCCGACGTCTGGCGCGACAGCGAGATAGTAGTTCCAAGAGGAACGATACACGTGTTTCGCTCAAAGATTTTGTGGGACAAAGCCTGTCACGAGCGGCTTCGCATTCATAACTACGGACGCACAGCTGTCGATTTTGTTTTGTCGATCGAGTTCGATGCCGATTTTGCCGATATTTTCGAACTGCGTGGCATGCATCGGGAACGTCATGGTCGTCGCTTGGAACCTGAGGTCACGGACCGCGGACTCGTGCTTGCGTATGAGGGATTGGACCAACGGTTTCGCCGGACGCGGATTATGTTCAACCCGACGCCATCTCGTGTGACCAAGTCTGTCGTCAGCTGCCAGATCCATTTGGAGCCCGGCGAGAATGCCAATCATCAATGGGCCATTGCATGTGAGGTGAACGGCGATTCGCAGGGCGAGAGCAAGTCTTACGAAGAGATCATGCACGACGCAACCACTGCGCTCGAACGCACCCGCGCTCGGGAACCGCAGATTTTCGCTGACAATGAACAGTTCAACGACTGGCTGAACCGTTCGCTGGCCGATCTCCACATGATGCGAACCGAGACGCGCTATGGCCCCTATCCTTACGCCGGTGTTCCCTGGTTTAGCACCGTGTTCGGGCGCGATGGAATCATCACCGCGTTGCAATGCTTGTGGTTCGATCCATCCCTCGCGCGCGGCGTCCTGGCGTACCTCGCTTCCCACCAGGCCGACGCTGAGAAACCCGAGCAAGACGCGCAACCCGGCAAGGTGCTGCATGAGTTCCGCGATGACGAAATGGCCGTTTTGGGCGAAGTGCCGTTCAGGCGCTACTACGGGAGCATCGACGCGACGCCGCTTTTTGTGATGCTAGCAGGCGCATATTACAAGCGCACGGGTGACCGCGCCTTTGTGGAGTCGATTTGGTCGAACGTTCAGCGCGCGCTTGAGTGGATCGACCACTATGGCGACGTAGACGGTGATGGTTTCGTCGAGTACAGCCGGAGGTCAAAACACGGTCTCATTCATCAGGGTTGGAAAGATTCACATGATTCGGTTTTTCACAGAGACGGCGTTCTTGCCGAGGCGCCGATCGCCCTGTGCGAAGTACAGAGTTATGTTTACGCCGCGAAGCTCGCCGCGAGCGAGCTGGCTGCGCTATTAGGCGATGGCACAGCCGCACGAGAGCTGAAAAATCAGGCCAAAAGTTTGCGCCGCCGGTTCGAGGAAATCTTCTGGTGCGAAGACATTTCCACATACGCCCTCGCTCTGGACGTCAGCAAGCGGCCTTGCAGGGTGCGAACGTCGAACGCTGGTCATTGTCTTTTCGCGGGGATTGCGACTGAGGAACACGCACGGCGCGTTGCGTCCACCCTGACCGATGAAACATTCTTTTCCGGATGGGGAATTCGCACAGTAGCCAGCAGTGAGGCGCGCTACAATCCGATGTCGTATCACAACGGTTCGATCTGGCCGCACGATAACTCACTGATCGCCGCGGGATTTGCTCGGTACGAACTTAAAGGATCGGTTGCCATGGTGCTCGCTGGTATGATGGACGCGAGCATCTTCTTCGATTTACATCGGCTTCCGGAACTATTCTGCGGCTTTCCGCGACGACCCGGTGAAGCGGCCACATTGTATCCAGTTGCCTGCGCTCCGCAGGCATGGGCCTCTGGGGCTGTATTTCTTTTGCTGCAAGCGTGTCTCGGGCTCGATGTGTTTGCTCCAGAACGAAGGCTGGTGTTTTCGAAGCCTTTCTTGCCGCAATTTCTTCCGCAAGTCAACATTCGTGACCTGAAAGTGGGAGATGCTAGCGTTGATCTTCTGCTCACGAGACACAACGAAGGAGATGTAGGCGTAAATGTTCTGCGACGGAACGGCAATCTCGACGTCGTCGTATTGAAGTAAATGGTGGCGATTGCGCTTGTGGCCGCACATCGCCGCAATATTGTGCCGTGATGAACGCCAAGGTGATCGTCATGCCAAAAGCCGCCGTGCTGGATCCGCAGGGAAACGCGGTGCGTGACGCGATGCGCCACCTGGGAATGCCGGAAGTGCGCAGCGTGCGAATCGGGAAATACATGGAGATCGAGATCGAAGGGCAAACCAGCGAGCTTGAATCGCGGCTGCACCAGCTTTGTCGCGATTTACTGTCGAATCCGGTGATCGAAGATTACGAATTGTTAAAACGGGAACCGCTAAAGGAGAAACACAGGAAGACGAAGACAGCCAGCAATAAGAACGAATGAAAACGCTGCGATATTTTTTCTGCGTGGTTTTTCCGCCATTGGCAGTGCTGATGACCGGACGCATCGCGAGTTTCTTCCTTAGCCTGATTTTGACATTACTCGGCTGGATTCCGGGAGTCATTCATGCGTGCCTTGTCGTGAACGATTATCACGCAGAAAAACGCGCAGCCGCCGCTGCACATTAGATGGACATGAACTTTGCCGTCATTCAGTTTCCCGGTTCCAACTGCGATCAGGATTGTGTCGCGGCGATTAACGGGCTTGAT
>JBBQRI010000019.1:0-20197 GCA_038214915.1 Chthoniobacterales bacterium
AAAAATCTCGCTCACGGTCAGGTAGGCGGAACTGGCGGCCGCTGAAGCGACGAAAAAGATAAGTGTCCACGCTAGCGTCTGCGTTTGCGCGGTGAGCAAACCAGCGTGAAAAAGCCAGCCGGCGAGCGCGAGCAAAATTCCCGCGAGGCCGTACGTCAGCGTGATCATTTGTTTGCGCCCGATCGTATCGAACAGATGCCCAAGCAGCAGCGGTCCGAGCACATTTCCAAGCGCGAACGGTAAAAGATAACCGCCGACGTCTTTTCCCGGCACGCCGTAGAACCGCATCAACACAAGCGCATACGTGAAAAAAATTGCGTTATAGAAAAATGCCTGCGTTGACATGAGCACAAAACCAAGCAACGAACGTCGCCGATGTTCGTGCATAATCGCATTCCAGATCTCGCGCCAGGGCGTATGCGTGCGAGTGCGAATACGCGTAGGAAACAGCTCACTGTAGCGGCGTTCTCCGGCCGCCGAATCGCGGTCGCCATAAATTTTTCGTTCCACGTCCGCAACGATCGCCTCCGCCTGGTGATTCCCCCCGTGAATCATCAACCAGCGCGGACTCTCCGGAATCCAGCGGCGAAAGAAAATAACGATTAATCCCAGAGCAGCGCCGATTCCAAATGCGCATCGCCATCCGAGCCAGATCGGAATGTGGCGCGGATCGAGCAGCACAAGCGTGGCAGCGGCGCCCATCGCAGCGCCGACCCAGTATGAGCCGTTGATGATCAAATCAACGCGGCCACGCACCCGCGCCGGGATCAATTCGTCAATCGCTGAATTAATCGCCGCGTATTCGCCGCCAATGCCAGCTCCGGTGATTGCGCGAAACAGTGCGTAGCTCCAGAAATTCCAGGAGAAACCGGACAACGCTGTTCCGATGAGATAAACCGCAACCGTGATGAAAAACAATTTCTTGCGCCCAAACCGATCGGTCCCGTAGCCGAAAAGCAGCGCACCGACCACTGCGCCCGCCAAATAGGACGTCGCAGTCGCACCGACTTGTGCGTCGCTCAATCCGAGCGTCTCGTGACGTGTCAAAACTCCGCCCAACGCTCCGGCAAGCGTGACTTCCAGACCGTCCAGGATCCACGTCGCGCCGAGCGAAACGACGATGAGCCAATGCCACGAGCTCCACGGCAAGGCATCTAACCGTGCCGGAACATGGGATTCAATCGTTTGGCCGTTTCGCATCCGCGAGTCTTTTCGCGCAAAGAAACGCAGAGCGCAAAACGCGATTTACCAGCCCGGTAGCCGTCGCTCTACGATCGACGTGCTCGCCTCGCATAGCGAGGCGGCTACAATCTTTGCGGATTTCACTCCAACATCCCATAGGGACGTGGCTACAGATGTGTCAGGTATGTTCGAGCAATTCGACTGGATCGCCTTTGTGCATCATGCCTTCGACGAGGACTGCACCATAAACGCCGGCCATGCCGTCGTGAGCTTGCGCGACTTTCTTCAAAATCGCCGGCGCTTGTTCTCCGGTATCCGGATCGAGCGTGATAATCACGCAGCGTGCGTCGCGCTCCAAAATCGAAATGACTACCTTCGGGCCGATCTTTACCGATCGGCCGACAAGTTCGTTTTCAGCGAAGCCGTTGGTGGATGTTAAGTCTACGTAGACGTTTGCTCGGAAACGACGCTTATCGACCCGGGTGCCTGTCTCTTCAGCGAGTTGCTGCGCCGATTGCAAACTGAAGACCGATACCGGACGGCAATCGGTCATGGCGCGTTGAGACTGCATTAGCGTGACTTGATGCTTTTGGTCGACGTCCGCTCGGAGCATTTCGATCAATTTCGGATCATTAATCCCAACAGTTTTTCCATCGGGAGTCTCTACATCGACAACTAACTCTGCGAGATCGGCTATAAGAGGATTCGCGTTTCTGCTTTCCGCCTCGATCAGGTTGATGGGTCGCGTTGCTTTGTCGGGATAACGAAAGCGCGGGCGATATTGCAAGAGCCTTCGCTGCTCACGAGCTGTGAAATACGGAAATCCTTTGTGATTCGCCGAACTTCTGAAGGCAAAGACGCGATCGCCATAAATTCCAGAATAACTGGTGAAAGCTTCATCCAACTCTTCGCCTCGCATGCTTTTGACGGGATACCGCCAGAGGCTCTCCACTTTTCCGACGATGCTCATATCTTAAAATGTCATTCTGAGCGGCGCGAAGAATCTCTGATCCTAACTGGAAATCATCGCGCCGCAGCATCCAGAGATCTTTCGCCTCGCTCAAGATGATAATGTCATTCGTGGGATGGATTCTACGCTTTGCTAATTACAACCCTGGCTTCTAGCGAAGCCACTATTTCTGGTCCAGAAACGTCACTGCGCCAGTATCCAATGTGTAATAGCCGCCGACTACCTGTACGTCACCGGAATCAACCCTAGCCTTTAGAATTGGCGTCGATGAGCGCAGAGCGTCCACAACGTGTTTCACGTTCGCCTTGATCGTCGTATCCAGGTCACCTTTGGGCGTCGAATCTACCACGGGTTTGATGGCCGTGACCAGTGACTGAATATGCCCTGGTGCTTTGCCCTTCGCAGCGACGGTTTTCATTGCGGCGTCGACGGCACCGCAACTCTGATGGCCGAGCACTACAATCAGGCGGGCGCCCAAAACATCGACCCCGTACTCGATACTTCCCAAGCCTTCATCGTTGAGCACATTGCCCGCTACTCGAACGATGAACAAATCTCCGAGACCTTCATCAAAGACGATTTCGGGTGGCACACGCGAATCGGAACAACTGAGGATGATCGCAAACGGGTGCTGACTCTTCGTTAGTTCTGCGCGTCGTTTGGCGGCCTGCTCGCCAGTCATTCCCATGGAAAGCATGCCAGCATTTTCATAGCTGTTTTTAGCCATGTACGCTCGATCATCATTCGACTCATGCGGGTGCTGCATATTTCCCGCAGTGAAACGACCATTGCCTTCCTTGAGCCGCGAGATTGCCTCTGCAGGTGAAATCATTGGCTGATCGGGATGAGCGGGATCAGCAGCGCGGCCGAGTTGGTTCCCGACAAACAAACTGAATACCACAAATGAAGATATGAATCGCAGATTTTTCATTTCGCCATGATATGCGGACCAGTGTTATCAAAGCAACTCGAAGTCGCGCCTGACGTATCAGAGTAATATTCGGCGCGTCCGGCGGTCGCGCCCTACCATTACACGTCGTAATACATCGCAAGTTCGTACGGGGCCCCCTTTGCCTAGGCTACGGCGTGACAAGTGCGGCCGCCGTACTCCAGATTAGACGTCATAGTACATTGCAAATTCGTAGGGGTGAGGTCGCAGACGCAGCGCGTCGTATTCTTTTTGTTTCATGTCGATCCAGTTGGCGATGAAATTTTCGTTGAAGACGTCGCCGCGCAGCAAAAAGGAGTGATCGGCCTGAAGCGCTTCGATTGCGCCGCGGAGCGAATCGGGCACGCTGGCGACTTGAGCGAGTTCTTCGGGCGGTAACTCGTAAAGATTTTTGTCCAGCGGATCGCCGGGGTCCATGCGGTTCTGGATTCCATCGAGCCCCGCCAGAAGCATCGCCGAGAAGGCGAGATATGGATTTGCAGCGGCATCGGGCGTGCGGAACTCGATGCGCTTTGCCTTAGGGCTCGGTGAGTAGGTAGGAATTCGAATTGCGGCGGAGCGATTGCGGGCGGAGTAGGCGAGATTGACTGGCGCTTCGAAACCTGGCACGAGCCGTTTGTAGCTGTTGGTGGTTGGATTCGTAAGGCACGTTAACGCCGGCGCGTGTTTCAAGATTCCGCCTATGAAAAATAGAGCGATATCGCTGAGCCCGGCGTAGCCGTTCCCGGCGAAGAGGGGTTTGTCGTCTTTCCAAAGCGATATGTGCGTGTGCATGCCGCTGCCATTGTCTCCGAAGATCGGTTTCGGCATGAAGGTCACGGTTCTGTTGTGCCGTCTGGCGACATTTCGCAGGATGTATTTGTAATACTGCATGTTGTCGCCCATGCGTTTGAGCGGCGCGTAACGAATGTCGATCTCTGCCTGGCCAGCAGTTGCGACTTCGTGATGTTGGCGCTCAATCGGCACGCCGGCTTTCTCGAGCTCCAAACACATTTCGTTGCGAATGTCCTGCAACGTGTCCATCGGCGAGACAGGAAAATACCCTTCCTTCGGTCGAATCTTGTAACCGAGGTTTGGAAATTCCTCGCGCCCGCTGTTCCAATGCCCTTCGACGCTATCGACGATGTATGACGCTGCGTTGCCGCTATTGGCAAAGCGCACATCGTCGAAAATGAAAAATTCTGCTTCTGGTCCGATGAACGCCGTGTCTGCGATTCCGGTCGACTGCAAATATGCTTCTGCCTTTTCGGCCACGCCACGCGGGTCGCGATCGTATGGCTCGCGGGTGATTGGGTCGACAATTGTGCAGATTAAACTCAGTGTCGGTTCAGCATTGAAGACATCGATCCACGCCGTCGTCGCGTCCGGAATGACAAGCATGTCTGAGGCATTGATCACGCGCCAGCCGCGGATGCTCGACCCATCAAAACCGAGCCCATCGGTGAAGATTTCCTCATTGTATTCGGTGAGCGTCGTCGTGAAATGCTGCCAGGTGCCGAGCAAATCCGTGAACTTGAAGTCGATCAATTTCACGTTGCCGTCTTTGATCATTTTGCTGACGTCGGATGGAGTTTTGTCTTTGGCCATGTTGAGAGTTGTTAGTTGAGGGTTGATAGAAAATCAAAATGACGAAATCCGAACGACGATTTGCGAAGGAATGACCGAATGACAAGTTCCGCGCGCAGTCGGATCCGTCATTCGAAATTCATTGCTTCGTGATTCGCCATTCGAGCTTCGCCATTAAATCTAAACCGCTTTTTCGCCGATCTCTTCAGTGCGGATGCGCACCGCGTGTTCGACCGGGAGCACGAACACCTTGCCGTCCCCGATCTTGCCGGTCTTCGCCGCGGCCACCACGACATTGACCGCCTTTTCAATCAAGTCGTCCGCCATTACGACCTCCACTTTCACCTTCGGCAGAAAATCCACCGTATATTCGCTTCCCCGGTAAATTTCGGTGTGCCCTTTTTGCCGCCCAAAACCTTTGACCTCGGTGACAGTCATTCCTTCGATGCCGAGCTCTGCGAGCGCTTCTTTGACCTCTTCGAGCTTGAACGGTTTAATGATGGCCTCCAATTTTTTCATGTCGCAGTAACGTTGGCATCGCGCGGCGCTTTCCAATCGAAAGCCAACCGCAGCACGCGCTCTCATAGCAATTGCCCGACTCGAATGCAATCACGAATTTTTGAAATCGAATCGTCGTGTGCACCGGAGCCAAGCGAAGTGGAAAGATCCCGCGATCAGCACCTCCCTTTTGCGACGGATTTGAAAAGCCTGGCCTCGCCCCGAAAGCTTTCGGGGCTGCGTTGCAGCCTCGATTTCTCTCGGATTGATAAGGTCAATTGCGTGGCAAATTTGCCAAAATTCTTTGACGCTTAATACTCAAACGTAATGTCTCGCGACTCTTTCGTTCACCTTCATCTGCACACCGAATATTCGCTGCTGGATGGAAGTATCCGAATGAAGGAGCTGATGAAAAAAGCCGCGGAATTCAAGATGCCTGCCGTGGCGATCACCGACCACGGCAATTTATTTGGCGCGATTGAATTCTACCAGGAAGCGCAGCGTGCCGGGGTGAAACCGATCATCGGCTGCGAGGTTTACGTGGCGCCGGGATCGCACAAGGACCGGCCGCCATCGCGGCGGGAATCGGCGTATCACTTCACGTTGCTGGCCGAGAACGAAACTGGCTACCGCAATCTCGTGAAGCTGGTGACGGCAGGGCATCTGGATGGGTTTCATTACGCGCCGCGAATCGACAAGGAGATGTTGGCAGCGCGCTCGGCGGGTTTGATCGGACTGAGCGGCTGTCTCGCGGGCGAAATCAACAGCGCGATTCAGTCAAACAACATCGAAAAAGCAAAACAGAGCGCTGCCGAATATCGAGATATCCTCGGTGCGGAAAATTTCTTTCTGGAATTGCACGATCACGGAATGGAGGAGCAAAAGAAATGCAACGCAGCACTTGTGCACATGGCGCGCGACCTGGGCGTTGGCCTGGTCGCGGCGAATGACGTGCATTTTCTCCGCCGGAGCGATCACGAAGCGCATGACGTAATGCTTTGCATCGGCACCGGCAAAATGGTGCAGGACGAGAGCCGGATGCATTATCTGCCGGAATTGTATTTCAAATCACCGGACGAGATGCGGCAGGTGTTCCGCGATTTTCCCGAGGCGATCGCGAACACACTGCATGTTGGCGAACGTTGCCATCTCGATCTTGAGTTTGGGAGTTCGAAATATCCGGAGTATCCGGTGCCGACTGGCAAAACGCGGGAAGGATATTTGCGCGAGCTTTGCCACCAAGGTTTGCGCGCGCGCTACGGCGAACGGGCAACGGCCGATTCGGAACTAGCCCGGCGGCTAGAGTACGAACTCGGCGTTCTGGAAAAAACAGGGTTCGTTAGTTATCTACTCATCGTTTGGGATTTCATTCATTTCGCGAAGGAAAAAGGGATCCCGGTTGGTCCAGGCCGCGGTTCTGCTGCGGGCTCGATCGTCGCGTTTGTCCTTGGCATCACGGACATAGACCCGCTTCAGTACGGCCTGATTTTCGAGCGGTTTTTGAATCCTGATCGCGTTTCGCCTCCCGACATTGATGTCGATTTCTGCGAGGCGCGCCGCGGGGAAGTCCTCGAATACGTTCGGCAAAAATACGGCGAGCGCCGCGTCGCGCAGATCATCACATTCGGCAAGCTCAAGGCAAAAAGCGTCGTGCGCGACGTAGGCCGCGTGCTGGGATGGAGCTATCGCGACGCAGATCGGATCGCGAAGATGATTCCCAACGAGCTGAACATCACGCTCGATGGAGCAGTGGGAAAAAATGCGGAGCTGAAAAGAGCGGTCGCCACTGAGCCGGCGACACAGCAGCTGTTTGAGCACGCCAAAGTTCTTGAAGGTTTATCGCGCAACGCTGGCGTCCACGCGGCAGGCGTAGTCATCGCAGATCGGGATTTGTCCGATTACATCCCGCTTTGCCACGACGTAAAAGGCAACGACGTGATCAGCCAGTACTCCATGGGACCGCTCAACGATCTGGGACTCCTGAAGATGGATTTCCTTGGATTAAAAACGCTGACCGTTATCGAGGATACACTGACGCTGATTCACAAACGCGATCCAAACTTTTCGCTAAGAGATATTCCGCTGAATGATGCCGCCGCCTTCGCGCTCTACAACCGCGGCGAAACCATCGGCCTGTTCCAGATGGAATCCGGCGGCATGACCAGTCTCTCGAAGCAGTTCGACGTCAAAAAGCTCGACGACATCATCGCATTGATCGCGCTGTACCGGCCCGGCCCGATGGAGCTCATCCCGGAATATGTAAAAGCGAAAAAGGGGATCACGCCCATAAAATATTTGCATCCGCTCCTCGAGGACATCTGCGCCGACACCTACGGCGTGATGATTTACCAGGAACAAGTAATGGCTGCTGCGAGCAAACTTGCCGGCTACTCGCTAGCGCAAGGCGATCTTCTCCGGCGCGCAATGGGCAAGAAGGACAAGGAGAAGATGGCAAAAGAACGCAGGAATTTCATCGAGGGCTGCGGGCGCACGAACAAAATTCCCGAGAAAAAAGCGAACGCCATTTTCGATTTGCTCGAGAAATTTGCCGGTTACGGATTCAACAAAAGTCACAGCGCGGCGTATGGTGTGATCAGTTACCAAACGGCCTTCCTCAAGGCGCATTATCCGGTGGAATTCATGGCGGGTTTGCTGAGCAACGAAATCAATAACACGGAAAAAATTTCGGTCTTCGTAGGTGAATGCAAGCGAATGGGGATTTCTATTCTTCCACCGGACATCAACAAAAGCGGTTTGAAGTTCACACCGGAAACATGGGAGGGACCTCAGCGTCCCGACAGTCGCGGCACTGAGGCCGCTTCCACATTGAATGCAATTCGTTACGGCTTGGCTGCGATCAAAAATGTCGGCGAAGCAGCGATGGCCATGGCCATTCGCGAGCGCGACGAACGAGGCGAGTTCAGTTCCCTCGATGATTTTTGTACGCGGCTCGATTCGCGCGTGGCTAATCGGAAGATGTTGGAAAACCTCATCAAGGCGGGCGCGTTTGATTTCACCGGGCGGGATCGCTCGGAGCTCTTCGCCTGTATCGAAGATGCGCTTGCATCCTCGGCGGCTCTCCAGCGTGATCGGGTGGCTGGGCAGGTTTCGCTCTTCGATGAGCAAACGCACGCTGCCACAGCAGCGAGGCGGCAATCGATCACACCGTGGAACGAGCACGAGAAACTTTCGTACGAGAAGGAGCTTCTCGGATTCTACGTCAGCGGTCATCCCCTCGACGCGTATGCCGACGTTTTTGCGGCTAAGAATTATCGACCGATTGCCTCGTTAGGCGAACTCGACGATCGCGCGCAGTTTAAGATTGCTGGAGCGATCGTGGAGGTCGAAAAAAAGTTTACGAAGAAAGAGGGCAAGCCGTTTGCGATTGTGTGGCTCGAAGATCTGATGGACACGCTCGAGGTGGTCGTGTGGAACGAGGTTTATCTGAAGGTCTCGGATATTCTCGTGCCCGGGCGCGTTGTTGAATTGAAAGCAACATTGGACAGACGCGACGAAATGCTTCGTGCTACGGCTGTGGAAATTAAGCCGGTGGCAGCGGGAAGACCCAATGGCGGAACCGAAAGATCGGAAGGCAAGGTATCCGCGATTCGTCTGCGATTTTCTTCGGCGACGACGGGCGATGAGTTGCGCCAGGTCCGCAACATTCTCGTCAGCGCACCCGGACGTCATCCGGTCCAACTACTGTTTGATCGCCATAACGGCAATTCGTTGCGGCTCGATGCGGGCACTGAGTTTAGAGTGGATCTTACCCCGGACTTGACAGAGAAGCTTTCCCGCTGGCTCGTGACTCAGCAACACCAGTAGCTGAGCTATCGCCGCTTCTCTGGTTTTTTTGGACTTACCTTCGGAGCAACTTCAGCACGCGGGACGGCGCCTAGTAATAATGTTTTTTCCTCCGGGCCGGTTCCAAAGCAAACGGGAAAAATGCGCTCGGCAACGTCCGGCGTCGAAACAATGGACAACTGGCTACTGATCTCTTCTTTCAAGCCGACGCTCCAGCCGGATTGAAGAAGAGGGCCGCGAAACTCCAACTCCGTCGCGGCAGGAGCAAGTGGCAGGGCCGCAGGCGCGATTTCAATCTTGTTCACGCAGTCGACGGGACGCGACATTAAATCGAAAATGGGTGTTACCCCGGCGATTCTAACCACAACGTGTTTCGTATTTTCGAAATCAATTTCTCCGCGAAGCGCAAGGTCTACATCCTTGGTTGCGAGATTTAGAAACTCCAGGGAAGCGTGGTTGCCATCAAAAATGGCCAGGGTACTGCATCCAATGACGTTGAAGAAAGAGTCGCTGCTGGCCAGCTTTCCGTTTACAAGCTGCACTTCACCAACGATGCGGGGACGCTCCAACGTTTCGGAGAGAGAGATTTTTCCGCTCACGATGCCGTCTTCCAGAATGTTTGAATGGAACAACTGGGGAGCGGCCGCCAGGAAGACTGCTGGGAAATCCAGCGAAACCTTGACAGGCGACATTTGAAAAGCGCTCCAAGTGATCCCGATGGGCAGCGGAAAATTGGCGGTGAAACTAAGTGGGCTCGATTTGGGCAAGTGAATCACACCGCGCGTATCCCACTGACTCGAATCGACGGTTGCTTGAAGTTCCACCGGAATCGGGCCTGCATTTTGCCGTGGTGACCCGCGGAGGCTCGAAACGTAATCGCGTAGATCGTCCGTCCAGGCGTCAAGCGTGCCTGAATAGTTGTGCTTCGGCGAAAGATCGATCTTGCCCTCACCCGAGAGAGAATCGTTTTTCCGCGCCAAATCGAAGCGTTCGATCTCCAGCTCGCTCGGTTTCAAAGTCACTTTTGCACTAAAGCTGTCGATGTCGTGTTTGAAAAACGTTAGTGAGGCGCCCTCGATCGCGACGTTGCCGCCGAAGTTGCGGGCGTGGGTATCCATCGACCCTTGGATGCTGATTTTCCCAGAGAAATCAGCTGGGTTTGCACCGAAAAGAGCAAGGAATTCGCCGAGCTGATTAATCGATGCCGAAATGTTGCCGCGAAAATCTGGCCTGAGCCACTCGGACGAAGTCGCGGGTAGTGCAGCTTCGCCGCTCAAGGTGAACTCGTTGCTTTTTTGCCTGATGTAAAGTTGCTGGAGCTCAATCTTCCGGTTGTAAAGTGCGGCGCCGAGCATGAGCGCTTCTGCTGTGCGATCGCGCCAGGTGAGCGCGGTTAATTCACCCCACAGCGACGCGGTTGCGCGGTCCGGTTCGGCCAAGTTGCCGCGAAACGTGAAGTTGCTGGCATGGAGCAAACCGTTGACGCGGTCGGCGAAACCAAGCGCCTCGGAAATTTGCGCCAGCGAAAGGTCGGCAGCGCCCCCTGCAATCTTCCAGTTGGAATGTGGCGAGTGCCATTCATGCGAAATATTCGCTCGGAGTTTGCCGCCGAACGCATCGACGTCGAACTGCAATCCCATTCGCCGGTTCCCCAGCCGCGCAAGATCCACCGTCGCGGCCTGCAAGTCGAGGCCGTGAGTCAAAGTGAGTCCGGCGAGCGTCAAGCGATTGCCTTCCCAGTGAGTTGCGCCGCGCAACTGCGAAAAACTTTGGTGCACCCATGGTGAGGCAATCATGAGCTCGGCAGCGGTGAACCGGCCGGGTTCCGTCTCGCTTACGGATAGCGAAGCGTTCCGCAGCAAAATCAAACTCGGCCCGTTTTCAACCCGCGTTTCCAGCTTGGCGATACTTAAGGTTTCCGGGAGCAATCGATGGAGTGTCGCCCAGCCGTGCTGGCTTAGTGCTCGCACATTTGGATTCGTGCGGCGCACCTCGGCGTGGAATTCTCGAACGGAGATATTTCGGATGTCGCGGCCGCTCAGGTGCAGAAAGACGTGCTTTAGATTCAAAACAACTCGCGCGTCAAGCACAGTGACATCAACGCGGACTGCATCGTTACGAACGCTTTTCAGGTGAATCTGACAAATGAGAATGGGACGCAGAAAGGGCGCGTCGACTTTGTCGATGGTGGCGACGAAGCCCTCCTGGCGGGCGAACCACCAGACCCAGAGGCGAACCCCGTTGGAGACCGCAATTGGCGCAAGCAGGACAGCGGCGAGCGCCACAATGACGATCACCAGAATAATGAGGAAGATTCGATTCTTAAACGGCATCGCTGTGAGACGAAGAGGTGATCGGTGAAGGAGGAGGGATAATCGGTAATTACACCTGCATGTGTCACTTAGATACGGATCACAATTCACTGACCGTCATTCACTTTTCTTCTCATCTTTGAAGACCAAACGCAGCGGCTGCGCCGTGTGAATTCGTTGTTCAAGTTGCTTTGGCAAAGTTTCCTCGGCTTCAGCGGGCAGCTCGCTGTCTGCTGCTTTCTTCCAAGCCAACTCAGGCAGCACTGACAATTCGCTTTGAACATCCTGCCCGGAAATGCGGTTCCATAACCCGTTTTCGAATGCGAGCACGTCCACTTGTTGCTGCTCAACGCCCAAAAGCTGCGCGTGCGGCAGCTGCACCATGATTTGATCCGGGCGAATATCGATCGAGAGGCCTTTCCGCAGATCGAACCCGGCTTTGGCGATGAATGTGCCATGCAGCTTCACGCGTTTGGAGCTGCCCGCCCACGTATGGAGCAATTCGTGTTCGACTTCGATGCGGCGTGACAGGACGACCAGCTCGCTTACCGGCGTCGTCTGTTCCATGTAGACGCGGTCATTGATCGTGATCCGTGGCTGCAAATGCGCGATGTCGACGAACGCAGCGCGCAGATTTTTGCCAAGCCTCTCCAGCTCAGCCGTGCTTTGCCGCGCTGTGCGCGCCGGCCAACTCTCCAAACGCAAAAAGATGATCAAGATCGTCATTGCAATGGTGAGGGCCAAAAGCGTCAACGCTATTGGCCATGCAACTCGATACGGGTTTGCTGATTTCGACATTGGACGTTCCGCGTTGACCGTTTCTGTTCAGACGCAATCGAGCAAGAGCAGATAACGAGCAAGAAGAAAGCGGCGAACGTTCGCCCCCGAAAAATTACCGCCCCCCACACCCGATAGGCGTGAAGGGCGGCTGTTCCCCCCAGAACAATCGTAGAAAACTTTTAAGGCTGTAAGCGAGGTTTCGTCCACTGGCAACAAAATTCTACACAAAATTTTCAAAAAAATTTCGGGCAGTTCTGCCCCTGCGATCTCCACAGTAAATGAGGGCACGACAGACTGAACACGAGGTCGAATGCCAGCGCGATCGAAAGGTTGCGCAAGCGCGCGGTGCGGTCTCTAGTTTTGGATGCGTGAGTTGGGCGATGAACAGGTGTCGCGCAATTTTGCCGGTTCATTGCTGGTCGCTCATCCGAATATGGTCGATCCGAACTTTCGGCGCACGGTGCTTTTCGTTTCCGAGCATGAGCCTAACGAGGGCGCGCTGGGCGTGATCATCAATCGCCCGCTTGACCGACCAGTGGCCGAACTGGTGTCGGATACGCCGCCGGTGGGACTCGCCGATGTACCGGTGTTTTTGGGCGGTCCGGTTGGAAAAAGCCAACTGATGTTTGCGGCGTTTGAATGGCAGAAGGGCGGCGCAGGTCTGAAACTCAATCACAACGTCACGTTCGACGAAGGAAGCGATGCAAAGGGCAACAAAAATTTGCTTACGGTTTGCGCTTTTGTCGGCTACGCAGGGTGGGGAGCCGGCCAACTCGAAAGCGAGGTGAAGCAGAAAGCGTGGGTTGTGCAGAATGCCAATCCATCGCTGCTAAAACTTGAACGCCTGCCAAATCTGTGGTTCGACATTATGCGAACGCTGGGACCGTGGTATAAGATGCTCGCCGCCGCTCCAGATGATCCCTCGCTCAACTAATTTAAGAAGTGAGACGTCCGAAGTGATTTAGCTTGATTGCAAGTCTCATTTCTCACTAATCACTTTCACTTCGCACCATGATCATCGGTGTCCCAAGGGAGATTAAGGAACAAGAGCAACGCGTTGCGTTGCTGCCGTCTTTGACGAACCAACTTACCAGGCATGGTCACTCCGTTTTGGTGGAAAGGAATGCTGGGCTCGGTTCCGGCTACTCCGACCAGGACTACGTGAAAGCGGGCGCGGAAATTGTGGAGCAGGCAAAAGACGTTTTTGCGCGCGCTGACATGATTGTGAAAGTCAAGGAACCTCTCGAAGCAGAGTTCCCGTTATTGCGCAGGGGCCAAATTCTTTTCACGTATTTGCACCTTGCTGCGAGCAAATCCCTCACTGAGGCGTTGCTGAAATCAGGTGTGACTGGCGTAGCGTACGAGACGATCCAGGTGGACCATCGTTTGCCGCTGCTGGAACCGATGAGCGAAATTGCCGGTCGCATGTCGGTGGTAATGGGTGCCAATTTTCTCGCCAAGTACAACGGTGGCAGCGGGGTTTTGCTGGGCGGCGTTCCGGGAGTTTTGCCCGGGAGCGTGGTCATCCTCGGCGGCGGAACCTCGGGCGTGAACGCCCTACGCATGGCCAAAGGCCTCGGTGCCGATGCCACAATTCTCGACATCGATGTCGAACGGCTGCGATTTCTGGATATCGCAATAGAAAACCTGCACACGCTTTATTCGAACGAAGCAAATTTAGACGACTTAATGCCCGATTGCGATTTGCTCATCGGCGCCGTGCTTTTGCCCGGAGCCAAAGCGCCAAAGCTGATCACACGCGCAATGTTGCAAAAAATGAAGCGCGGCAGTGTCTTCGTGGACATTTCGATTGATCAGGGGGGGTGCGCCGAAACCTCGCGACCAACGACGCATCTCGATCCCGTTTACGTCGAGGAAGGTGTGACGCATTATTGCGTCGCAAACATGCCCGCAGCGTACGCGCGAACCGCGACGCAAGCGCTTACAAACGTCACCTATCGTTACGTGGAGCTACTGGCCAATCTCGGCCTTGAGGGCGCGTGCAAGAAGCAGCCGGCGCTTATTGGTGGGATCAACACGCGCGATGGCCGGCTCACTTGCAAGGCCGTCGCCGAGGCGCATGGCTTGAAATCGGAGCCACCGTTTTAATGTTCGTGGCGAGCCATTTGTGTTTAACGAACATTTTGCGCGGTCCAAAAACTGCGCTTGCTGCGATTGATCAATTGAAGCAATATGCGTCTCCAACTATGAAGAAATATATCTGCATTCTGGCCGGAGCCGCGCTTCTCGCGGCGTGCGAGCAAAAAACTGAAACAGTCACTCCTGCGACAAGTCCAACTCCCACGACCCCGCCGCCTGCGGCGACTGAAATGACGAGTCCCGCTGCAACGGAAGCTCCAGCTGCCACCACTGAATCGCCGGCTGGAACAGAGGAAACACCTGCTGAGTCGCCCGGCGGATAAATCTGGGATTCCATCCTTTGAGAAGTCTTCCCCCGATTTTCGGTGGAAGACTTCTTTTGTACTGAAGTCGCGCATCCGAAGCCTACCGTTCGCAACCTCTTTTTGAAGCGCAACGTCTTGAGGTCGAGCGGCGTGCGATAAAGGATTGCCAATCAAGATGGCGCCGGCAGGTTCATTCTCCTTCCCAAAGGCGGGTCGCCTGACGCACCGCTCAGAATACGAGCGTGTGAAACAGAACGGCATCACACAACGTGGCAGACTCCTGATGTTAAATGCGATGCCGGTGGAGAATTCCAGTCCGTGGCGTGCAGGGTTCGTTACTTCAGGCCGCCTCGGCGGCGCGGTCGTTCGCAATCGCGTTCGGCGTCGTTTGCGTGAAATTGTTCGCCGACACCAGCACGAACTGCGACAAGGCGTTTGGTTCGCAATTATTGCCAGACACGAAGCGGCGACCGCGAGCTATGACGCGTTGGAAGATGAATGGTTGCGCCTCGCTAGGCGCGCTTCTATTCTGCTCTGATGCTCGGACTGGTTCGTTTTATCATTCGCCTCTATCAGTGCACGCTTTCACCGTTGCTTCGTCTGCTTTGCGGTCCTGACTGCGGCTGCCGATTTACCCCGACCTGTTCGAGATATTTTCTGGAAGCGGTGGAGACGCATGGCGTTCGGCACGGAAGTTGGCTGGGATTGAAGCGCCTCGCTCGCTGCCAACCATGGGGTGGATGTGGGTACGACCCGGTGCCGCCGCGCTGGGCGGGCGGATCTCAGAATGAGATCCGTCGCTGCGTCTGATCGTGCAAAACCAAATTTATGGATCGAACTGCGTGGATTGTTGTCGCTCTTTGCGTAGTCGGGCTTGTCGTTTGGGAAGTGTATCTGGCAAAACAGATGGCGCCCAGACCGGCTCCCGTCACTGCGACGCCCGGACAAACTTCGCCAACGGCGACGCCGGCGGTCCTCGCGCCTTCGCCGTCTCTGCTTGCCTCACCGGAAACTGCGCCACAGGGCGCTGAAGCAGTTCCGACCTTTGCGGAAAAGGTCGAGACGTTGCGCAATTCAGATGTCGAATTGCGCTTCACCAGCCGCGGCGGCGGCATTGCCGAGGCGGTTATGTTCAATCACATCGCCGAAGACGCTAAGCGCGTGGCCTTGAATTCTCCCAAGCACATGCCCATTGGCGCGATAGTTGATGATCCCGCAAAGCCCGCTCTTTCGGAATTTACGTTGTTGCGTGAATCCGACAGCAGCATTCGGTGCGAGCGCGCCATGCCTGACGGAATCACAATTCGAAAGAAATTTTCGTTACTGCAGTCGAGCCAGAAGAAAGACAATTTTCTTCTCGACTTCAACGTAGACGTTCAGAACATGGGTGCGCAGCCGTACGCGAAGGCTGACTACTTCGTCGCGCTCGGTTCGGCGGCACCGATTCATAGGAACGACTATCCGTACTACACGCGACTGGTTTGGTGCATCAATGGCAAAGCCAAAGACCGCAACGTGAGTGCATTTCAGGGTAGCGGAGGTTTTCTCGGTATCGGTGCGCATACGGCGCAGCCGGTTTTCCAGGAAAATTTTTCCGGAGCAGAATGGACAGCCGTGACCGATCAGTTTTTCGCTTCCATTGTGACGCCTCTTAAAGCAACGCTCGCGGGAAAAAACCTAGACGATTGGAAGGCTACCGGCATTTGGGGCCGTTCGTTCGAAGTCTCAACCGAACAAAACACGGTCGGCGTCGAAGGCGCGATGCGTATGCCGGGGTTTCAGGTGCAGCCAGGCCAAACTTACACCGCGCGTTTCCAGATCTGGACCGGACCGAAAATCTATCATCGGCTGTCCCAGCTCGAGCATAACGAAGCGGAGATTATGAATTTCGGCGTGTTCAAAATCGTCAGCCAATTTCTGCTCAATTTTCTCAACACCATTCACGGTTTCGTAAAGAGTTACGGTGTTGCCATTCTCGTGCTGACGCTTGTCGTGCGCCTCGTGCTCTGGCCGCTCCAGAGCAAGGCGAATCAAACAATGCGCAAGACAGCGTTACTTGGGCCGAAGATGCAGGAGTTGCGCGAAAAATACAAAGAGGACCCCACACGGATGAACCAGGAGGTGATGAAGCTGTATAAGCAGTACGGCATTAATCCCGTAGGCGGTTGTCTGCCCATGGCCATTCAGATCCCGATTTTCTTTGGGCTTTACCAGATGCTCGCGCAAGCGGTGGAATTGCGAAACGCTAAGTTTCTTTGGGTGCACGATCTGTCCCAACCGGATACCGTAGCGCATCTGCCCGTGCTCGGTTGGCCGATCAACATCATCCCGTTGCTTATGGCGGCTACGCAGGTCTGGCTCATGGCGATGACACCGAAGACGGGCGATCCCACACAACGCCGCATAATGATGTTTACGCCACTGATGTTTCTATTTTTCTGCTACAATTTTGCGGCGGCTCTGGCATTGTATTACACCGCGCAAAATCTTTTCAGTATCCTGCAATTTTGGCAGAACAAACGACAACCCATGCCGACGCTCGAAAAAATTGCTCCCGCCGGAAAACGAAAGCGATGATGACGCCGAAAGATCTGCTGGACACCATGCTCGGGTATCTCGGTTTCGTGGTGGACATCGAGGCGACCACCAACGAGGGGGGCAACGCGACGCTGCAGATTTACACTGAGGAAAGCCGGCGGCTCATCGGACGCAACGGCGAGACGCTCGAAGCCATCCAGTTTTTGCTCAATCGCTTACTGCAAGCCAGAGACAAGGACGCCGAAAAAGTCATCGTCGATTGCGAACATTACCGGTCGATGCGCGAAGATAGCATCGTGCAGCGGGTGCGCGAGCTGGCCGAGCGGGTGCGCATCACAGGGCGTTCGCTTCAGCTCGAGCCTATGAATTCTTATGAGCGGCGTCTCGTCCACAACGCGTTCAAAGACGATCCCGAAGTTGCCACGTGGAGTCCCTCGGATTCTGCCCGTATCAAGCAGATCACTCTGCTAAAGCGGCCCAAAAAAACAGCACCGCAAGGAACGACGGCTTCCTAGCCGTCGAGTGTTTTGTAGCCGCTTCGCTGTGCGAAGCGCGGCACGAAAAGAGGCCGCCCAGACTCTTGTAAATGCACGTGAATTTACACGTCTATTCGTCTAATTCCCGTTAGATGTTACCGCGCGTTAAAGTCCTAGCTGGACTCGCGGCAGCCGTGGCACTACTGCAAGCAGCGCCGCTGCAGCCACGCGTGCTCTCGGGCACGGGCTCTGACCTTGTGCCTCGTTAGGTGCGTCCGAGGAGACGTCCTGTCGGGCCTTACATACCGCTACTACAGCTTTGCCTTCGAGCGCGCTGCATCTGTGGCGGTTCCCGCGCGCACTTCCGATCGCCATCGGAATTTGTCTAGCAGCGGATTATGTTTTCCTTCCACTGTGTCGGCTATGATCTCACCCAGCACGGGAGCAAACTTGAATCCGTGTCCGCTGTCACCCGCAGCGACGACTAATCCTTCGCGTTCCGGATCGCGCGCGATCCAGAAATGTCCATCGTGCGTGTCGCAGTACATGCACACACGCGTGTAGACAATTGGCGCATCGGCGAGCGAGGGGAACGTCGAGGCCAGAAATTCGCGCAAGTTCTTTTCGTCATCGGCAGTCACCACGCGCTCGGGGGAGTCGGGCGACATTTCGCGTCCAGAACCGTGATTGGCAATCTTCACCACGCCGTCGCGATTGATCGGAAATCCGTAGTAGCCGGTTGTTGTAATGTCTGCGCCGAAAACCGGAAAACGCTCCGGCGCAAACAACTCAGGCTCCGAAGGCTGCAAGTGAAATACTGGCTGCCCGGTGGCGCGGAAAAATTTCCTGGTAAACGGCAGCAGATACGGCGTCCACGCGCCAACCGCCATGACGACAAAATCCGCGGCGATTCGCTGTCCGTCATCGAGCACGATGCCGCTCACGCGATTGCCCCGTTCCTCCAACTGCGAAAACCTCTGGCGTTCGCATAGTTCAACGCCGACAGATTTTGCGCGCTCAATTAACATCGCAACAGTGCGACCGCTCTCCGCATAACCCGCCTCGATCTCAAGAACGCCATCTCGATAAAGTTCCGGATTCCATGCCGGAAAACGTTTCCACAACTGCGCCGTGTTCATACGCGTCACTTTGAGCCCGTGCTTTTCGAGAAGTTTCAAACTTTCATATTCAAAATCGCCCGGCTCCATTTCCGCGCGGCGAACGAACATCACGCCGACCTCGTGATACAGCTTGGTGCCGAATTCGTCATTCCATTGGCGCCAGAGTTTAATCGAACGTTCGGCAAGGGCGGTGTAATCTTCGTCAACGCCGTATGCGGCGCGCACGGCCTTATTGATGTCGGTGGAGGCTGCCAACGGATGCGGCAGCGGTCCCGGATCGACTAGCATCACTTCGTGACCGCGTTTTCTTAGTTCGATCGCGGCAGTAACGCCATTAATCCCGGCGCCAACGACAATGACTTTCGACATTTTAGAACAGCGACGTTGTAGCGGCGCTTGTGTCAAGCGCCGATGTTTTTCATTTGTAGGGCAAACGCTCCTGTTGCCGGTGTGGCAGGCGAAGCGCCTGCCCTACAACGAACGTGCCGTGCGCATCGCGCGTTCGCGTTCGAGAAGGGTCGGGTGTGAGTAATAGAAACCGCTGTAGAGCGGGTGAGGCGTCAGGTTGCTCAGATTTTTTTCTGTCAGTTTGCGCAGTGCTTGAATGAGCGGTTGCGCGTCGCCCGTGGTCGCGCGCGCGAACGCATCCGCCTCGTACTCGAAACGACGCGACCAGATGTGAACCAGCGGCGAAAACCAAAAACTGATCGTCCCCGCCAACAACGCAAACAGCAGGATCGCCGGGACAACGTTCGCTGCCGCAAAACCCGCGTGATACTCGAAACCGAATGCGTGATAAAACCACTCCTGACGCGCCAGCCAGGCGACCGCCGCGAAGCCCATAAACACGCCGAAGATCGAAACACCGAGCAACTTCACGACGTGACGTTTTTTGTAATGCCCGATTTCATGGGCAATCACGGATTCCAGTTCCGTCTCGGCAAGCTGGGCTACCAGTGTGTCGAAAAGCACAATTTTGCGAAAGCGTCCGAACCCGGTGAAGAAGGCGTTGGAGTGATGCGACCGTTTGCTGCCGTCCATTACTTCGATGCTGCGGGTTGGAAAATCGGTGCGCCGCGCGAGCACAAAGAGGCGTTCGCGCAAGGTGGAGCCCTCCGGCAGCGGCGTGAACTTGTTGAAGAGCGGCATGATAACTGCAGGGGCTATCAGCAGTAAAAGCAATTGGAACGCGATTACGACCAACGCGGCCCAAATCCACCAGTTTGGGCCAGCCCACGCGATCAGCTTCAACACCAGAGCAAGCAATGGAAAGCCAAGTAACACCGCGAGTAAAAATCCTTTCATACGATCAAGCACCCACGTCTTCACGGTAGTCGTGTTGAAACCGAATCGGTCTTCGAGCTTGAACTGCGCGTACCACGCGAACGGCAAACTGATGATGCTGAATGCAAAGCCTGTAGCGAAAAGAAGACCGGCCATTGCCAAAACGGACGTGCCGAAAGCCGCAGTGAAGCTTCCAAACACCCACGGCAAAATTCCGCTGAACAGAACCGCGATGAGGAGCACGGCATCAAATAAGGTGACGACATCTCCAAACCGGCTCTTAGCCAGGGTGTAATCAACCGAGCGACGATA
>JBBQRI010000020.1:0-19702 GCA_038214915.1 Chthoniobacterales bacterium
TGCCCGAATCCGTTCGCTATGAGCAGATCAACGCGATGTTACTCAATGAGTTCCTCAAAGAGCATCACAAAGGCGAGGAGCAAGATTGCAAGATTCAGGAGCAAGAAACGACGATTGCAGAGCTTAAATCTGGAATGAAGGCTTTGGCTGCAACTGTGAACGAGCAAGCGTCACAACTGCAGAAAGTCAGTGCGCGATTGCAAATCAATGATGCTGCAGCGGACGCAGTCGTAAGTAATCACTAAAAGCCAATTGCGCTAATGCTGTAGGCGGAATCGTTGATCCGGTCTCCAAAGCACGTACACCCGGCCAAGATCACCGATCCCGGTTACAGGTGCGGCTAGTAGATGTCGTTATCGCCGCTGTACCCGGAGTCGTCGCGAATCGAACGCAAACGGGCGCGGCTGCCCCATTCAGAACGATTAATCTGGCCGACGGTCATTTTCACCAGCCACGGCGTCGCTGCTAACGCGCCGATTGCAACCAGCGTGATGGCCGCTGCTTGACGAATCGATGGTTTGATCTTGTCGGCCATTAAAAGTCCAAGACCGAGACCGATCGCGGTGCGCGTCACCGTAAGCAGCGGGTCAAGTGGAAGGTGTTCGGCCGCTTTTGAAATGGATATGGGGAAAGACATCGCCTATCATATACGTCGCGTTTGGGAAAAATAAATGGCAATTTTGTGGTCAAGCGCGCTAGTCATCTCGAGCGGAGCGAAGGGAAGTCGAGAAAGTCCGCTACCGGACCTTGAACCAGTTCAACGGGATGTCTCGACTTCGCTCGACATGACGTAAACTGGAAAATGCCTGATTCGATGTACGCGCTCATCCTTGCCGGCGGCAGCGGCGAACGGTTTTGGCCGTTAAGCAGGCGGGCGCGTCCCAAACAACTTTTGCGCCTCGTCTCGAAAAAAACTCTACTGGAAGAAACTTTAGCCCGCCTCGAGGGCTTTATCCCGCGGGAACGCATTCTGATTCTCACGAACACGGAACAGGAAAGTGCAGTTCGAAAGTTGCTCGGGAATTTGCCAAAGGAGAATATTATAGCCGAGCCGGCCAAACGCGACACCGCAGCGGCAATCGCGCTCGGGACCGGCTGGGTCGCAGTGCGCGATCATGCAGCCATAATGGTTGTCCTCCCAGCGGATCACGTCATTGCAAATGGGGCGGCGTTTCAGGAAACACTAGCGTTGGCTGCGGACGCCGCCGAAGAAACAAGCGAGCTTGTCACGATCGGCATCAAACCGACATGGGCGTGTCCCGGATTCGGTTACATCGAGCACGGCAAGCCGATCCGTTTGCGCAAGCGCCCCGACAACGAAGCGATCCATCGCGTCGTGCGCTTTCGTGAAAAACCAAATTCTGAGCTGGCGGAGTCATTTTTGCGCAGAGGAAATTTTAGGTGGAACGCGGGAATGTTCGTCTGGTCCGTGCCTACCGTGCTTCGCGAATTTAACCGTCACGCGCCGGAGTTAGCTGATTTCATTTCACAACTGTGCGCTGTTGGAAATTTCGATAAAGCTTTATGTGAGCGGTTCAGCAAACTGCCGCGTATCTCGTTCGATTACGCGATCATGGAGAAAGCGGATCGCGTTCTCGTCGTGGAGGCCGGCTTTGATTGGGACGACATCGGAAGCTGGCGAGCGGTCGCGAATTATTTTGAAAAGGACAACCGTGGAAATGCGGCGAACCGCGCCATCACAGCGATCGATTCCAGCAACAATATCGTTTTCGAGGAAAACGGAACCACGATCGCGCTACTGGGAGTGCATGATCTGATCGTCGTGCGGACCGCGGACGCGCTTTTAGTTTGTCACCGGCACGAAGCGGAAAAGATCAAGGACTTGATCGGCAAACTTCCGCCGGAGTTGCAATGACGTGGCGCGCTATGAATCGGATTTTGGGTCTGGATTTTGGACGAGCGCGCATCGGAGTGGCGATCTCTGATGAGCTGCAAATGCTGGCGCATCCGCTGGAGACCATTCCAGCAAATGAAGAACCGGCATCGCGGGTCGCGGAAATTGTTCGCGAAAAACAAGTCGACCACGTGGTAGCGGGCATCCCGCGTCAGATGAATGGGCAGATCGGAACTGCTGCGACTGAGGTGCTCGAGTTCGTGGACAAGTTGCGGGCGATTCTCCCCTGCCCCGTCGTCACATGGGACGAGCGACTCACGACGGTCGCAGCCCACCGTGCATTGCGCGACGCCGGCAAGAAAACTCGGGACACCCGCGGCTACGTTGACCAGGTCGCGGCGCAAATGATTTTGCAGACTTATCTGGATCGCCGTGCCGCGCAGCGTGATCAGTAATGCGTGACCTGTGATCAGTAATTTTGCCCCGAACGGCTGCTCGCTAATCATTGATCACTAAGGTCGCGATGTCGCGAAGGTTAAAGCTCATGGTCGTGTACGACGGCGCGCCGTTCGCCGGTTGGCAGAGCCAATCTCATCGCAACACGGTGCAGGATCATCTCGAGCGCGCTTTTGAGCGCGTCACTGGCGGAGCTGTACGCGTTCACGGCGCGGGACGAACGGACGCAGGTGTTCACGCCCTCGCACAATGCGCGCACGTTGATGTCTTAAAATTCTTGCCACCTGACCGTTGGATAAAGGCGCTCAATGCGTTACTGCCTCCTGTCATTCGCGTGCTTCGCTGTCGAAACGTCTCGAAGGATTTTCACGCGCGTCTTTCGGCAAAAGGAAAAATTTATCGCTACAGAATCTGGACCGCGGCCATTTTGCCTCCGTTCGAGTATCGCCGTGCCTGGCATGTCGCGCAGTCACTCGATCTGAAGACTTTGAAAGCGGCTGCGAAACATTTCGTCGGCACTCATGACTTCGCGACTTTCGCAGCCAATCGCGGGAAACCTGAACCGAGCACGATCCGCACAATCAATTCCGTGCGCGTTCGCCAAAAAGGTCCCTGCGTCACGATCGAGTTCGACGGCGACGGCTTCCTCTACAAGATGGTCCGGCTGATGACCGGCGCCCTGGTGAAATGTGCGCTCCGCAAAATGCGCACCGAAGAAATCACTTCGCGACTGCACTCTGGCAAACTCGGGTCTGCCCGTTTCGTCGCGCCCGCCGAAGGATTGTACCTCGTCCGCGTGCGTTACTGACGAATCAGGTAGCCAACGCGACAAGTCGTGTGCTATTTTTTCCAACCGTTGCCGTTCCCATCTGGCGCGAGAGCGGGCGCCATTTCAGGCGTAAGATCGACATCCTCGGGCGTGTCGTCCCAACCTACGTCCATGAGAGATTTTTCGTGATGCTCTTTTGCGATGAGCATGTAAAGCGACGGCACAATAAACAAAGTGAAAATCGTTCCGATAGTCATTCCGCCAACGAGCACAAGACCGATCGAATTTCGTGCCGCAGCGCCTGCGCCGGTCACGAGCGTGAGTGGAAAGTGACCAGCGACAGTTGCGACGCTCGTCATCATGATCGGACGCAAACGAATCCGCGCAGCTTGTGCGATCGCCGCCAATTTTGGCAGACCTTGCCGTTGCAACTCATTCGCGAACTGGACAATCAGGATTCCGTTCTTCGAAACGAGACCGACGAGCGTCACGAGACCGACCTGCGAGTAAATGTTGAACGACGTAGTCCAACGGTCGGTGAAGAATTGCCCGAACGGCATTTTCAAAAACATGAAGAGACCGGCGCCGAACATGGCGAGCGGAACCGATCCCAAGAGAATAATGAACGGATCGCGGAAGCTGTTGAACTGCGCCGCCAGGACCAGAAAGATCAACACCAACGAAAGCAAAAACACGCCCAGAAACTTGCTGCCTTCTGTCTGCAACTGGCGCGACTCACCAGTGTAATCGAGCACGTAACCTTTCGGCAGAATCTTGTTTGCCTCATTCTGCAAAAACTTCAGAGCAGCATCGAGCGAAACGGCCGGAACCCCGCTGATGGTGACCGCGTTTAGCTGTTGCATCCGATTGAGCGAACGCGCCACGGTTTTGTGGTTGATGGAAGCGACCGTGCTCAGCGGGATGAGTTGGTTGTTCGGTCCGCTGACGTAAATATTTTTCAACTGCTCAGGATTCAAGCGATCGACGCGCTTTATTTGCGGAATCACCTTGTAACTGCGCCCTTCGATGTTGAACCGGTTGACATAATTGCCGCCGATGCTCGCCGAGATATCGGCGCCGACTTGCTGCATGTCGAGACCGAGCGCCGCGACCTTATCGCGATCGAAATGGATCTGCGCCTGAGGCTGGTCGATTTTCGTATCGATGTCGCCAAATTGGAAAATATGCGCCTGCATGGCTTTCGCGAAAATCTGTTTCGCGAATTCGAGAATGCGTTCCTGGTCGGCGGTCGAGGTGATCACGAAGCTGACTGGAAAATTATCAGCGCCGGGAAGCGCTGACGGCATGATCGGAAACATTTGGATGCCGGTAATCGCGCCCAGTTTTGCCTGGATTTGCGGAAGGTAGGCTTTGGTCGGGGTTTTGCGAACGCCCCACGGCTTCAAGACCATTCCGCCGAAGCCGTTGTCCGGGAACGTAAGTTGAAACGTGAACCGCGTGTCCGGGATGTCCTGAAAGACTTTTCCGGCAGCATCAGCGTAACGGATCGTGTCGTCGATGGTCGCGTTTGCCGGAGCGGTAATGATTCCAAAGATCACCCCCTGATCCTCTTTTGGCGCCAATTCCTTCGTCCCAAGTTTCGGAATCACCGCGAACATAAGGACCGCCAGGAGCGAAATGCCCGCCCAAAAAATGTAGACGGCCGGCCGCGCGTTCAGCGTGCGATCGAGATGACTTCCGTACCAATCCCGGAAGCGGTCGAACGTTCGATTGACGACCCCACTGAATCCCTTATCGGCGTGGCCGGCGCGCAAAAGATGTGCCGACATCATCGGCGACAGGGTTAAGGCGACGACGCCGGAAATGAAAACCGCTCCAGCAAGGGTCAGCGCGAATTCGCGAAAGAGCGCGCCGGTTAAACCGCCTTGGAGCGCGATCGGCGTATAAACCGCCGCCAGCGTGATCGTCATTGCGATGATTGGCCCGATCAATTCTCGCGCGCCTACGAGCGCGGCATTCATGCGCGACATGCCTTCGCGCATATGACGCTCGATGTTTTCGACAACGACAATCGCGTCATCGACCACCAATCCGACGGAAAGCACAATCGCCAGCAGTGTCAGCAAGTTGAGGCTGAACCCGAATAGTTGCATGAGAAATAGCGCGCCGATCAGCGAAATTGGAATCGCGACGACCGGCACAACCACTGAGCGGATCGAGCCGAGGAACAAAAAGATTACGACCATCACGATGAGCAATGTGTCAATCAACGTCTTCACGACTTCGTGGATGGCGTCGTTGATGTAAGCCGTAGCGTCGTAGGCAATTTCGCCTTTCATGCCGGCCGGCAATTCCCTTTGGATTTGCTCCATCTCCGCGCGAACGCGTTTGATCACGTCCACCGCATTCGCATTCGGCAGAACGTAAATCCCCATGAAGACTGCTTTCTGTCCCGAAAACCGCACCTCGGTGTTGTAATCTTCCGCGCCGAGCTCGACGTCCGCGATGTCGCTCAACCTGACGAGATTTCCTTTCTCCTGGCGAATGACCAGTTTTTTGAAATCATCCACCGTGTGCAGGTCGGTGTTCGCGGTCAGATTGACCTGAAGCAGCGAACCTTTCGTGCTACCGACGGCCGAGAGAAAATTATTTCGCGCAAGCATGTTGCGCACTTGGGCAGGGTTGATGTTTAGCGCAGCCATCTGGTCCGGCTTCATCCAGATGCGCATCGCGAACGTACGGCCGCCGAGAATGTCCGCTTTCTGCACACCGCCGACTGCAGTGAGACGCGGCTGCACCAGTCGCACGAGATAATCGGTCACTTCGTTAGGCTGCAGAATGTCCGAAGTGAAACTTAAATAACACGAGGCGGTCTGTGTATCGGCTGATTGAATTTCCAACACCGGAATCTCCGCGTCCGGCGGCAGATCGCGCCGGATCGCGTCCACCTTCGAGCTGATGTCTGACAACGCCTTATTTGCATCGTAATTCAATTTCAGCCGCACGGTAATTGTCGATGTGCTCTGAGAGCTTTGCGATTGGATGTAATCGATTCCGTCAGCTGCGGCGATGGCACGCTCGAGTGGCGTTGTGATAAATCCCCTAACGAGTTCAGCATCGGCGCCGACATAAACTGTCGTTATCTTGATCGAGGCGATGTCGCTGCGCGGATATTGGCGTACGTTGATCGTCCGCATCGCCTGCAAACCGGCGATCAGGATCACAAAGCTAACCACCAGCGCCAGCACCGGGCGCTTAATGAAAAGGTCAGTGAAGGATTTCATGTCGCTCTTCGCTCGCTACGAATCGATTGGGTTCGGATTTACCTGCGGGTTCGGTGCCAGATCGTTGTTGATCGTCACCGTCATTCCGTTTCGCAGTTTGAAAACTCCCGTACTCACGATGGTTTCGCCGGCCTTCAGTCCTTGCGTAATCGCGACGAGATCGCCGCGCGCTTCACCGACGCGCACAAATTGCTGTCGAATCACTTGCGATTCTTTCCCCGTCTTTTCGTCTTTCTTTTTCTCAATTACAAAAACCGAGTCGCCGAACGGCGCGTAGGAAATTGCGGATCCCGGAACGACAAGCGTCTTGTGTTTTTCGGGCAACATGACTTCCGCTTTCGCGAACATGCCCGGTCGCAGCGCATGATCGGAATTGTCCAGCGTCGCCTGTAACGTGATGTTGCGCGTGCTCGAATCGACCATCGAATTAATTGCGGTCAACTTCCCATTGAAGACACGGCCGGGAATGGCGTCTGTCGTCACGTGCACCTCCAAGCCCGGTGTTAACTGACCAAGATATTGCTGCGGCAAAGCGAAATCGGCGAAGACTGGGTCGAGTGAAGTGAGCGGCACCACTTGTTGGCCCGCGTTAATCATTTGCCCAACGTTCACCTGCCGAATTCCGAGCTGGCCATCGAACGGCGCGATAAGCGTCTTCTTCGCGATGCTGGAGCGCACCTGATCGACAACTGCGTTCAGTCGCCTGAATTTTGATTGGGCAGAGTCGAGTTCGGCGCTGGAAACCACCTTCTTCATGGCAAGATCGCGGGATCGTTCGAGGTCCGTCTGCGCCAGCTGCGCTTCAGCTTCTGCAGACCGCAAAAGTGCTTCCTCTTGCGACGCATCGAGTTTCATGAGCACCTCGCCCTTTTTTGCCTCCCTACCGTTTTCGAAATTGATTTCGCTCACAACGCCAGCGAGCTCTGCGGAAACGACGGCGCCTTGCACAGCACTGACTGATCCGACTGCTGTCAGGCGCGGAGCCCAATCTTCCTCTTTCACCGATGTGCTGCTGACCGTAGTGGGCGGCATCGTTTGCGGCGTGCTCATCATCTTGCCGATTTGCAGCGCTTTAATGCCGAAAGCAAAAACGCATATCGTCACCAGCAGGGCTATCGCAATAACGATGCCTTTGCGGCGCGGCTTTGCGTTCGACTGCTTCGAGCGGCTTGAAACGGCTCTTGCTACTTCATGCATAAGCGAGTTCTGCCTCCGGTTTGAACAACAAGCGCCAGAGTTTCCGCGTCACTTCCAGTTGTCGGTTGCGCCGCTCCGTCGCGGTCATTTCCTGTGGACGCAACACATCGAGCATCAACATTCCGCGTGCCACAGCAAAAATTAATTCCGCCACTTCGCTTGGCGAACCGCCGCGCGTCGTGTTTTGAGCCTCAGGCGCCCTGCTGATCAGTTCGGTAACCCCCGCCATCGCGGTTTGCAGAACGTCGCGCACCAAATCGGCAACGCGGGGGTTTCGTGACGCTTCCGCATACAGGTCCACAACGAATGCGGAAACCACTGGCGTCTCCTCTTCACAGCAATGAGCGGTGAACAGGATTTCGAGCGACTCAAGCAGCGTCGGCGCCTGTTTAGCGCGTTGCAGCATTTCGGAAATCTCTTTCTTGTGGCGGTCCGCCATTGCAGAGATGACCGCCTCTTTATTTTCGAAATAGCGATAGATCAGTCCGACGCTGATTCCCGCCTCAGCACTGATGTCGTGCATGCTGGTTTGGTGAAAACCGCGCTTGGCGAAACAAACAAGGGCTGCGTCGAGGATCTGGGAGCGCCGATCTGGAACTGAATCTGTGTGGGGTAACGGCATAGATTCGGGACAATGAATGAACGTTCATTCATTGTCAAATCAGACACTCGGCTCCCGTTTTTACTTAGGTGACGACCAAAGACTTTCGTTTTTTAACACGACTGGCTGCGAATCCTGATAAAGACGCCCCGCTACGCCGAAAGCTTCGGCACTCGGCGCAGCGCGACGCCCCGTCTTATTCGCCGTATCTCGCCACGGCGTTCAGGATTTCGTCTCCCACCCTGCTTCCACAGCGTGCGAAACAACCGGAGCGGGTTGCGCTGCGGGGTCGAACCCAGAGAACGGATCTGGCGTTGGTTGCCCGACGAATTGGAAAATCGCGGCGACGACGCTCAACATGCACGTGGCGTAGACTGCTGTTTCCATTGCCCCCCGGCCTTTCTCTTCCGAGCCAGCCAGGATCCCGTATAATGTCTGATCACTTTTCATAATTTTAAGACGCCGCGGACTTCCCGCTTTGTCTGTTGGTTGTTGATTGTTCATGATTGGTTTTGAAAGTTGGATGCAGTGCCGCCGTGAATTGGATTCAAATAATTGTCATGTTGAGCGAAGCGCTGCAACGAAATGCGAAGCATGAGGCCAGGCTTTTCAAACATCTCTGGTTTGCTCCTTCGCACGCTTTGACCAGATGATCAGAGATTCTTCGCTCTGCTCAGAATGACAGAGAACACTCATGGAGAGACTAAGCACCCACTCGCGAGTAACCCGCGACTTTCCCCCAGACGCGCGCTATCTGATCGGTGTGTCCGGCGGGCGCGATTCCGTCGCGCTGCTGCACTGGTTAGTCAGTCTGGGTTACAAAGACCTGACCGTTTGCCATCTTAATCATCGATTGCGCGGACGATCGAGCGATGCCGATGCGCGGTTTGTGAAAAGGCTGGTCGAGCGTTACAACCAGGAACTTGCAGGGAATGCGCGCCGCCTGCCAGGCGCACCGAAGGGCAAGCGAAGCGCTCGACGTGCAACGGCCTGCCGCATTGAATTTGAAGTCGCTTCTGCAAACATCCGCGCGCTTGGGAAGAAACAGAAGATGTCGGTCGAAACCGCGGCCCGTGAAGCGCGCTACGCATTCTTTGCTGAAACCGCACGACGCCGAAATTGCAGAACGATCTTCGTCGCACATCACGTCGACGATCTGGTCGAAACCTTTCTCATTAATCTGTTTCGTGGCGCCGGCGGCGCCGGCCTTGCTGCGATGCGGGAAATTTCTACACGGCGAATCGACGGCGTCGACCTAACGATCGTGCGGCCGTTTCTTTGTGTCTGGCGCAAAGAAATCGACGATTACATTGGCGAGCACCGGCTTAGATTTCGCGAGGATGCTACGAACAAGAATCTCACCCCGCTGCGCAACCGCATTCGACATCGGATCATTCCGTATCTGGAGAAAACGCTTGGCCGCAACATCCGCCAGAACATTTGGCGAACAGCTATGATTGCTGCGGATGAAGAGAGATGGATCGAGAGCGAGCTACGTGATTCGACACATGGAGATTTCTCCGTCGTAAAGCTTCGCGCGTTGCCAATCGCGCTTCAGCGCCGGGCGCTCTTGAAATGGCTGCGCACGCGAAACGTCGCTGATGTTGGATTCGACGCGATCGAGGGCGTTCGTTCGCTCGCCGATCGTGACGCTCGAATCGCAAAAGTGAATCTTCCGGGAAATCGACACGCGCGGCGTCGTGCCGGGAAAATTTTCTTGGAGTGAGGTGTAGGGCGCTCGCCGAGCGCCCGGCGGCTGACACAGCCGCCGCTACAACATTTTTGAAAATCTGTGTAAGCCAGTCAGTCATCCCCGAGCGGAGCGAGGGACCTCACATGTAATCGAGGATTTGCGGGATCCTTCGCTTTCGCTCAGGATGACAACTAATGCCTTCTGACGTTCGTGTTCGTTTCGCCCCTTCTCCTACAGGCTATCTGCACATTGGCGGGGCGCGGACTGCGCTGTTTAACTGGCTATTCGCGCGGCATCACGGCGGAAAATTCGTGCTGCGCATCGAAGACACCGATATGAAGCGCAACACCGAGGAAGCGATGGCCGCCATCTACGAAGGATTGAAATGGCTAGGCCTGAATTGGAATGAAGGCCCGCACGTGGGCGGCCAGTTCGGGCCGTATTTGCAAAGCGAACGCACAGAACTTTACGAGCATTACTTGAAACAACTTCAGGACGCGGGTCACATTTTCGAGGACCAGGGCGCGTTGCGATTTCGGTCGCCGCGCGAGCACATCATCGTGGACGACCTCGTGTGTGGCCGAATCGATTTCGATCTCAGCAATCCCGCCACGCACCCGGATATGACCATCCGGCGCCCGGATGGCTCCTGGATCTTTCATTTCGTGAACGTGGTTGACGATCTCGAAATGAAAATCTCCCACGTGATCCGGGGCGAAGATCATCTTTCGAATACGCCAAAGCACATCGAGATCATTCGCGCGTTGGGCGCAACGCCGCCGCACTACGCACACATTCCGCTCATTCTCAACCGCGATGGGACAAAAATGGGCAAGCGAGACGCAGGCGCGCGCGTGGAACACTACATCCAGCGCGGATATCTTCCCGCGGCGGTCCGCAATTACCTCTGCCTGCTGGGTTGGTCGCCGAAGGACAACCGTGAGAAGTTGGACCTTGACGAGATCATTCGGATTTTCGATTTAAAGAACATCGGCCGCAGCTCGGCCACGTTCGACCCCGACAAACTGCATTGGTTAAACGGCGAATACGCGCGCGAGCTCAGCGATGAGAATTTTTACGAATTAGCTGTCGCGAGGCTGAACTCGAGCGGGGTGAAGCTGGACAATTTTACGGAGCAATACGTGCACTCCGCGTTGCAAACGTGCAAAGGAAAGATCAACACGTTCGACGAGTTACCAGCTTATTGCGGATTCTACTTCACTGATGATTTTGATTACGATCCTCAGAGCGAGGCGAAGCATTTCACTCTTGAAAACAAACCGCGGCTTGAAGCCGTTCGCGAGGCATTGAGTTCACTTGAGAAATTCGACGTCGCGGAAATCGAAGCTGCACTAAAAACTGCTGCGGCAAAGCTCGGCGTAAAACTCGGCGCAATTGTTCACCCCACAAGGCTCGCGGCGACTGGCAGTAACGTGGGACCGAGCTTGTATCACTTGCTCGAAGTTCTCGGGAAAGAAAAAGTGCTTGCGCGCATCGACCGAGCGCTTCGGAGCACAGGCTTCTAGCCTGTGTGGTAGCCAGGCATCCTGCCTGGCGTATAAGAATTCGGCAGGCGCGACGCCCACCGGCCCGTCAGGCAAGATGCCTGACCTACTTCTGCGCCTCCTTGGCCCAAGTGTCCCTCAACGTGACCGTACGGTTCCAGATTTGTTTGTGCGACGCCGAATCTGGGTCCAGCCTGAAATAGCCGAGGCGCTCAAATTGATAGCGTTCTTCCGGACGCGCTTTCGTAAGTGCGGGTTCGCATTTTGCGTTCGCTACTTCCAGCGAATTCGAATTTATGAACGACCTGAAATCGCGCGGCGGCCCTGTCTCGCCGGAGCCTTCGGCGGAGGCGGAATCCGGCTCGGGAACAGTGAAAAGCCGATCATACAAACGGACTTCCGCGTCGATTGCGTGCGCCGCGCTCACCCAGTGAATCGTCCCTTTGACTTTCCGGCCCGCAGTCGGCCCACCTGATTTGCTGTCCAGATCAACGCTGCATCGTAACTCGGTCACGTCGCCGGCGTCATCTTTCACTACTTCCTCGCACTTGATGATGTAAGCGTATTTCAACCGCACCTCGCCGCCCGGTCGAAGCCGAAAATACTTCGGCGGGGGCGTTTCCATGAAATCGTCACGCTCGATGTAAAGCTCGCGGCCGAACGGAATTTTTCGGGTTCCAGCATTTGGATCCTCGGGATTATTGATCGCATCGAGTTCTTCGGCTTTTCCCTCCGGATAATTTGTCAGCACAACTTTAATCGGTCGCAGCACGACGAGGCGGCGCGTTGCCGTGCGATTGAGTTCATCGCGCATCGCGTGCTCGAGCAGTGCCATATCGGTCATGCTCGGATACTTCGTGATACCGATGTTGTAGGCGAAGGCGCGCAATCCGCTCGGCGTCACGCCGCGCCGGTGCAAACCGGAAATGGTCAACATACGCGGATCGTCCCAACCGTTGACGAGCTTCTCGTTTACGAGCTGTATCAGTTTGCGCTTGCTCATCACGGTGTACGTCAGATTGAGCCTCGCGAATTCGTACTGATGCGGCCGCGGCTCCGGAATTTCGAGCGCATCGAGGATCCAATCGTAAAGCGGCCGGTGCACTTCGAACTCGAGGGTACAAATCGAATGCGTGATTCCTTCGATGTAATCGCTGAGCGTGTGCGCCCAGTCGTACATCGGGTAAATGCACCAGTTGTTGCCGGTGCGATGATGCGTTGCGTGCCGGATCCGGTAAAGCACCGGGTCGCGCAGCCAGACGTTCGCGGCGTTGACGTCGATCTTTGCTCGCAACGTCCGAGCGCCATCGGGAAACTCGCCCGCTTTCATTCGCGCAAACAAATCGAGATTTTCATCAATCGAGCGGTCGCGAAAGGTGCTGGCCTTTCCGAGACGGCGATATGCGTCCGTTTCGTCGGGAGTCATGTCATCAACGTACGCCTTGCCTTTGCGGATGAGTTCCACTGCATCTTCGTAAAAGCGATCGAAATAATCCGAAGCATAGAACGGCGCGCCCCCGAGTTGTTTGTCTGCCCAGCCGTCGACCAACCAATGCACGTCAGCCATGATTGATGTGACGTATTCTGCTTCCTCCTTTGTCGGATTGGTATCGTCCATGCGGATGTTGCAGACGCCTCCGAACTCGCGCGCGATCCCAAAGTTGAGACAGATTGATTTCGCGTGACCGATGTGCAGATAGCCATTCGGCTCGGGCGGAAAACGCGTGATGATTTGCTTGTATTTCCCCGTGTGCAGATCGTCGGCGATGATGTCGCGGATGAAGTCGGAAGGTCTCTCTGTTTCGGTCGTCATCGCAGCGAGCAAAGCTATCGGCGAACGTGCAGATCGACAACTTTAGTGCTGAGATGCTGGGGAGTGCGAGCATCTTGCTCGCTCCATCCGGCATACTGCCGGATGATTATCTAAAGATCCCAAATACCCGCAAAACGTCGATCACTATCAAACACGCCGCGAATATTGGCTGGCAAGATGCCAGCCAAAGCAAGCAGAATGCTCGCGCTCCCCATTGCGTACCTAAATTATTCAGGGACGCTACTCAGCCGCGTGAACAAACAAAAAGAAACCACCGACCGTTACACATTCGCTGATCTTGAGAAATGGTCTGAGGTTGCGCGCGAGATCGATCCGCCGATTCGCCTGGGTGTTTTCGGCGATCCGGTGGCGCACTCGCTCTCACCGCAGATGCAAAACGCGGCGCTGCGCGCGTGCGAGATCAATCTGCAGTATGCACGCTTTTACATTCGGCCTAATGAATTGCGCTCAGCGCTACGTGTTTTGCGGGAGCTGGATTTCGTCGGCGCCAATCTCACCGTTCCGCATAAGATCGCGGGGCTGACGCAAATTGACGTGGCTGATGAATCGGCGAGCCGTTGCGGCGCAGTGAACACGGTTCGCCTGCATGACAAGAAATTGATCGGTGCAAATACCGATGCGGAAGGATTTTCCCGCGCGATTCGCAGCGAGTTCTCAATCGATTTGCGCGATCTGCGAGTGATGATCCTTGGCGCCGGCGGAGGTACAGGCCACGCCATTGTCTGGCAATGTGCGTTGGAAAATTGTGAGCGCCTGGTCCTGGTTAATCGCACTCCGGCAAAGGCAATCGCGATTGTAGAGGGGTTGCGGCGTTTCTTCGCCGAAGCACGCGTACTTGATCCTGTCGCCCGGCTCGAAGCCGTGCCATGGGACGAGACTGCGATCCGCGCGCAACTCGCAGATATCGACCTGATCGTCAACGCCACGCCGCTGGGAATGAACCCGAGCGATCCGGCGCCGATTCCGGCGCGGTTGCTCGCGCCGCACCACATGGTGTTCGACTGCGTGTATCGCCCATCGAAAACTGCGACGCTTCGTGCAGCCGATGAAGCCGGCGCGCGCGGTGCGAATGGTTTGTCAATGTTGCTGCATCAAGGCGCACTGTCATTTTCACTCTGGTTCAATCGCGAAGCACCTATTGAAGCGATGCGCTCAGCGATTGCGCTGTGATTCGTGAGGTGTGGGTTCATTCCCAACAAAAGCGCCGTTGCCTTCGTCAAGATAGATCGTCGAACCGACGCGCGATATTTTGAGTGTTTGTCGCCACGTGCCGGATGGAAAATCTTTTCTAGCTTCGATTGATTTGGCTTCCGGTTTGGGGGCTGGCGACAGCGATGTGGGCGCGGCCATGGCTTCGGACAAAATTCTGCCGTCCATTTGATGTGGCACTTTGATTCCAAGAATCTGCAAGATTGTCGGCACAAGATCCACGTTGCCTGTTGGTAAATCGTCCGTTTGACCACGTTTAAAATCCGGCCCGGCTGCGATCAACGTGTTGTGCATGTCGAACCGGCTAAGCGTGGCGTGGGTCCCCTTCCCCGCCGCTCGTTGCCAATCGGCGTCGATCTCTCCCGTAACGCCGAACTGATTTTGTGAATCTGTCCAACGGAATGCCATCACCACATCCGGCGCATCACCACTTTGAATCAGCGCTTGCGTGAGACCGAACGTCCCTTCCATCGGCTCTTTCGTGAAAATCACACCGGCAAAATCCGACTGCTGCAAGAATTCAACGAGGCGACGGATGAGCCTGTTGTCGTGTCCGGCGACATAGAAAAGAACGCTGCCACCGTTGGCGGCCAGCATGATGTCTCCAGGTTTTGGTTGGTCGTTAAATTCGCTCTGATCGCGCATGCCGCCAGCAGTCTGGTTGCCGTCCTTTGCTATTCTAAGTTCTTCGATCTTGGCGGTGAAACCGGCGTCATTCAGAATTCTTCGCAAGTCAACCGACCGCTCGATCGTGGAGAAGCCATGATCGGACACAATAAACACATCTGTTCTTCCGCGCGCATTTCGTTGATCTAACGCCGAAAGCACCGCCGCGAGGTTTTCATCAGCGGACTTGATCGCAGCGAGCGCCGCCGGCGCTCCCGGTGCGGATTCATGTTGTGTAAGATCCGGTTCGCCTAACCAAAGCACGGAAAGGGCCGGCACACCGTCTTTCCAAAAACAATCGGTCAGCGCTTTTGTTGTCCAGGCGTCCTGTTGCAGGTGGCCAGATGGAAAGGGACCAAGCGTTGCAGTAATGGAAGGGACAATCTCCGCCGGGAGCGACTTGCCCGCGAACAGCGTGACACAATTTTTCGCAGTCCTAACGTCGGCCTGTCGGTCCAGCAAAAGCCCGACAGTTTTTGCAGAAGCAATTACCGTGCGCCCTCCTGCGCGCTGGACTAGCTCGGCGATCGTTGGAACCAAAATGTATTTCCCACCGGAGACTTCATCCCCTTTCTTCACGACTGCCGGCAGTTCGACATCAATTGAGTGGTGAGCATCGATGTGCGGGCGATACACATGGTTTGCAATGATCCCGTTCCTACCAGGATAAACACCGGTGACGAGTGACGTTCCGTTTACCATCGTCGCACTCGGATAAACAGAATGGTGATTGCGAAACGTGACTCCCTCACGCGAAAGTTTCCAAAGCGTCGGAGTATTCTGCTCGGTCACAAAATCCGGACGCATCCCGTCCCACACAACCACCACTACATGACGCTCGGGTTTCGCGGGTACGACCGTTGCGGCAGACGAGTAGACGATTAAAAACAGCAATGAAATTATTCGCCGCATTAGCGAATTATAGAACAAGGAGCGTCGGTCTCCAGTCCGCCGTGCAAAAGCTGACGACCTCCGCTGAGGACAGCGGACACTACAGCGATACGTCACGAGCCGTCTCTCGCAATAACGTCGCTCACAGAGCGACGGCTACAGTTTTTTCGGTCGCAGCAAAGGAAATAGAATCACGTCGCGGATGGATTCGGCGCCGGTAAGCAGCATTGTGAGCCTGTCTATTCCAATCCCAATGCCGCCAGCAGGCGGCATACCGTGCTCGAGCGCGAGCAGAAATTCCTCGTCGATGTTCTGCCTTTCTTCGCCGGCCTGTTCGAGTAGACGCTGGCGTTGCACCAGCGGATCATTCAGCTCGCTGTATCCGGGCGCAATCTCCGCACCGTTGATGACCAGTTCAAAAACGTCGACGAGCGAAGTGTCTTCCACGTTTTGCTTGGCCAGCGGTACGAGCTCCTTCGGACAATGCGTCACAAACAGGGGATCGATCGTTTTCTCTTCGATGAGTTTCTCGAACACATGCTGCGTCACCTCGAAGTCCGCCAACTGCGGTAGAATCTCGAGCTTAAACTCGTTCATTGCGCGTTGGCGCCGCTGCTCGGGCGACAGCTCAAACCAATCCTTGCCTGCGACTTCGCGCATGAGATCGCGGTACCGCACGCGGCGCCACGGCCGCTTCAAGTTGATCGTGCGGGTGACGTTTCCGTCAACGTCTCGATGCTCGGCGGTGAGCGAGCCACAGATTTTCTCAGCCAGATAACAAATCAGTTCTTCGACCAGATTCGCCATCTTCGCGAAATCAGCATAGGCCCAATAGGCCTCAAGCATCGTGAATTCCGGATTGTGTTTTCTCGAGATCCCTTCGTTGCGAAAGTTGCGATTGATTTCGAATACCTTGTTGAATCCGCCCACCAGCAGACGTTTCAGATAAAGCTCCAGCGCAATGCGCAGATAAAGATCGATGCCAAGTGCGTTGTGACGTGTTTTGAACGGTTCGGCCGCCGCACCTCCAGCCATCGTTTGCAAGATTGGTGTCTCCACTTCAACAAAGCCCCGTTCCTCGAAAAAGCGCCGGGTTTCGCGAACGATGGCGATCCGTTTTTCGAACACCGCGCGCGAACGCTCGTTGGTAAGAAGATCAAGATAACGCTGCCTGTAACGCGCTTCGATGTCCTGTAGCCCGTGCCATTTTTCAGGGAGCGGCCGCAACGTCTTGGCGAGCAACCGGAACGTGAGCACTTTTAGCGTTGGTTCCCCGCTTTTGGTCAGAAAGCATGTTCCCTCCACCCCGATGAAATCGCCGATGTCCAGCAAACGAAAAAGCTCGATCAATTCCGGGCCAACCTCTTTCGCGTGAATGTAAATTTGAATGCGGCCGGTGGCATCACGCAGGTCGAGAAAGTGGCTTTTGCCCATGTCGCGGTGCGCTGTGACACGGCCGGCGACATGATGCGTTTCACCTTCTTTGAATTGCTCGCGCACCTCCGCTATCGAGCCGCTAACATCAAAGCCGGTACCGAACGGCTCGATGCCTTTCGCGCGCAGCATCTCAAGTTTTTTTCGTCTGAGCGCGATCAGCTCGTTTTCGTCTTCCATATTCGGACAGCGAATGTAAGGCGCGACACATGCTTCGCCACGTTAAATCGTGAAGAGTTGGCCGAGGTGCTAGCTGCAACCTTCCAAACCAACATATTACGTTTGCCAACGAAACACTTGCAATGAGATAGTTTGGACTGGCGCGTCGCGCTGCCACCATTCAAATGACTGCTAACCTGCCGCAAACGAGTTCTAAACTGGAAGGTCCGTTGGTGAAGCAGTTCTCGGTTTTTCTACCGAACAAGGTTGGAGCGATGCTGGAAATTGTGAAGCTGCTTAGCGCACATCACACGCATGTTGTCGCTCTCAGCATATCGGAATCCACCGACTCGGCCATTGCGCGGATCATCGCTAGCGATCCGCAGGGCGTGGAGAAATTATTTAGGGAAAACAATGTTGGTTTCGGGGTCAGCCAGGTGGTGGTGATTGAGATGAAAGAAGTGGCCACACAACTGGTAAAACTGCTCGCAGCATTGGTCATGGCTGAGGTCAATGTGCATTTCGCTTACCCGCTGCTAATTCGTCCACGCGGTTTTTCGGCGCTTGCTCTGCACGTGGATGACACAGATTGCGCGTCCTCCGTGCTTATGGGCGAAGGATTCAAAATGCTGAGCCAGGACGACATCACACGATAGGCTAGGCGATGGTCACCGTTTTAACGTTTTAACGTTTCAGCGGTCAAATATCCGCAGATTGTTGACAGGCTAGCAACAGCGCGCTTACAAGACTGGGTTAATCCTCCCCATGCGGACTCTTCTCTCACGGACTATTCAAATCGATCCGAGCTTTCACGCCGCACTGGGTGTGATCGTAATCCTCGCCACAGCCGAAGTTTTCTTTGCGACATCGTATTATGTCGGCCGGGCGCGAGCGAACCGCGTCTCGGCACAGGCAGTTGCGGCGACGGTCGCGCGTGCCCCAGCGGCTTCGACGGTTTCAGCGTCTGCGCCAGCAGCGGCGCGGCCAAGCGTTTCGCCAGCCGCAGCGGTGACTTCACCCGCTCTATCGATCGTTGATCAGTTGCTGCGAGAAGGTAAAAAATTCCGAGAACGCGGCGACACGACAAACGCGCTCGCTCGTTTTCAAGAAGCGTTGGACAGCGAACCGGACAATACTGGCGTGCTCCAAGAGATGGCACAGACCTACGAGTCGATGCAAATCTTCGATCGCGCGAACGATGTCTGGCGCAGAATCAAGCAAATCAGCCCGTCCGATAGCGCGACATATGCTTTGGCCGACCACCGTTTGAAGGTCGGAGTTCCCGCTCCGCCGACCGTCGAACCAAGCGGCGCTCCAGCAGAAGCGGACGTTCCCGCGCGCAAAGATGTTGGCGGCAATGCGGAGGGTCCAATCATGGGGATTTCTGACGTCAAAACCAAGGAAACGCCCGATCCGGAAACCGAAACGAATCTCGCGCTGGAGATCGGGATAAAAAAACAACCAGGCGCCGTCATCGACCATAACAAAGTGAAAATCCTGGTGTTTCTTTACGACGTCGTTAACGACAAAGACATCAAGCTGACTGATGCCGACGTGAGCAACGAATGGCTCACGTCGAAACACGACTGGTCTGACACGAATCCGGAAGTGCTTCTCGTGCGTTACGTGCGCGCAAAAACTGGCGGCGCGTTATCCGAATCATCGCTTTCCGAGGCAGCGGCAAAAGTTCGGCCCGGCCAAAAGGGTCGCGGCTCAAAAGGTTCCGCGGACATCGGACAACGCAAATATCTCGGCTACATCGTTCGAGTTTACTACGGCGACGACCTGCAGGCAGTTCAGGCGGAACCGGCGCGGCTTTTGGAGCAGTTTCCTCCTTTGAAGAATCCCTCGGCACGATGACGCGATTGCTTAGAGGCTGTGTTGCTTGCGTCCGAGACAGCCGGAGTCACACAGAAAATCTTCGACGGGTTCTTCCATGGCTATTCGTTCTTGTTTTTGCCGCCGCAGCAGAAGCGCAGGTTCAGGTGGATCTCAAATTCAAACGATTGCAATACATCGCTTACGAACCGGTCGTGGCGACAGTTGCCATCACAAATCTGGCCGGGCGCGATATTGAACTTCACGACGCGGCAGGGCAATCCTGGTTGGGCTTTGAGATCACGGGAAGTGAGGAACAGCCGATCGCGCCGCTCAGCGGTGCAAATCGGGAGCCGCCTTTGAGACTTCA
>JBBQRI010000021.1:0-19664 GCA_038214915.1 Chthoniobacterales bacterium
CTGCTGTAGCGTCCGCTGTCCTCAGCGGACACTGCTTGAGATTGGTGCCGTCCTCAATCGGAATGCGCTGAGGACAGCGCACACTACAGCACGGCCACGGTTTTTAAGCATCGCTGAGAGCATAATGCCGAAAGTTGAAAACAGACGTTCTCCCGGTAATCAACAGCCTCACGCCGCAATCGGCCTACGGTATCCGAAAAACTCTTGCTTCGTAATCAGGTGGGCGACTTCCGGCGGAACCATTTGCTCCCATCTGCTATCGCCGGACTGTAACTTTGCCAGCACGTCGGGTGGCTGAATTCGTAAATACTCAGGATGATAGTCGGTGATCTCCTGGACGTATTGATTGTCGATCAGATACTGAAATAACGAGCGAAGATTCGGCGCGACTTTGACTTGGGTTGCCGTGACAATTTTTTCAGTCGCTTCGTCTATGCTTGGGTAGACGTAAAGCTTTAGTCCTCCTTTAAACATTCTGCCCAGCGCCTCCAGGATTCCACCCTCCAGGTTCGCGTAGTATTTTTCGTTCAAGATTTCGATCAAACTGGGCACGCCCATGACAAGGCCGATCGCTCTGTTTGTGTAACGAAAGAGATATCCCGCGAGTCGATAGTATTCGCCAAACTTCGAGATCAGGACGGTTCGACCCAGCGCACGAAGAATATCGACGCGAGCTAGAAAATCCGCGTGATCAACCTCGCCATCGGCGCGCAAATTCTCGAGCGTCATTTCCATGAGCACCACTATCTCGTCTTCCGAACAATCGCAGTGCTTCAGAAAAACGCGTCGCGCGCCATCCAGCATGTCGTTGGTGGCGTACGTGACAGGTCGAAAACTCCCGCGCTCGACCAGGATCGCTTTTTTGTAAAAAACTTCGGCAGGTTGAACGGTCTCGCCATCCGCCTTGAACATCACTGCATCTGTCAGGCCCTGGCTGACTAACTGCAAACTCATCAATCGATTATCAACGCTTTGAAAGAGAGGCCCGGAAAATTTGATCATGTCCACTGCGATTCGTCCCGGTGGGAGATTTTCCTGAAGTGACGAAATCAGTTTTTCCGGTTGCCGACAGTAAAACGCGCCGTGGAGAAGATTCACCCCGATGAACCCTAGAGCTTCTTGTTGGTCGACGTTTGCTTCGTCGAGTAACCGAACGTGGATAATGATCTGGCTTGGTTGCCCCCGGGGTTGGGATTGAAACCGCACGCCCAGCCAGCCATGTGATTCATTACGCTCTTTGAAACTGCGCGCCGCGACGGTATCGGCGAAGACAAAGAACGTTTTCTCGGCGCCGAATTGTCCATCCAGTCGTTCGATCAGAAGATCAAATTCATGATCCAGCATTGTCTGGAGCCGCACACGACTAACGTAGCGGTCGGCCGGTCCGTAAATGGCGTCGCTGAATGTCATGTCATAGGCAGACATGGTCTTGGCGATTGTGCCGGATGCCCCGCCCACGCGAAAGAATCTGCGCGCTACCTCCTGTCCCGCGCCAATTTCAGCGAAGGTGCCATACTTCGCTGAATCCAAATTGATATGGAGGGCCTTCTCATCGGTGCCGATCTCCATCTGCGGATTCATATAATTTCTCTAACGGCGATTCAGGGCCCCCGCAAATCATGATGCCAGGCAGAGTTGCAGGACGTCTGTGTCAGACGCCTCTTGTTCGTTCAGCGTGAACTGGGCGTCTGGCACAGACGCCCTATAGAAACTGTTACAGCCGCACTTGCTCGGCGTACTTGGTCTGAATCCAGCCGCGCAGGTCATTCGGCAGCGCGGCGTACATCCAATCGCCGCGCGTACTTAGAATTTTGATTTCGCTGCCAGCCGGCAACGCGAGAACACTGTTGGCTGTGTCCGCTGTGGCGAGGCGCGCCTGGACGTCGGTTCCGGTCACGATGGCGAGCGCGCGTCCTTTGCTGCTATTGTCGAGTGTGTGAATCGTCCAGACAGCCACAGCGCATACGAGCAGGCACAAAACTGATAATGACACCAGCGCAGCGGATCGGCGACGCGCGAAAATCATCGCCACGATGCCAAACATTCCCAGCCAGAAAGCAATTGCCGCAGCGATGCTGTACTGATTGGTGGTCGCGAATTGGAGGTAACGCTCCAATCTGGTCGGTTGCAGCTCCAGCGCGCGCGATTCGTCACGGGCAATCTGCAAATTAGCCATTGCCTCCGGATGATGTTGCTCCAAGGCTAGGGCGCGTTCGTAATTCAGAATCGCGCGACCAAAATCGCGTGTGCGAAAATACGCGTTGCCAAGATCGTAAAACAGATTTGCGTTCCACTGATCTGCGCGAACCAGCGCCTCGTAACTGACGATCGCTTCTTTAAAATTTCCCTGGGCATATTCCTGGTTCGCTCTTGCAAATCCAGCGTCCGATTGGGCAATCGCCGATGCAGCCGAACCCGCGCAGAAAAGAAGTGCAATCAAATAAGTGCGGCTCTTCATTTTAGATTTTCAATCAGCTCCAGTACATCGTGCCGGTTTTCCGGGGAGATTCTTCCCGGGCCGTTGTGCGTTCCGCTGTATTGCCATTCGTCGTTTTGCTCGAACAAACGGCGAAGCCTGTCGCGCGAATCAGTATCAAGCTTGAAGGTTTCCGCTGCGGTTTCCGCGTCCACAGCGTTTGGGTCGATGCCGCGGTTACGCGAGGCGAGCGCGGCTTTCAACCGAACAACTCGCGAGGCTTCGGCATAATATTCTCGTGGGGACGCATCATCACGGCGCAACTTGTGCATCAGCTCGGCTGCTTCATGTTGCAAAGCACCGATGCGGCGTGCCTCGCGATCGTCCAATCTCCTTCGCCGAATCTTCCAACCCGCGAAAACGAGCAGCGCCGCCAATGGTAATGATTGCGCCGCCCAGAAACCGCGACGTGTATAAAGCGGCTCGAATGATTTCACCGTTCGCGATGGCTCGGTGAGTTGATAGAGAATGTCCTGCGGCTTAGTTGAATCGGGAACCGGGGCACGGCCCCGGGCTGCCGTAGCCGGAGAGGAAGACGGTGGCTGGGCGGCCACGTTCGGTGCAGGTGCACCGCCCTGAACAGTGATTGCCATCGGTTCGCTGTGCAGCGTCACATATTGCTCTTTTGCCGGCTCGAAGTACGAAAATGCGAGCACTGGCAGATTTTGCTTATTCTCGTTAGGCGAAACCACCATCTCGAATGTCTTTGTGCCGCTGATGCCAACTTCATCGTCCTGTTTGAACTTGGAAGACGGTGGATATTTATGCCAGCCGCGGTCATCCTCGAGCAACGGCGCATTCACCCGATCGAAATTGCCGCGCCCGGAGATTGTTGTTGTGACTGTGATCGGATCACCTACCTGCACGCTCTTCGGCTTGGCATCGGTTGCCATGGTAAAGCTTCCAATCGCTCCGGAGAAACTGGGCGGCGCATTTGGTGGCAGCGGTTTTACTTCAAGCGCCACAGGGTCACTGCTGATTTGGATGTCGCGACGTTCGCCTAACTGTGCAAATGGGTTCGAGAAAAAGGGATCCGAAAACGGATCGTCGAGATCGAATAGATCGAAGGGCGAACGCGAACGCGGCGCGTTTCGTCTTCGCGGAACGACCACCTGCGCCTTTGCTTTGACGGGCCCGATTTCAAATTTGCCTGCTCGCGCCGCCGCAATCGCGGTTTTGAATGTCACTACTTCGAAAGGTCTGCCGTTAATGGTCTCCAAATTTTGTGACGACTGTTGCAATTTCTGTGCGGTAAATCCTTGCCCGGTGATGTCAGGCGGCTCGGTCAACCTGGGATGAACACGCGCATCAAATCCCATTCTAATTTGGACCGGAACAATCTCGCCGACGTATGCGGTCTTCTTCGGCACGATCAATTCAGCGAAAATCAGATCGCCTGCGTTAGTGGACTGGCTCTGACTGCTACGACCAGGCCGCGTCGTCGTCTGTTGACCGGGCGCATCTGCAACGTTTAACGCGAGTTGCGGCGTCCTCAGGATCTTCCCGCCGGCGCGAACTGTTTGCGGTGGAATCGTGAACCGTCCTGCTTTGAGCGGCAGGATCGTGTAGTTGTAAGTCACGCTCGAATTGGTCGAGAAGTTGTGTATTTCGAATTGTCGCGAGGTTCCGGTGGAATGAATCTCTAAACCGTCGATCGAAATTTCTTCCGGGGGTTGCGCATCACCGGGACCCACCACCTTAATTTGTAACTCCACGGTTTCACCGACAGTTGCCTCCGAGTTGCTCAAGACTGCCGTGACACTGGGCGGATCAGCACGCGCAATCTGTGCGATCCCGATTACAGCGAATAGCGCGAGGATGATTCGGCAATGCATGAGATTTCCCGTTCAACTATCAACCATCAATCCCTACCAGTCGTTATAGACATGACGCTTTACTTTGCGTTCATCAAGTCGGACCCGCGCCTCTTCATCTTTCATAGATTCAAGCAGCGCCAGCGCCTGCCGTTCGCTCATCTGGCCTTCTTTCTCCTGTTCAGGCTCCGCCACTTGTTCGTTCTTATCGGCGGGCTTTTGTGAGTTATCGCCTCCGGCGCCTTTGACTTCGCCGGCAAATTTCTTTTGCGGCGATTCCGCGGGGGTAGGGGAGGCGTTTTCCTCTTCGCCTTCTCCCGGTGACGGCGAGGGCATTTCGTTTTCTCCTTTGCCCGGACTTGGTGATTGTTCAGCCTGTCGTTGGCTCGGCGAAGGCGAAGGCTGATTGTCTTGCTGCTTTTCTGCGCCGGGCGAGGGAGATGGACTCTCGCCGGGCTGTTGCTGCTGTTTCTTTTGCGGTTCGTTTTTCGCCTGAGACTGGTCTTTTTGCTGTTGTTCTTTTTTGTCTTTGTCGCTGCCCGATTTGTCTGCCGACTGCTGGTTTTGTGCCTGCTGCTGATCCTTTTGATCCTGCTGGTTCTGGTTTTGCTGCTGCTGCTGCTGCTGTTGCTGATCCTTCTGCTGCTGATCCTTCTGTTGTTGCTGCTGGTCCTGGTTCTGTTGGTTCTGCTGTTTTTGCTGCTGATCTTGCTTGTTCTGTTTGTCCTTTTGCGGTGGCGTCGGGGAAGGGGAGGGTTGTTGCTGTTCCTTTTTGTTTTTTAACTCGTCGATCTTCTTTTTGACGTATTCGTAATTCTCCTTCGCCTCTTTGTTTTGCGGCTCCAGCTTTAAGGTTTGCTCGTAATGATCGAGCGCATTTGTCCAGTCGCTGAGTTTCTTGTCGTCGGTTTTCTGCATTTCGCCGCGTTGATAGAGGGTGTTGCCGAGATTGTAATGACCCTTGGTCTGCAAACCGGTATCAGGCGTAAGCAATGCCTGACTGAATGATTCCAACGCCTTATTGTAATCCTTCAGTTTGTAAGCAGCCGCGCCTGAATCGAACTGGAGTTTCTCTTCCGCGCGGGATTGCGGATGCGATTTCAACGTTTCCTGAAATTCTTTGTAAGCATTTTCGAATTTGCCTTGCTGGTACGCATTGATTCCCGGCGCCGTCGCGAATGCAGATGAGCAGAGCAACATCAGGATAGCTACGGCAGCGCCCGCAGCTTTGGCAGGCCCGCCTGCCAGGCTCTGCGCGGCTTTGCGGGCAGGCGCAGGAACGTGGGCTCGCTCATGCACGCGTTTCCGCTCCGGAATCAGGATTGACAACGCGAGAGCAATCAACGCGCCGCCGAGCGGCCACTCGTAACGTTCAATTGGTCGGCGAGACAAACGCACGTCCATCTCAGCGGCCTGCATCTTTGCCAAGCCTTCACTCTGAACCTGCTGCATCGTGCGCGGTCCGTTTTCCAAATGTAGATAGAATCCACCCGTCGCCTCCGCCACTTCGCGCAAACGTTTGTCGTCCAGTTTTGATTTAACGACTTGCCCAGCTGAATCCTTTACGAAGCTTGTCTCGCCGTTGTCGCTGGTGACCGGAATCAATGAACCTTGCGGCGTTCCGACGCCAATAGTGAAAATTCGCACTCCCGCGTCGGCCGCAGCTTTCGCCATTTTCACCGCATCGCCGCTTAATTCTTCGCCATCGGTGAATATGATCAGCGCGCGATTTCCCATGGCGCTTTTGCCGAAGCTCTGCGTGGCAAGCGTAATAGCGCTCGAGATGTTGGTGCCGCCTTCGGGAATGGTTTTTGTGTCGAGATCGTTGACCGCCTCGATCACGGCGTCGTAATCAATCGTAAGCGGCGCTTGCAAAAAAGCCCGTCCGGCAAAGGCAATCAGACCAACGCGGTCGCCTTGTAGTTCGTCGATCAAATCCTGAATCGCCAGTTTGACGCGGTCGAGTCGATTTGGCTGGACGTCGTTAGACAACATGCTGCGCGACGTGTCCACAGCGACCAGCAAATCCAGTCCTTTGCGCTTTACGTCCTCAAAGGTGTAACCCCAGCGCGGTTGCGCCAGACTGCCGATCGCCAACGCAAGTCCAAGTAATAGCAAACCAAATCTTATGATACGCCGCCGATTGACCGTTCCGGCGAGCTGCGGCAGCAGGCGCGCGGAAACAAACTGCTGCAGCCGTTGCAGTCCGCGATGTTCCGCGCGCATGAAAAGTGCAATCAAGAGCGGGATAAGCAACAATCCCCAAAGCCATTCTCGTGCGCCAAAGGTCATGGCAATTTTTTCCAAATCGTTTGGGACAAAAGCATTTGCGCCACCAAAAGCCCGCACCCACCCATCAGACACAGCGGAAAGAGATCGCGGTATTGCTGATATTTTTTCACGCTTACCGTCGATTTCTCCAGCTTGTCGATGTCGTTAAAAATTTGTTCGAGCGATTCAGTGTCGGTGGCCCGGAAAAATTTGCCGTCGGCGATTTTCGCGACCTCCCTCAAACCGGTTTCATTAAATTGTACGCGCTGATTTTCGTAGAGGATGTTTCCCAATGCGTCGGTCAACGGCCCGCGACTGGTGAAGATAGGCGCCGGCGCGACTCCATTTATTCCGGCGCCGATCGCGTAGAAGTGAAGCTTTAATGCCTTCACTGCCTCGGCGGCAGTGTTCGGCGGAATCTTGCCGGCGTTATTTTCACCATCCGTCAACAAAACGAGTACATGACTCTTTGAACGTTTATCATTTAGCCGATTTGAAGCTGATGCCATGGCTGACCCAATCGCAGTGCCGTCTTCGACGAGCCCGATCTTTACTCGATCCAGATTTTGCAAAAGCCAATCGTGATCGAGTGTCATGGGGCTCACGACATACGGACGACCGGCAAACGCAATGATGCCTATGCGATCATTTGGACGAGCTTCGATGAATTTCTGCGTGACCTCGCGGATCGCGTCCACGCGTGTCGCTTCCTGGCCGCCGATTGTAAAATCTTTCGTCAGCATCGAGCCGGAAACGTCCAGCACGAGCATGATATCGATTCCGCTCGCCTCGATCTGCGTGAGGCTTTTGCCGAGTTGAGGACGCGCCAGAGCAACCACGAAGAAAGTCAGTGTTAGAAGCAGTAGTGCCCGCAGGATTTTACCCGCTCGCGCCGCGCTCTGTCTCCCGATCGCTCGCAGACTCGCTGTCGACGAATATGTGAGCGCTGCAGCGGGCCCGCTTTTTCCTCGCAACCACGCGAGCAACGGTATCGCCAGCAGTAAAAGCAGCAGCCAGGGACGCGCAAACGTCAACGCGCTGTTCCCTCGAAACCAATCAAATAAATTTGTCATGTTGAGCGGAGTCTCCCGCTGCTGCGGGATGGATCAAACAGCCGCAAGTTGCCTGCCTTTCACAAACCGGAGCGCTTCTTCTAGCAACAATTCGCTGTCCGAGGTTGTCGCTTCGTACTTCGCGAATTTAATGAGATCGCAGCGGTTCAAAAAATCTTCGAGCAAGGATTTGTCATCGGCGGAAAACGAAGGCGCCTTTGCCGCCGCGGTCAGAAACTCTATGGAAGTTTGTCGCGTTGCCGGCAGCCCGTACTGCTGCGCCACGTAACGCCTCAGAATGTCGGAAACACGAATACTGAACTGATATGGGTTCATTCTCTCAATTTCGCCCTGAATTTGTTCGAGTTCTTCGAGCGCGATTTCGCGTGGCTTCTTAGGCGGCAATTCTGGTTTCCGCCGCTGCGCAAACCACCACACAACCAAACCGAGCAGTGAGAGGACGACAAATGCGATCACAAAAACAAGCCATGGAGGAATCAACGAATAATCCACCGGAGGGGCGATATCATGGAACTCTTCAGCGAGCACGAACAATGCGGGAGTAATCGAGTAATGGAGTATTGGTTTTTTGAAATAGGAATTCATTTCGTTACTCCAGCACCCAGTAATCCGACACTGCTTATCGAACCCCGAGGCGGCGTTCGCGTTGTTTAAAAAACGAGCGCAGCGCCGGCAGATAATCCCTTCCGGTTTGCAGCGTGATCGTATCAACATTGTTCCGCCGCAGCGTGCGTGAAAGCTCCGTTTCGAATCCGGTGACGAGATCTGTAAAAACAGTTCGCGTCTTGCGATCTGCCGTATTGATCTCGATCTGTTCGCCCGTCTCGGCATCCTCCAGGGTAATGATGCCGACGTTTGGAAGCGATCTTTCGCGTTCGTCCTGGATCTGAATTGCTATGAAATCATGCCGCCGCCCGCTCACCGCGAGCGCCCGCGAGAAATCCGGCGCTTGAAAATCCGAGATGAAAAATACAACCGCGCGGCGAGTCACAATTTTGTTGAGATAATCAAGTGCCAGTCGGGGCTCCGTGCCACGTCCCTGTGGTTCAAAAAACAGAATTTCTCGAATGATACGCAGCGTGTGCGAACGACCCTTCTTCGGCGGAATGAAAAGCTCGACGCGGTCGGTGAACAGTAACAGGCCCACCTTGTCGTTGTTTCGAATCGCGCTGAACGCGAGGAGACAGGCAACCCCGGCAGCGAGCTCGCGTTTCGATTGCGTAGTGCTGCCAAAATTTCCGGAAGCGCTCACATCCACGACCAGCATCACTGTCAACTCGCGTTCCTCGGTGAATTTTTTCACGAAGGCGCTGCCCATCCGCGCAGTGACGTTCCAATCGATCGCGCGAATTTCGTCGCCAGGCTGATACTCGCGCACGTCTTCAAAATTCATTCCGCGTCCTTTGAAAACGCTGTGGTAATTGCCGGCGAACGCGGTTTCGACCAGACCGCGGGTTTTGATCTCAAGTGTTCTGATTTTCTTGAGAATCTCGGTTGTTTTCTCAGCCCGCTCGTCATCCCGAGCGGATCCCGCGGATTTGAGAGGAGTAGATGGGCGGGACGGCATCACGGCACAGGCAGCCCGGCAAAAATTCGTTCGACGATGGTCTCACTCGTCACTGCCTCAGCCTCGGCTTCATAGCTGACAATGATGCGGTGACGCAACACATCGGGACCGATGCTCTTTACGTCCTGCGGCGTGACGTAGCCGCGGCCGTTCAGGAACGCGTGGGCGCGCGCACTGAGTGCGAGATAAATGGTGGCGCGCGGCGAAGCTCCGTAGCGAATCAGTCCTTCCAGCCGCAGATTGTAGGCGCTGGGCTCGCGCGTCGCCCAGACCACGTCAACAATGTAATCTTTCACGCGATCGTCGATGTAGATGTTATTAACGACGTCGCGTGCGGCGATGATTTGCTTCGGATCGACGACAGGATCCACTCGCAAATCCGGTGCCGAAGTCGCCATCAGATCGAGGATGCTTCGTTCCTCGCGTTTTGTTGGGTACCCGATGTTCAACTTGAACATGAAACGATCAAGTTGCGCCTCAGGCAGTTGGTAGGTGCCTTCCTGTTCGATTGGGTTTTGAGTGGCAAGAACCAGGAACGGATCGGGGAGCGGATAAGTTTGTTCGCCGATGGTGACCTGCCGTTCCTGCATCGCTTCCAGCAACGCGCTCTGAACTTTGGCGGGCGCGCGATTGATTTCGTCGGCCAGAATCAAATTCGAAAAGATTGGTCCAAGCTTGGTGGTGAATTCGCCGGTGCGCGGATTATAGATGAGCGTTCCGACTAAATCTGCCGGCAACAAATCGGGCGTGAATTGCAATCGCTGGAAGCCGGTTTGAATGCCTGCGGCCATTGTCTTAACAGTGAGCGTCTTGGCCAACCCGGGAACGCCTTCGAGCAGAAGATGACCGTTGGCCAGCAGTCCCAGCAAAAGACGATCCACCAAATACTTCTGCCCGATCACAACGTGCCCGACCTGTTGCCGGAGCGCTGGAATCCACTGGCCCAGCTCTCGTACTTCCTGCGTAATTTCCTGCGTCGATTTCATACGGTCTGCTCAGACATTTTGGCAGCGAGAATGTTCGATCAAAGCGAGATCAACTGCCAGCTAGCTAGTGCTTTCGGCGAGCATTCGAATGGCGGGACGGCGCGGATCCCTTTTGAGCGCGGGCACGCAGCGTTAAAATGATCGGCAGCCCGGGATATGGTTCAGCTTGGCGGATGCGAGCTTCGAGGTAACGGCGATACGCTTCGGTCGCCAACTGAGGATCATTTACGAACAGGACGAACTCCGGCGGTGCGAGATTGCGTCGGGATTGGTTAAAGGAGGGCCCTTGTCCAAGCGATCCTTCGGCGGACTGGACACCGCCGTTCCTTGGTTGCGTCGCGTAAAACAACTTCAGCCGGTGGCCTTTGACCAATGGAGGTGGATTCGCTTCAAACGCCTGACCTAGTAAGCGGTTGAGAACTCCTGTGCCGATGCGCTTCCGCGCCGCATTTTGGACTTTGTGGATCTTAGCAAAAAGCCCATCGACATTTTCGCCGGTTGACGCAGACGTGATCAACACCGGCGCGTATTTGAGGAAGAAAATACTCGAGCGCGTCTCCTCGATTAGTTCCTTGCTCGACTGCTTTTCCCGGCGTCTCGGCTTAACCAAGTCCCATTTGTTCAAGATGATGATGGCTGGTTTTCGCGCCTTTTGAATCAGTCCGGCGATTCGTTTGTCCTGGGCCGTCACGCCATTTGTGAGGTCGATAACGAGAATGCAAACATCCGCGCGGCGAATGCTGCGTTCGGCACGCATTACGCTGAAAACCTCAGCCGAGCTGGAAACTTTCCCTCGGCGGCGAATTCCGGCAGTGTCGATGAAAACGAACTTCAAGCCGTCGCGTTTGTAAACTATGTCGATGGCGTCGCGTGTTGTGCCGGGCAGCTCGCTCACAATCGTGCGTTCACCGTGCACGATAGAGTTGATAAGCGAAGATTTACCAACATTGGGCCGGCCTACGATCGCGATCGCGGTTGGACCCTCAACCTTCGATCCGCCATCGCCGAGGCTACGGCTGACAAGTGTTGGATGTTCGATGTTAGCAGGCGAGGGGAGTTGCAGTGCGATTGCGTCCAGCAATTCTGAAATTCCACGATCATGTTCTGCGCTGACCGAAATTATTTTTTTGAAACCTAACGAATCGAATTCTGCCGCCAACAGCTCGTGCTTCTCGGTATCTATTTTATTAATCACCAATACCACTGGTTTTTGCGATTTGCGCAGCATCCGCGCCAGTTCCGCATCCACTGGCGACAAACCTTCCTTTCCGTCGACAACGAAAAGGAGAAGGTCACTCTCGCGCAGGGCATTTTCGGCGGCGTGGCGTACCTGCTGGGTCAGTTCGGATTCGCCTGTGCCGAAAATCCCGCCGGTGTCCCAAAGTGTGAACGGCCGCTCGCCGCGAGTGCAGGTTGCCGAAAGCCGGTCGCGCGTGATGCCGGGTTGATCATGAACAATCGCAATTTTCCGCCGAACAAGACGGTTGAACAGCGCGGACTTGCCTACATTCGGCCGTCCGACAATCGCCACGTTGGGCAGCGTGTAGTCCTCATTTACCAAAGCAGCCGACATCTAGGGTTTCGTCGGATGCGCGTGGCCTTCGGCCTGCAACTGACGCACGCCGTCTGTAACGTAAAGGATCCCTGAAATCAATGTGAACGCTCCGGCTGCAAGCACAACGTAGAACAGGGGGATGATACGCAGTTGCAGCATCACCCATCCGATGGCCACCATCTGTAAAACCGTCGCAATCTTTCCCGTCCAATGTGGCTTTATGTGCACTTTTCCGTTGAGCAAATACAGGACAAGCGTCCCGACCAGAAGAATAGCGTCGCGCGAAATTACGAGCACCGGAAACCAAACCGGGAATTTTCCGCTCTCCGGTTCAATCTCGCTCCAGCTCGTTAGGCTTAACGTGATAATGCCGCTTAGCAACAACCCCTTGTCAGCAATGGGATCGAGAATGACTCCGAGTTTGCTGCGCTGGTTGTAATGGCGTGCCACGTAACCGTCGAGTCCGTCGCTTACTGCAGCTAGGATGAAAATTACGACGGCTGCGAACCGCTGCCATTCGAGTGGCTGGCCGCGTATAACGCTTTCGCCATAGTAAATCGCCATTGTGACGAAAGCCGGGATCATCAGGATCCGAACAACAGTGATCTTGTTCGCGGTAGTCATGGCGCGCGCAAAGAATTGTAGGGTGGTTAATTCGCCCGCGCCAGCGGCCGCGCAACAGAAGGTTGAACGCAGCCGAGAAAAATACTTAGCGCTTGTCTGCGATCGCGGTGGGCATGTTTGCAGACGGGATTTTGAATTTTTCGATTTGTTTCTTGATCTCGTTTGCGAACGCTGCTGCACCAGCGCCGTTTACGACCCGATGATCGAATGTCAGCGAAAGCGTAATGACTTCAGCGCTTTCGTTCTTGTTTTTGTTCGAAATTAATTCGCGGTGCGCGGTTCCAACGAACAGCGTACCGACTGACGGAGGCACAACAATCGGCGCGCCGGCTTTCACTTCAAATGCGCCGAGACTCGTGATCACGACCGGCGCGTTCATGGCGTCAACGCGACCCCCGCGTGTAGCGGCGACTGTGTCATTGTAGGTACTGACGAACTCCGGCCAGCTCTTTTGATTTGCAGTTGTGATCACGGCTGTTGCGAGGCGATCTCCTTCCAGCGCGACGGCAACACCCAGGTCGAAATCATCATTCTGCACGATCTGATCGTCTTCGAGAATCAACCGGCGAAACGGCGGATGTTTTTCCATCGCGCGCACGACCGCCCACGCAATCATCATGGAAGGGGATGGAGCCTGCTCGCGGTCTGTCTTTTTCACCGCCTGGCGTGTTTTCTGAATTGCGTCCCACAGTGCGTCGATTTGGAGATTGGCAGGAATAACACGATTCAGTTTGCGCGTAAGGGTCGGCGAAAGCGCAGGCTCGATATTATTCTGGCAGGCGTGTCGCTCGCGGTCCTCAGGCTCTGCAGCCGATACGCCTGCCGCTACAGCCCCTCGACGTGACGATTCTTTTGCCGCTGCATCAAACTGTTCCGCGGACGCTGGTTCGTTCGTAACAATCGTGCCCAATTCCTGCCCGATCTCGACCGTATCGCCGATCTTGGTTTTCCATTCACCCATCACTCCGGCGAATGATGATTGAATCGGATAAACGGCCTTATCCGTTTCGACCTCGCACAATTCGTCATCCAGCTGAATCTGTTCTCCAGGCTTTTTAAGAAGCGAAACTATTTTCGCATTCCGAATTCCTTCGCCCATTACAGGGACGGTGATGCTTTGGACGCGTTGTTCAGTAGTTTCTGTTGTAGCCGAAATCGGAGATCTAGGCACGGCAACTTCGGGTTTTGGTACAGCTCGGCCGGAATCACCGATTCCGGCTACAGGTGCGCGCTCATGTCTGGTTGAAATCGAGCTCCTGATTGCCGTTACGATTCGCTCCACGTCGGGCAATGCCGCGTATTCATAGATTGGATTGTAACCGATTACTACATTGGGTTTGCTGACGAGAATGGGTGGGCTGAGCAATTCGTTCCAAAGCCCGGGGTTGCCAGTCACATGAGAGATAATCATCTGACCCACGCTGCAATTTTCCGTGTCCTCCTGAACCACAACCAGCCTGCGCGTTTTGCCCACCGATTCTTCAATCGCGGCCGCATCCCAAGGCACGATTGAGCGAAGATCGATTAGTTCGACGCTGACCTCATTGCCGATTTTGTTGAGAGCTTCGAGCGATTTCTCAACTGTATTGCCCCACGCCACCAAGGTGACATCAGAGCCATCGTGCACGTTGCGCGCTTTGCCCAGCGGAACCGCGCGGATTGGCTTCGTGTATTCGTGCTCGGCCCAAAGCAGATGCTTGGCAACGAGAAAAATCACGGGGTCCTCTGCATGCATCGCCGTCCAGAGCAATCCAGCGGCGTCGGCAGGCGTGCTTGGAATCACAACGCTCAGACCGGGATAATGGGCAAACGCCGATTCGTTTGCCTGACTGTGCCACAAACTGCCACCAGGCAGATAGGCGCCATACGGCGCATAAATCACTGCCGGACATTTCCAATTCCCAAAGGATCGCCACCGCAGAGTCGAGATGTTGGTCACAAGCTGATTGAAGCCGGGATAAATGAAATCGATGAATTGCACCTCGAACACCGGCCGTTTCCCGTACGCAGCCAGTCCGCATGCGACACCGAGAATCGTGGATTCAGCGAGCGGTGAATTGAAAACTTGCTTCGGGAATTCAGATGAAAGCTTCTGCGTCAGGCGGAACACGCCGCCTTTTGGATCTTCGATGTCCTCGCCGAAGAGGATACGCTGCGAATCTTCTTCAATGCCGGCACGCAGAGTCTTGTTCACGGTGTCTCCGATCCGGTATTTGCCGGGAGGAAGGATTTCTTTTTCGATCTTCGGCGGCGGTTTTGTGACATTGGCAAGAAGCTCGTTAGGCGAAGGATCTTCAGCTTTTTCCGCCTCGGCATATTCACGCCGAACGCGCTCCTTAATCTCGTTATCCAGTTCCCCGTAATCTTTTTGTGTGATTACGCCTTCTTTAATGAGTCGATCCTTCCAGGACCTGAGGGGATCGGACTTTTCCAGGTACTGCAGTTCCTTAGCCGTCCGGTAAAGTTTCTGATCGTCGGAGCTGGTGTGACTTGAAAGGCGTTCCATCTTAATCCAGAAAAAGAACGGTCCACCGCCGGCGCGAATTTTCTCGAACGCTTCAGCCGTCGCATCGTAAACCTGCTGGACGTCTTGTCCTTCGATGTGGCGCCAGTTCTCCCGCTCGAGAATATCCAACGCGAGTGGGTTCGTTTTCCTCGTAGGCATGCTGATGCCGTAGGCGTTGTCCTCGACAAGAAAGAGCACAGGAAGTTTTTTTTCTTTCGCGAAACAGATTGCCTCAAAAAAATCTCCCTGGCGCGTCGCAGCGTCACCTATTGTAGTGACAACAACATTTTTCTTTGCATCCAGCTTAATGCCCCAAGCGATGCCGCACGCAGGAAGAAGCTGTGAACCAGTTGGCGTGGGCACGCTCCAAATGTGCAGATCTGCGTCGCTGTAATGGGAGGGCATTTGCCGCCCGCCGCTGCCAGTGTTGCGTTTTGCAAAATATTCCAAGCCGAGTTGGCGAGTGGTCATGCCGCGCCCAAGCACGAGGCCGCGGTCACGATAATATGAAACGACGTAATCGTCGCTCTCCATCTGGATTGAGACCGCCGCCAGCGCTTCGTGGCCCATCCCGGAGACGTGAAAATGTCCCTTGCCCTGACGAATCAAATTCTGTTCGCGCAAATCCGCGTGCCGGCTCTCCAGAATGATCCTTAAGAGCCGCAGCTTATCGTCTTTGCTAAGGACAGGCATACGGTTGATTTTACACGTCGCTTCTTGATCGACAATCGCGCGGACTTGCCTCGCATAAGAAAAGTTGATGCATTCGACAACAACAAAATCACAGCGGGGCGGGGGAGTGATCGAACGTTACCGTGAATTTCTCCCAGTCTCGCCCGCCACGCCGATCATTTCTCTGGGCGAGGGGAACACGCCGCTGATTTACTCTTCGCGATTGAGCGAACGCATCGGTCGCGGCTGCAAAGTTTTCGTGAAGAACGAAGGAGTTAATCCCACGGGGTCGTTCAAGGATCGCGGGATGACTGTGGCTGTGTCTAAAGCAATGGAATGCGACACAACCGCGCTCATCTGCGCGTCGACCGGGAACACTTCAGCTTCAGCAGCTGCGTACGCGGCGCGCGCAGGGATTTCATGCGTTGTGATTTTGCCTGCGGGAAAAATTGCGACCGGAAAATTGCTTCAGGCTTTTGCTTATGGAGCGAAAATCGTCGCGATTGACGGCAACTTCGATGACGCGCTGCGAATCGTGCGCGAACTCTGCGAGACCGACGATTTTACAATAGTGAATTCCATTAATCCGGACCGGATCGCAGGACAGAAGACGGCCGCATTTGAAATTGTCGATGAACTGGGCGATGCGCCCGATTTTCATTTGTTGCCGGTAGGCAATGCCGGGAACATCACCGCGTACTGGGCCGGCTATCGGGAATATCTCTCGCGCAAAACATTAACAACATTGCCGGCGATGGTTGGCTTCCAGGCGATTGGCGCGGCACCGATTTTCTACGACCGCATAGTCGATAAACCGGAAACGATCGCCTCAGCGATTCGAATCGGAAATCCAGCGAGCTGGCAACAGGCGCGCGCGGCTATCGTTGAATCTCACGGCGCGATCGATGTAGTCAGCGATGAGGACATTCTGGCAGCGCAGAGGTGGCTGGCACAGCACGAAGGAATTTTTGTCGAGCCAGCCAGCGCGGCGTCGATCGCTGGTTTTTTCAAGTGCTGCGATTCAGCCGATGCCGCGTACTCGTGCCAAAAAATTCCCGAAGCTAGCCGGATCGTTTGCACCGTCACTGGACACGGCTTGAAGGACCCCGATGTGATTATTGGACAAATGAGTGAATTGAAGCCGATCGCCGCCACGGTTGCGGAGGTTCGACGCGCAATTGAGCTTTAGCCAATCTCGAAAAGAATCGCAGTTCGTGTTTCGTTCCGATTAATCTCCATCTCAACATGCGCGTGGTGGTTCAAAAATATGGCGGCACTTCCGTTGGAACACCGGAGCGAATTTGTCACGTGGCGCAGCGAATCCTCGAGACGCAGCGCCAAGGCTGCCGGGTGGTAGCAGTAGTCTCCGCAATGGCCGGAGTCACTGATGAGTTGCTCCGGCTGGGACACGCCGTCGCGCCGCAGCCAACGAAGCGCGAGCTCGACATTCTGCTTTCCACCGGCGAACAGGCCGCCGCAGCCTTAACCGCGATGGCAGTGAACGCGTTGGGCGGAACGGCAATCTCACTGACCGGCGCGCAAGCGGGAATCTTAACCGACCGCAATCACACGCGTGCCCGCATCGCGAACATCAGTCCAAAGCAGATCCACGAGCTGCTCGCGGACGATTACGTCGTTATCGTGGCCGGGTTTCAGGGCCAGACCCCGGAAGGAGAAACAACCACGCTTGGCCGTGGCGGATCAGACCTGACGGCGATTGCGCTGGCGGGCGCGTTGAATGCCAACGCCTGCCAGATTTTCACCGATGTGGATGGCGTTTTCACGTGTGATCCCAGAATTGTCAAAGACGCGGAAAAAGTCTCCGAAATTGCTTATGACGAACTGCTTGAGATGGCCGGAAGTGGTGCAAAAGTGATGCAGCCCCGCGCGGTGGAATTCGCCAAGAAATTCGGGGTGGAATTCGAGGTCCGATCGAGCTTTAAGGAAGTTGCCGGGACGGTCACAAGGGAAGAAACGCCCAGCATGGAAGACATCCTCATTCGTGGGATCAGTGTCGACCGGCACCAAGCCAAGCTCAGCGTTGCCGGAGCGCGTGATAAGCCGGGAATTGTCGCCCGGATCTTCTCCGATATCGGGGCAGCGCACATTATTGTTGATATGATCGTGCAAAATGCGTCGATCGACGGGACGACCGACATCTCGTTCACAATTCACGAAGACGAGCTGGAGAACGCCCGCACAATCCTTATGCCAGTGCTAGGCGAGCTGGGCGCAAAACGCTTAAACACCTCAAGCGGCGTAGCCAAGTTGAGCGTCGTGGGCATTGGAATGCGCTCCCATTCGGGCGTCGCGGCACGATTATTTGCCTGTCTGGGACGGGCCGGTATCAATATTCAAATGGTTTCGACTTCGGAAATAAAAATTGCCGTTATCATCGACGAAAAAGAAGCGGAGCGCGCTGCGCGATTGATTCATGCCGAGTTCGGGTTGGGACGATTGCTAACCGTAAACGCCGCGACGCAGCCGTTAAGCTGATTCAGTTACGGAGCGCGCACCGGATCGACATAGAATTCCTGAGTCCCTTCGAGCCGCATCTTATAGCCGAAAACGCCGTGAATCACCGCAGCCGCGGGGTGATCCGTGACTCGCGCGCGATAGCGGTCGTCCGCGTTGGCCTGTTTCCATACAGTACCGTCTTCCAAACGAATGATAGTCCTGCCGGTCAATCCGTTAAAGGTTCCATCCACGCGGCTCACAATTAGGTCCATTTTTGTGCGCGAAGCACGGGCCGTAGCTTTCTTTTCGGCGGCCTGTTCGGTAACCTGGCGGTAACCTTGGAGCCAGGCATCGAGTCTCTGGATCTCGTCTGCAGAGAGCTTATTCAAGCCTGCAGCCTTGAATTCGTCGGCCGACATCATTTCCTTAATGCTGCCCGACATCTCCGGTGGCGCTGCACCTGCGAGTTCGACGCAGGCCAGCATCACGCAAAAACCAAGGCTTACGCACCCGAGTAAAGCACCGCAGTAAATCTTCATGACATCGAAATAAGAAACCGAGACTCGCGGATGCTAGCACCGGGCGCGATAGCGTCAAGGGTTCGGCCTACGAAAGGGGCGGTGTCTGATTCCCAAAGGCCACTGGCCTGCAACAGACTTCAACAACATCAGACAATATATGTCATATAAAATCACGATACACCAAGATCGGGGTTAGAATCCCATTGGTCGAAGATCGGTCGCAAAGCGGTCGCGATTTCGAGTCGTGTGCAGGCCGCTCCAACGCAGGAGCACACCGATGAAAACGACCGACCGAACATCTTCCCGATCCCTGGCTTTTCGACAGTGATTTTCCGCGAACTGGGACCGCTGCAGAGAAACCGTGCTGCAAATCCGGATCACAAACCCAAACGCCACACATTTCGGCATCCAGCTTGCCGTTAACGCGATCTAATAACCTCACTGAAAGTCTCCGCTACCTACTTGCACCTGCACCGCAAACGACAGCGCAGCATCCGACGCCAACACGACCAAAACCTTGCACAAGCACTCTCCGCCCAACCCAACGCCACGCAGAACATAGTTCACCTTCGCCGCGAACCCACGCCGGCGCCGAGCAACGGCAGGCGTCGCACTCCTCCATCCCGAAGGTGGCATTCTCCGTCCGAGCGTAGCGCGATTTCTCTGCCAATAGACCCCACGATGTACGCGCCGCACCGTAGTGGAAAACTGCGGTCTTGATTCCTCAGGCCGCAAAGGCCATTGCCTGTCGGCCATTCACCGCTTTAGACCTTGCCAACTTGCCGCCTTTTATCAGACACTCCCTCTATGGAGACAGAAATAGATGAAAAATTGCCATCCTAATTCTAGTTAGATCCGACGATACATGACTAATGCGAATCTAGTCTTACTCTGCGGACTGACAATTTTGTCCGGACGTGACTGTTTAAGTGCTGACGCTCCGAAACTAAATACTGAGCAAATCAAGAGCTGTGTGCTTTACGCGCCGAAGCCTTACTACCCCGGTCGGGCTGCACGAGAATACAAGACCGGAGCTGGCACATTTCTTTTAAAGGAGAATCCAAAATGAAAAACAACTATCTTCACACAGGAAATACGACGACGAAATCATCGGCGCGAGCGAGGCGCGTCTTTCGCGCCTT